>NZ_JASJXA010000004.1:0-218601 GCF_035018905.1 Glaciimonas sp. Gout2 | reverse complement strand
TGCAAGGTCAAGAACAACTTCAAAGGTGGCTACGCCTGCAACGTCAGGAGCAACGTCAAAGGTGGCTGCGCCTGCAAGGTCAAGAACAACTTCAAAGGTGGCTACGCCTGCAACGTCAGGAGCAACGTCAAAGGTGGCTGCGCCTGCAACGTGACAACAGCTAAAAAATCAGCGAGAAAATTGGTGTTATGACGGAAGTATTTTTTAAAAATCTTTCCTTTCCGGTCATTGTGATTAAGTTGCAGTAGATGTTGTCATTGCAGATGCAGCCACCTTTGACACTGTTCTTGACGTTGCAGATGCAACCACCTTTGACGTTGTTCTTGACCTTGCAGGCGCAGCCACCTTTGACGTTGCGGTTGTTTTTGAATTGGTTCTTGACGTACCCGTCATGGACGCTGCCAAGTATTTCAGCTGTCAGTCGGGAATTGTTGGAAGACATGTTTGAGCGAAGCGAGTTGGTCTTTCAACCCGACTGGCGGCTGAAATGCTTGGAAACCCGAAGGGCAGCGTCAGTTGCGGTCGCCTTTTCTTTGGTTACTGTTCTTTTGGCGAAGCAAAAGAAAGTAACTAGCTGTCGGGCTACCCCCGACCAGCATCCACGGAGTAATAACCGTGTCAATAAACCAAAGCCGTCGACTAACACTATCCACCTAACGCCATATCAATCAACCACCCCTCTCATTAAGCACCGCCACAGCAGCCAACTCCTTCCCCTCCAAAAACTCCAAAAACGCCCCACCAGCAGTAGAAATATAATCAATCCGATCTGCAATCCCAAAAGCATTAATCGCAGCAACAGTATCCCCACCCCCAGCAATCGAATAAGCCGGCGACGCCGCAATCGCCTCCGCCACCACTCGCGTGCCGTCCGAAAACGCCGCAAATTCAAACACCCCAACCGGCCCATTCCACACAATTGTTCCAGCGCCCTGCAACGTCTTTGCCAGCGCTGCCGAGCTATCAGGGCCAATATCAAAAATCAGATCATCCTCCGCGACATCTCCAATTGCCTTAATCGTCGCAATCGCATCAGGTGAAAACCGTTTAGCACATACCACGTCACTTGGCAGTGGCACCGCCGCTCCTCGCGCCTGCATTTTGGTGATGATGGAGCGTGCTTCATCCACCAGATCAGGTTCCGCTAATGACTTGCCAATTGCCGAACCTTGCGCCAAAAGGAAAGTATTAGCAATACCGCCGCCGACAATTAACAGGTCCACCTTCTCAGCCAACGCATCCAAAATCGTCAGTTTGGTAGAAACTTTTGAACCGGCGACAATTGCTACGAGCGGCCTTTTGGCGTTCGCCAGCGCAGTGGTCAGGGCATCCAACTCTGCCGCCATCAAAGGTCCGGCGCAGGCGATCTTGGCGTGGTGCGCCATGCCTTCTGTGGTGGCTTCGGCTCTGTGCGAAGTGCCGAAGGCATCATTGACATAAATATCGCAGAGTGCCGCCATGGTTTTTGACAACGCTGCGCCGTTGCTTTTCTCACCAACATTACCGCGACAGTTTTCCAATAAAACGATCTCGCCATCCGCTACCGAAAACTCTTCACTAATCCAATTTTTCACTAATCTGACGGATTGGCCCAAATACTTGCCCAGAGACTCAGCCACCCGCGCGAGTGATTCGATGGGCTTTAGTTCGCCCTCAGTCGGCCGTCCCAAATGCGAGGTCACCATCACGCGAGCGCCAGCTTCTGCCGCGAAACGTATTCCCACTAACGCAGCGCGGATACGGGTGTCGTCCGTTATATTGCCCGCATCATCAATCGGAACGTTTAGATCGGCGCGAATAAATACGCTTTGCCCGGATAGCTGAACGGGTGAAAAATCGGTCAATTTCTTGAATTGCATAATGCGATATTCTCCTTGCGAATGTCTTGGTTAGACCATCCGGCGCTTCTTTGAGAGCGTCGGATGGTGCAGCTGCAAACGCTACCGCGACTATCTGACCATCTCATTTACTTCACTTACACAAAGTGAAGCCGGATTGGTGATTTGCTGGGCTAATTGCAATAACGAATCGATCAAGCCATCACACTCCAGCGCATCCAATCCTGCTGGCCCTGGATAGCCGTAACGGACAACGTAGACTCGAATATCCGCAGCGCGGGCGGCAGCGACATCGACACCAGAATCGCCGACCATTACCGCATTTTCCGGGCGCGTCTTCAAATAGTCGCAAGCGTGCAGAAGCGGCTCTGGTGCGGGTTTCATGGTCGGCAGTGAATCGCCGCCGACCAGAATGTCAAAGTAGCCATCAAGTCCGGCAATCTGCAATAACGATTCGGCCAGTTCAAAAGGCTTATTGGTGATACAACCCAATTTGTATCCGGCCAATTTAAAAGCGGTTAAACCTTCCCTGACCCCAGGAAAAACAAAACCAAAATGACCATTTGTCTGCCTGTAATGCCGATAAAAATGTGCGATTAAATCCTCTTCCGAAAAATCGACGATACCCTTAGTTTCTCGCACCCGACGAACAAGGTTCGGCACTCCCTTACCGATAAAATCGCACACTGTCTGATATGGCAATGGCCCGACCTGCAGATCGCCCAGCATGCGGTCGACCGCTGCAAAAATATCCGGTGCCGTATCCACCAACGTGCCATCAAGGTCGATCAGGGCCGTGCGTTGAGATGTATTAGTGCGTCCCATCATGTGCTCCTCATGACGGACATCGCACAGTCAACCATGCGCTCCGCGGTCAGTTTAAAGTGGTCATACAATTGTTCAGCGGGTGCCGACTCACCGAAGGTATCGATACCCATGGCGATGCCCCCTTCTCCAACGACAGCGCGCCAGAACCAGGTGATGCCGGCTTCGATGCTGACGCGTGGAATGCCGTCTGGTAGAACGCTCTTTTGGTAACCGCTATCTTGCGCATAAAATACCTCAACACATGGCATCGACACTACGCGAACTGCAATCCCATCTTGACTTAAACGCATCGCTGCCGCGGCAGCAATCTCTACTTCTGAGCCGGTCGCAATAAGCACAACTTGTGGCGCTTTAAGGTCCGCTAGCGACTCGCTCAATATATAACCGCCGCGAGAGATGTCGCCGATTTGCGTCGCATTGCGTACAAATGGTGTCAATGCCTGCCGCGAGAAAATCAGACAGGTCGGACCATCCGTACGTATGATCGCGGCTTGCCACGCCACCGCAGTTTCCACGCCATCGCACGGTCGCCAGAGTCGGTTATTGGGAATTAAACGCAAGCTGGCAGCGTGCTCAATCGGCTGATGCGTTGGACCATCTTCACCCAATCCGATAGAGTCATGCGTGAGCACATGAATTACCCGTTGCTTCATCAATGCAGCCATCCGAATCGCATTGCGCGAGTAATCGGAGAACGTCATAAATGTACCGCCGTACGGAATAAATCCACCATACAATGCCATGCCGTTCATCATCGCAGCCATGCCGAACTCGCGCACGCCATAACTCAGATAATTACCAATGCCATCGCTTTGATGATTGACCCACACCGATGCTTTGACATTGGTAAGGTTCGAGCCGGTCAAATCTGCCGAGCCACCAAAAAACTCGGGCAGCGTCGCACTAATCGCTTCAAGCACAATTTGCGAAGCTTTACGCGTTGCAATTTTCTTGTGAAGTTCGCCTTGCGTATTAATAAGCCGATCAAATACCGCACCTAAATCTGCGGGCAACGTTCCCGCTATCCGGCGATTCAATTCCGACGCCAATGCCGGATGTTCCGCTTGATACTGCGCAAACTGAACGTTCCATTCAGCCTGCCGCGCTTGACCAGCGGTGCGCGCATCCCACGCTGTCGCCATCTCGTCCGGAATCTCAAACGGCGCAGCAGTCCAGCCTTTTGCTGCGCGCATCGCCGCAATCTCCACAGCCCCCAATGGTGCGCCATGTACATCGTGACCACCGGCTTTGTTCGGTGCGCCCATTCCGATGATGGTTTTACAGCAAATCAAAGTTGGTTGACTACTCTGCGATTTAGCCTGACGAATGGCCCGATCAAGCGCCTCCACATCGTGACCATCGACTGCGGCAATCACATTCCAGCCATAAGCAGCGAAACGTTTTGGCGTGTCGTCAGCAAACCATCCTTTGACGTTACCATCGATAGAAATCCCGTTATCATCGTAAAAGCAGATCAACTTTCCCAGACCCAGCGTGCCGGCTAGTGAGCTGACTTCGTGACTGATGCCTTCCATCAGGCAACCGTCACCAACGAAGACGTAGGTATGATGGTCGATGATCGCGTGGCCGGGACGGTTGAAATTAGCGGCCAGCATTTTTTCTGCCAGCGCCATGCCAACCGCATTCGACAAACCCTGACCGAGTGGACCAGTCGTTGTTTCTACACCAGGAGTGACATCCACCTCGGGATGACCGGGCGTCTTGGCATGCATCTGGCGAAACTGTTTCAATTCCTCTATCGGCAAATCATAGCCAGTCAAATGCAATAATGCGTAGAGCAACATCGAGCCATGGCCATTGGACAAAACGAAACGGTCGCGATTAAGCCACTTTGGATCAGCCGGATTATGACGTAGATGGCGACGCCACAGAACATCTGCTATTTCCGCCATTCCCATCGGCGCACCGGGATGGCCGGACTTGGCTTTTTCCACCGCATCGGCGGCTAAAAATCGTAAAGCATCCGCTGGCGTTGCCGTCGTTACCGCTAATTTTTCTGGAGCGTTCATGTTGGTCCCCGGTCAGAGTAAACTTGCTGCGCGTTTTTTACGTTCCATCATACGCAGGATGAATGGTGTGAATATCAACTGCATCGCCAACTCCATCTTTCCGCCAGGTACAACGATCGTATTGGCACGCGACATAAACGAGTCATGCACCATATTGCGCAGATACTGAAAATCGATGCCCTTTGGATTGGCAAATCGAATCACCACCAAACTCTCATCAGGTGCAGGAATTTCCCGCGCGATGAAAGGATTCGATGTATCCACGCAAGGCACGCGCTGAAAGTTGACATGTGTATGCGAAAACTGCGGGCAAATATAATTCACATAATCCGGCATACGGCGCAGGATCGTATCGGTCACAGCTTCTGTTGAATAGCCACGCTTCGACTTGTCGCGCCATAATTTTTGGATCCATTCAAGGTTGATGACGGGAACAACACCAATCAGCAAATCCGGATGTTGGGCGATATTGACTTTCTCGGTCACCACCCCGCCGTGCAAACCTTCGTAAAACAATAAATCATTGTTGGGATCCAAATCTTCCCAAGGCGTAAAAGTGCCTGGCTCTTGTTTGTATGGTGCTGCTTCTTCTACGTCGTGCAAATACTTGCGACGCCGTCCGTTACCGGTTTTTGCATAGTTCGAAAATAGCGCTTCGAGCTCAGGAAAAAGATTGGTGTCAGGGCCGAAGTGACTGAAATTATTGTCACCACTCGCCTCGGCAGCAGATAGTTTTACTTTCATTTCCTGACGATCATAGCGATGAAAACTATCGCCCTCGACGATCACCGAACGGACGTTCTCACGACGGAAAATATTCTCAAAAGTGCGCGTGACGGACGTCGTTCCCGCCCCCGAAGAACCGGTAATCGCAATGATTGGATAGCGTTCGGACATGGTGATCTCTCAAAGTATTGGTGAGAATTACGTGATGCGGGTGCGGGGAAAATCCCTGCTATACATCAGAATAGTTGCGCTGCGGCTAAGTAAAAAAAATGAAACCGCACTATCGATAACTATTAAGCAGGAACCCGAAACAAACTGCGCTCATTGAATAACGGACTCGACAGCTCGTCCCTCACTGGCGCATGGTGATAAGCCTCTATCCGCTCGACCTCATTACGCGATCCAAAAATGAGACCAATACGCTGATGTAAAGAGGTCGGTTCAACTGACATAATCGCTTCACGCCCGGTGCTGGCTCTGCCACCCGCTTGCTCCATGATGAAGCCGATTGGATTGGCTTCATACAGCAGGCGCAAACGACCGGATTTACTCGGATCTTTGGTATCACGCGGGTACATGAATACGCCACCGCGCATTAAAATACGGTGCGCTTCCGCGACCATTGAGGCGATCCAGCGCATATTGAAATCTTTATCGCGCACACCGCTCTTACCGGCAACACATTCGTCGACGTAACGTTTAATCGGTTCTTCCCAAAAGCGACTGTTGGATGTATTGATCGCGAATTCATTGGTGTCGGGTGGGATTTGCAAATCCGGATGGGTGAGCATGAATTCACCCAGGTTAGGATCAAGCGTGAAACCGCTTACGCCAGTTCCAACCGTCAACACCAACATCGTTGCGGGGCCATAAATTGCGTAACCCGCAGCAACTTGTTGCGATCCGGGTTGCAAGAAACTGTCTTCGGTAACATACTCAATACCGTCCGGTGCACGCAGCACAGAAAAAATACTCCCCACCGCGACGTTGACATCGATGTTGGATGAGCCGTCCAGCGGATCAAATACGAGAAGATATTTTCCCTTTGGGAATTGCTCTGGAATCTGATACGGAAGTTCCATTTCTTCAGATGCCATTCCCGCCAATTGACCGCCCCACTCCGTCACATGCAAGAAGGTATCGTTGCTCATGACATCCAGTTTCTTTTGCGTCTCGCCCTGTACATTGACCGAGGCGCTCGTGCCATCAGATCCTGCAGCGTTACCTAGTACGCCACCTAACGCGCCAAAAGCAACCGCGCGCGCAATACTTTTGCAGGCCAGCGCGACGTTCAAGATCAAGCTATTGAAATCGCCGTTGGCTTCCGGAAATTGACGCCGCTCTTCAATTAAGAATTGGGTCAGTGTCGTGCGATGGTGGGTTAAAGGCATGCCGGTCTCCTATATATACTTACATTATTTTTTTAGATACGATTGTATTTGTAGTTGCATCAATTTTTACATCATCCGTTCTGCATTAAGCTGTGAACGCAGTTGCTGCATGATGGTGCGATAACCTTGATCAGCATCCGGCGCGCCGAACACGGCGCTGCCTGCGACGAATGTGTCTGCTCCCGCACGCTGAATCGCAAGGATGTTGTCTGCCTTGACGCCGCCGTCGACCTCCAGCCAGATCTCCTGACCACCAGCAGCCAAATGGGCATTAATGCGTGCACGCGCTGCTTTGAGTTTGGTGAGCGTACTGGGAATAAATTTTTGCCCACCGAAGCCCGGATTGACGCTCATCAATAGAATAATGTCAATTTTATCCATGACGTAATCCAGCACATCCAGGGGTGTCGCTGGATTAAAAACCAATCCAGCCCGACAACCGTGCTCGCGAATCAAGCTCAATGTACGATCAACGTGACGACTCGCCTCTGGATGGAATGTAATAATATTCGCGCCCGCTTTAGCAAACAGCGGTATCAACGCATCCACCGGCTCGACCATCAAATGGACGTCAATAGGTATCGTCACATGTGGGCGGATGGCTTCGCACACCATCGGTCCCATGGTCAGATTTGGTACGTAATGATTGTCCATCACATCAAAATGAATCAAGTCTGCTCCTGCAGCTTCAATGGCGCGGACTTCCTCGCCCAGTCGCGAAAAGTCTGCGGACAAGATTGATGGTGCAATACGAAGTCCCTGCGTTGTCGACATGGAAGAGATGTGTGGAGTAGTCATGTTATGCCGCTTCAAATAGAGTGCCGTAATGCCAGCGGCGCAGTGCCGCCAGGTCGACCCAACGCTGGTCGGCGCCGGGAACATGTTGATGCATGGGTTGATCCGGATCGCCAAGATGCGGCACTATCAGCAATGCGCCTGCAAACTGCTGACCAGCGGTAAAAGTACTCGGCGTGATCAACGTAGGAATCCCAGCCGCAACGGCTGCACGCAGCCCGTTCTCGGAATCTTCGAAAGCCAGACAATCAGCGCCGGGCAACCCAAGCGCTTCCAGCGCAGCCAGATATACATCCGGTGCAGGCTTTTTATTTTTGACCGTCGAGGCATCGCAGACCGCGACAAAGAACTGTCGCCAATCGTCGCCTAAAGACGTCCGCAATAGTGCATCGATGTTGGCCGGTGTGGTGGTGGTAGCAATCGCCATCGGCATACCCGCTGCGTGCGCCTCATGTATCAATCGCAAGATTCCAGGCCGTAAAGACAATTTGCCGCCACTCACCAGCGCTGCATAATGTTGCGTCTTAATGGCGTGTACGGCGTTGATGGTTTCCTGCACTTTGTAACCACTGGATTCGTCGGGGTCGATAATATTCCAGTAGTGCAGCAATCTTTCCTTACCGCCGGTCACGTCAAGGAGGCCGGCATAAAGTGATTCATTCCAATGCCAGTCAAGCCCGACTTCAACAAATGCCGCATTGAAGGCATTGCGGTGAGCGGTTTCGGTATCGGCTAACGTACCGTCCACATCAAAAATTAGCGCGCGTAGTGTCCCTGCGGTACTCATGCTGCTGGCAGTTTCGGCGGCTGCAACGTTATTTGGAATAGTTACCTGCGACTGCGTTTGCATTGTTAGTGCTCCTTTGTGTCAATCAGCGAAGGTCCCTGCGCAAATACGCGGCTTGCCAATAAATCGGGAGCGGTAATAGTGGTCAACGTCACGTCATTCGCTGCAGAGTCGGCATCGTTCATCAAGCGCGAAGCATGTCGCAAACGTGCACGATCCAGCGCATTACGTACACTGCGGGCGTTAGCAAAATGCGGCAACAACATACGACGATTCAGATAGTCAGAAAAGACTGCAACCGCCTCATCATCGAACCGATACTGCATCGTCTGCAACATTAGATCGGCAATCTGGGATAGTTCTCCCGTACTGTAATCAGGAAAATCGATGTGATGAGCAATGCGCGACGACATGCCAGGATTGGACTCAAAAAATTTATCCATCCGGTCTTTATAACCGGCCAGAATCACCACCAGATCATCGCGACTATTTTCCATCACCTGTAATAAAATTTCGATTGCTTCCTGCCCGTAATCACGCTCATTTTCAGGGCGATAGAGATAGTAAGCCTCGTCAATAAACAACACACCGCCCATCGCCCGTTTCAGCACTTCCTTAGTCTTAGGTGCGGTGTGACCGATATACTGGCCGACCAGATCGTCGCGTGTGACGGCGATCAGATGACCTTTTCTGACGTAACCCAGGCGATGCAATATCTCCGCCATTCGTAAGGCAACGGTGGTTTTACCCGTACCGGGATTGCCCGAAAAACACATATGCAGACTCGGTGCCCCCGCCGAAAATCCTCGTTCTGCGCGTAGCTTGTCGACTAGCAACAAGGCGGCAATATCGCGAATACGCTGCTTGACAGGTGCAAGACCAATCAATTCGCGATCCAGTTGCGCTAACAATTCGGTAATACCAGAAGCTGCCAATGCTTGTGCAAAGGGGTTTCCTGATGCGACCGGATCAACTGGCACGGCAGATAAGATATTCGGCGTTTGCATAATTCACTCGCTCTTAAAAAAATAACGGACTAGTACCGCGCACCTTCCGGCTTGGCTTGCACCGCATAACTCTCAATGCTGTAACGAATCGTCCGCCCCGCTTCCTCGTGCCGCACCAATCTGAAGCCAGGCTCGACTTCAGGACGATTGACGATGAACGCCATCACCAGCGACTCTACACCCTGACTCGAATCAAACGCCGTCAGGCGGATGTAATACTGGGGAAACGTCTTCCGACAATTGGTCAGTTCCTGCATAATGCCTGCCGGATCACGCAGATCAAACATCGGCGGTCCAAACATTTCCCAATAGGTGTTGCGTGGATGGGGATCGTCGGTATATTCAACCGCTAACGCCCAGCCTTTTTCGAGACAATAATCGATTTGCTTAGTGATTTGTGCGTCGGTCAGATCGGGCAAAAATGAAAATGTGCCTTGAGTAATTCGCATGATGATCCTCTTCAATTCTATAATTAACGTGATGCGCGGATGAACGATTTTTTACCGTAAATTCAGGTTTATGAAACCGAAGCAGTCGGTGCAAAATCAGACGTATCGGTTGATGCATAGTTGAATGAAATCTCACCCCATGTATCAAGCGCCGCTTTCAATGGTGTACACCACTTGGCTGCATCACGCAGGATTTGTGGTCCTTCATTTTTGATATCGCGGCCTTCATTACGCGCCAATACCATCGTCTCCAACGCCACGCGGTTAGCAACTGCGCCTGCCTGGATGCCTTGCGGATGACCGATCGTACCGCCACCGAACTGCAATATCACATCATCGCCAAACAGGTCCAGCAACTGGTGCATTTGTCCCGCATGAATGCCGCCGGAAGCGACCGGCATCACCTTGCGCAATGAGCCCCAATCCTGATCAAAAAATATTCCGCGCTCCAAGTCCATCTTGGTCTGTGTATCGCGGCAAATATTGTAATAACCCTGCACGATCATTGGATCGCCTTCAAGCTTGCCAACTGCTGTACCTGTATGCAAGTGATCGACACCGCACATACGGAGCCATTTTGCAATCACGCGGAACGAGACGCCGTGGTTCTTCTGACGTGTATAAGTGCCATGACCAGCACGATGCATGTGCAGCATCATGTCGTTCTGACGACACCAGTAAGACATCGATTGGATCGCAGTCCAGCCGACTACCAAATCGACCATGACGACCACCGATCCCAACTCCTTAGCGAACTCGGCACGACGATACATTTCTTCCATCGTTCCAGCAGTGATATTCAGGTAATGACCTTTGACTTCACCGGTTGCTGCGGTGGCGCGATTGACCGCTTCCATCACGAACAGAAAACGATCGCGCCAATGCATGAACGCTTGCGAATTAATGTTCTCGTCATCCTTCATGAAATCGAGTCCACCCTTTAAACCTTCGTAAACAACGCGGCCGTAGTTACGTCCTGACAAACCCAATTTAGGTTTGGTCGTCGCACCGAGCAAAGGGCGTCCAAATTTATCCAGGCGTTCACGCTCAACGATGATCCCGGTCGGTGGACCTGGGAAGGTTTTGATATAGGAAACCGGAAACTTCATGTCTTCCAGACGTGCTGCTTTTAACGGTTTGAAACTAAATACATTACCGATAATCGACGCGGTAACGTTGGCAATGGAACCGTCCTCAAACAATGACAAATCGTAGGCGACCCAACAAAAATATTGACCAGGATTGTTCGGTACCGGATCAACCCTATACGCTTTGGCACGATACATATCACAAGCGGTCAGGCGATCAGTCCATACGACGGTCCAGGTCGCAGTCGATGATTCCCCGGCGACTGCGGCAGCGGCCTCAATCGCATCAACGCCATCTTGTGGCGTGATACGGAAGAGGGCCAGGATATCTGTTTCCTTCGGCACATAGTCTGCATCCCAATAACCCATTTGGGCGTATTTCAAAACACCTGCTGAATAGCGCTTCTTTGAATCCATGATCTGACCTGCGTCGTTGCTTCCCATCGTGCTCTCCTCAGTTGGGCCGATACCCGTTTAACAACCTCAGGACTTTGTGTAAGTCCTTTTTAAGTGTCACCAAAAAATCGTGCAAATCAGGTGTATCGACGCAGGCATCACGCAGGTACGACAAGAAATTTCAACAACATCTACACGAGACTTTGGTTGCACTTGCCTATGGACTTCACTATATAAAACGACTAGCATCAGGTCTAATAAATAAAACTAAAATGTGCATCAGAAAATACTTATAGGTAAATCTTAATTCGAGGTTTTTTATGCGCCGCTACACTCTTCGTCAGCTGGATACTTTTCTTTTGGTCGCACGCGAACTATCGGTCTCCGGCGCGGCAGAAAAAATGCACGTCACGCAGCCTGCGGTATCGATGCAAATGCGGCAACTTGAGGAAGCCATCGGCATCCCGCTGTATGAACAGATTGGTCGCAAGATTCGCCTGACGGATGCGGGCCAGGATTTCCAACAATATGCGATTGGGGCCATTGCACAATTGAAACAACTAGAAGATGCGATGGCAGAAAGGCGTGGCCTCAAGAAGGGACGCGTGGAACTGGCAATCGTCAGCACGGCGAAGTATTTTGTGCCGATGCTATTGGTATTGTTTCGCAAAAAATTCCCTGCAATTGAAGTCGTACTGCAAATACACAATCGTGAAAGCATCATGAATTTGCTTGCGCGCAATGAGATTGATCTGGTAATCATGGGCCATGCGCCGGATACGCTGGATTGCACCGCCAACATATTTGCTACCAACCCGCTAGGTGTTATCAGCGCACCGCAGCATCCGCTGTCGCGCAGACGAAATGCGCCGCTGTCTATCCTCGAACACCATGAATTTGTCGTACGAGAAAAAGGCTCGGGAACGCGCCAATTGATGGAACGCCTGTTTGCGGAGTACAAGATCAATCCACCCATCGTGATGGAAATGCCGAGCAATGAAACGATCAAACAGGCGGTCATGGCGGGCATGGGACTGAGTTTTTTATCGTTGCGGACGATCCGGCACGAACTGGCATCCGGGCATTTGGTTTTGTTGGATATTGAAGGATTACCGATTGTGCGACACTGGCACGTGACGCATTTAACGTCAAAAAGGCTCTCACCAGCGGCCCACGTATTAAAAACATTTCTGATCGAAGAAGCAGCGCCGTTAATCAATCTTTGGGCTTAATCTCGATGGAGCACCAACGGCGTTGCGCCGTCCAACCATGTTATGTGGTGCGACGTTCAATACCCGCCGCTGAGTTGATTTTGCGTCGGCCCGATTTTAGCTCATTGAAAATGACTACAGGAAAACATTGCTTAGTTCCAACTGAGTTACAGACTAAGTTAGAACCCGAGCTGCGCAATTTATTCAATGCAACATCGAACCAATATTATGGCCGTAATATGCGTTGAAAAATGCCATCCCGATCAATCAGCAGATGCTTGAAAGCGGCCAAAACATGCAGCACGACCAGTGCCGTAAATACCGCACCTGCCACATAATGGATAAGGCCAAAAAGATCGCGCAAACCCGGATCTTCCCAGCCCCATTTAGGTAGAGGAATGCCAAAAAACTTCACACCATATTTGTTGAACGACGACGATATATAACCACTCGTCGGCTGCACAATCATGCATAGATACAACAGGCGATGACTCCATTGCGCAGCGCGTGCTTCCCAGCGCGGCATGGCGTTCGGCAACGGCGGCGCACGGTGTGTAAGACGCCAGGCCAAACGTATCAATATCAATACGCCGGTCATCACTCCGATGGATTTATGCAGGTTAAAATAAAACGCGCGCCCCGGCGTGCCTTTGGGTACATTGATCATGTAATAGCCCAATATAAGCATCCCGATGATTAACAATCCAACCAGCCAATGCAGGGCGATCGCAGGCAAGCGGTAACCGGCTAACCTGCCGCCGAACGTGCCTCTTGACCTGTCGTTAGACGCGTACTTGGTTGGCGTGGTCATCTGATAGCGACGCCCCAAGGTAATTCACCGACAGGGATTTCTTTACTCACCAGATTGGTATCGGTATCAATGACTGATACCGAGTTAGAGCGACCGTTGGCAACATACAATTTTTTGCCATCCGGTGTGATCGCCATATTCCACGGACGTTTGCCGACCGGAACAGTCGCCACCACGGTATTGGTCGCAGTATCGATGACCGACACTGTATAGTCTTTTCCGTTCGAAATATAAACACGTTTGCCATTTGGAGCCATGGTGACGCCGTTCGAGAACGTGCCAGCCTTTACCTGCGCGATCACTTTGTGGGTCGCAACATCGACTACATAGACCATGCTTTCAAGTTCCGCTGCGATGTAAGCACGCGTGCCGTCGGGCGTGAAGGCGATGCCGCGAGGACGTTTTCCGAGCTTGACCAGATCAACTTGCTCACGCTTGGTCATGTCAATGATATCGATCGAGTCTGCCTCTTCAGCGCTGACATAAAGCCATTTACCATTCGGGCTAAATTCCGCATGTTCCGGATTCTTACCCTTCGTCTTGATGATGAATTCTTGTTTGTTTGTCGCCGTGGAAATGAAATTCACCGAGTTGGTAATTTCACTTGCTGCCACGATCCAATCACCAGCCGGTGAAATCCCCACACCTTCAGGCGACTCTCCGACTGCTACAGAGCCGACAACTGCTCGGCTACCCAAGTCAACGATTGATAACGAATTGGTCGGTTGGTCACTGACGTATAAGGCTTTTCCATCATGGCGCACTGCCAGACCGCGTGGCTTGGTGCCTGCCTTGATTTCGCCAACGACGGTATCGTTGGCGGTATCAATAATAGAAATAGTGCCCGATTTTTCGTTAGGTACGTAAGCAAAAGGACTGGCGCTGGCAATGCCTGGCAACAGTCCGAGTGAAAAAACTGATAACACTGCACCGATCAAGATCGCGCCACGCACCGCGCCGAAAGCGGCGCCAGAAGTATGCGATGCACAGATAGGAAGACCATTGAGGGCAACGCTTGAAGAATTTTTACGCAGAAAATGACACTTCATGATGGTGATACCTTTAAAAGAATTTAGCAGAATAATCAGATGGAAGATTCAGACGACTTTGACATGAAGCCGCCATTAGCTCCACGAGTATCTCAAACCGATCCAACCACCACGCGGTGCGCCTGGGCCGATAAATTGCTCGTTGGAGATACTGCCACCGTCAAACGAATGCCCTGGCCCATTGAAAAAATTTTGACCGATAACGCCAAAATTTGCATATTGACGATTAAATAAATTATCTATCCGAGCAAAGATTTGCAATTGCTTGGTAAGCGAATACGTGGTGTCAAGATTAACCATTGTGTAGCCAGGAATCTTGCCGTTCGTATCCTGATTATTTTCGTCGCCACGCGCATAAACATTACTGCGGTAGACCACATTAGTACCAATGTTCCAGCTTGACGTTGGTGCATAGTCAAAGCGCAGCTTGAGGGTATTTTCTGGAATACCCGGCAACTTGTTGCCGCGATTGACGGTGATAACACCCGCTGCACTGGCGCTTGAATTACTGGCGCTGTGCTCGTCGAAGCCGGTCTGATAGGTTGCATCGATATAGCTATAACTCGCTGTCACGCCGACTGGTCCGACCATCGTATGGGCTGCAACTTCTGCTCCTTGCCGACGGGTCTTGCCCACATTTTGAAAGTATCCGGTGCTGGCAGATGCGCCGCTGCTGCTGATAAATTGGATGTCGTTATCCAGTGCGGTTCTAAATATCGAAGCACTCCAGCTGGATACGGGACCCAATTTTCCACGTAGACCAAATTCACCCGTTCTGGCGATAACCGGCTTTAATGCAGGGTCGGCGATGAAATCGTTCGGTAACGAACAAGGAGCGTTTGGATCGGCGCAAGCCAGTTCGATCGCAGTTGGGGTGCGCATGCCTTCGTTATAGGTGGCGTAGGCAGTGATCGCCGGGCTCGGATTGTACGTCAGGCCAACGCCGGGATTAAAACGAGTAAACGTATTTTTCCCGTTCAATAATGGCTGATTACCCGTTTGATCACTAATATTCACCCGTGCATAGTTATAGCGACCAGAGCCGGTCAATGACCATTGGTCGTTGAGCGCTAATGTATCGGAAATAAAAATGGCGAGATTGCTATTATGGGTTTTGGCGTCAGTTCCAGACATAAAGGCGTCCAGACCAATCGTATCCCGGCTAGCAGTGAAATCAGCATCCTGTCTTGATTGCTTGAAGCGTGAATTAGCAAAATCGCCGGATACACCAACCACCAGTTGGTTATTCATGTTGCCCAGCTTACCCAAATAACTTAGTTGCGCCCCGAAACCATAACTGCCTTGGTCAATGACCGAACGGGTATTATTAGCCGGCACCGGATTATTAACGGCGTCGTAGTCCCCATTGACGTTACTACTAATATTATTGTTATGGTAGTTTTTATAATACGCATTGGTCGACAACTGCAATTTTTCATTGAAGAAGTGGCTCGCCGACAAATTCCAAAGCTGCGCACGGTTGATGTTTTCGTCCGGGAAGGTATAGGCCTGACGGCGATTATTTAAAAATGCGCGCGGGATAGTTTGCGTACCCTGCAAGTCATTGTCAGCCGCCGTCAAACTGAGCGCGACCCTTGTGTCAGCGTCCTGATAACCGAGCTTACCGAAAAATTGCTTTACGCTACTCGGATTGTGATCGCCCCACCCTTTATCTTTTGAGTCGTTGGCAGTCAGAAAATAATCGATATTGCCAACCGTTCCGCCCTGCTCCACTTCTACCGTCTTGCGACCGAACGATCCACCAGAGACTTCGACCTGACCGCCCGGGTTATTTCGACCATCTTTGGTTGTGATCGCGAGCGCACCGCCGAGCGTATTTAAGCCAAATACCGGGTTCGAACCCGGCATTACTTGCAGGTTCGCAATAGCTGATTGTGGCAACAAATCCCAATTGACAACATCGCCAAACGGCTCATTGATACGCACACCGTCCTGAAACACAGAAAGACCTTGTGGCGTGCCTAAAAGTGGCGATGCGGTGAAGCCACGATAATTGACGTCGGGCTGGTACGGATTGCCTTGCGCCGAATTGATCGTGACGCTATTCAGGTTTTGCTCCAAAAATTCGGTGATATTGCCAGCGTGTTGACGCGTAATCTCTTTTCCCGCGACTGTTTGTATATTTGCGGCAACGTCGCGCAATGGCAAACCGAGGCCAGGAAGCGGCGTGGTTCCGTTAACAACAATCTCGGATAACTTCTCATCGGCTACAACTGCACCACCAGCGGCAAAAACGGGGCCTTGTAACATCAGCAGGACGCTGCCGAGTGCAAGTTCACTTGCGCCGGGTAAAGATTTCCAATGCGCCATCTTTTAATCTCCTATTTGTCTTTTTTTTAGTTGTGTTTTCGACCCACAATTGTATAACGTGAGCCAACAATCATTCTTTTATGCAATATCCATGCCGACCAGATAACGTTCGGCAGAAAAGCTTCATAACGGTGAAGTGGGGGATACTGCTGGGCTAAGCAAAAGTATTCAAAAAAAAGCAACACTTTCAATCGCGTACCCCATCTTCATTACGTGACTAATACGTGACACATTAGTCGGTAAAAAATGTGGAATGCGCGTTGGATACGGAAGAACTGCGCTGCGCTCAAGAAGTATTGGAACGCCAATACTTCCGGTAATGCGTACGCAACCCAATGAGAGTTGTTTACAGTGGTTTTAGCAGTTTGACGACATCCAGCTGGCTATTTTCATCTGCCATCTGCAATGCGGTTTTGCCACGGTTGTCGACCATGTTCACGTCTGCACCCTGATCCAGCAGTGCTTGAACCGTCGCTAGGTGACCGGCACCGCTAGCCCACATCAGCGCGGTAAGCCCGTTTGGATACACTGTATTAACTTTAATGCCGCTGGTAGCGCCGGTCTTTAACAGCATGTTTACGATCTCGGTCTGTCCGGTACCGGCCGCGTAGACCATGGCGGGTTTGTGCATTTGATCGACCGCATTGACGTCGGCTTTTTTGTCGATCAAAATCTGCGCCATGGCAGGCCGACCATAATAAGCGACAGCCATTAAAGGCGTCACCCGCGCAACGTTTGCCAGATTAACGTCCGCCCCGCGCTCTATCAGCATTAGAAGGATGTCCGTTTGTCCGTTTTTGATGGCACTCATCAATAGCGAGTCGCCGATTCTATTGCGCGTATTGGGCGATGCCCCAAGTTCGATAAACTCTTTGAACGTTTTTGCATTTCCGCTTCGAGCGGCAGCTAAAGCCTGGCGATTCAAGTCCACTTGCTCGTCGTTGGCATGGACGGCGTTCAGCCATCCCGATCCTAGTATTAAAAAAATGATTGAAAAAGTGATTGATCGAACTACGCGCATGTTTTGTTCCTGTTAGTTGTATCGGATGCATAGAATTTAGCTATTAAGCTCATCATTCTATTTTTAATACATTGCAATATGAAATAGGGATATTATGCCAAAACAGAATTAAGAACTAGGCAAATCACTGTCTGTTTTTTGATACTCAAAATGTTTTAACAAAAAAAAAGCATAATCAAAAGTAAAAATTTGTGTTGCATAGGCAACCTTACCAAGGGGATAGTAATGCGTATTTCAAGTTATAAAACAATAGGGCAATTCGCTCTGGCAGCAAGCATGATAGTTGCCGCAGGAATGTCCAGCGGGCAAGAAACCGAAGGCGGTGCCGGTATCAAAATACCGCCAATGTCGCAAGCGCTGGCTCCCGTCAGTCAAGCGATGCTGGATGGTGCTGCGAAAGACAGCAAAAACTGGTTGCACACGAATGGCGACTACGGCCAGACGCGCTTTTATCCATCTGCGCAAATCAATTCGAAAAACGTTGCAACACTGAAGCCTAAATTTATTTTCCAGACTGCTGTTGTTGAGTCGATGGAAACTGCGCCAATTGTGGTCAATGGCGTCATGTTTCTGACCACCGCCTATAACCACGTGTACGCAGTTGATGCAGTCACCGGTCAGGAATTCTGGCATTTCAAACATAAGATGGGGCCAGTGACGACGTTCTGTTGCGGTCCAAACAATCGCGGCGTCGCGGTCTCAGACGGTAAGCTCTATATGGGCACACTAGACTCCAAGCTAATTGCGCTGGACACCAAGACCGGTAAGCTATTGTGGGAAACTGAAATCGCTGATCCTGAAAAAGGCTATAGCGAAACAATGGCACCAACTGTTATCGACGGTAAAGTCCTGATCGGCACAAACGGTGGTGAATATGGTATCCGTGGCTTCGTCAAAGCATTCGATACTAATACCGGCAAGCTGGTCTGGACGTTCTACACCATTCCAGAAAAAGGTCATGAAGGCGTATGGGCGAAAAACGACGCAACCGGCCGTGATATGCACCGTGACATCGCTGCTGAAAAAGTCGCGTTTGCCAAGAAATCCAACTTCCATGAAACCTTGGGCGGCGGTGTCTGGACTACTCCGGCAATTGATCGCGCCACTAAGACGGTGTACTTCGTAGTCGGCAATCCATCGCCTGACCTATACGGTGCAGAGCGCCCTGGCGACAACTTGTATACTGATTCACTGGTCGCCATCGACCTTGATACCGGTGCATACAAATGGCATTTCCAGTACATCGCGCACGACGTATGGGATCTGGATGCTGTAAGCCCACCGATTCTGGTCGATGTTAAAGACAAGAGCGGCAAGATGATTCCTGCAATCGTACACGCTGGCAAAACTGGTCACGTCTACGTGCATGATCGTCGGGACGGTAGTTTGATTCGTTTTTCAGATGCGATGATTCCACAAGAAAACATGTGGACTTTGCCTACTGCCACCGGTGCACGCATGTTGCCGGGCGCAAATGGTGGTGTTGAATGGTCGCCAATGGCCTACAACGCAGGTGCACGTTTGACCTATGCGCTGAATCTGAATCAACCGATGACTTATCAGGTTGATGGATCGAACTATCCAAACGGCAAGCTATGGCTTGGCGGCGCGTTCAAAAACGCAGCTGGCGAAGAGCAATCGGGTAACGTAACGGCTGTGAATATCGATACCGGCAAGATCGCATGGCAAGCAAAAACCGACCAACCAATGATCGGTGGCGCGTTGGCAACTGCTGGCAATCTGGTGTTTGCAGGCGAAGGTAATGGCTGGTTCAAGGCCTACGACGCAAAAACCGGCAAACTGCTCTGGAAGTTCCAGTGCGGCGCGGGCGTGAATGCACCACCAGTATCGTACTCAGTCAACGGTAAGCAATACATCGCCGTTGCTGCAGGCGGTAATTCACAAATGGATTTCAAACGCGGCAATAGTATTTTTGTGTTTGGTCTGTAATCTGTGATCTGTAACAGGCATTAGGCACGACAATTGCTGTTGAATAACGGAAATAGAGACCGCATCCACCCCTGGCCCGGTCTCTTTTCCTTCTACAAGATCATTTTGGATACGAAACACATGAAAGCTTCCCATATAATTTTTGCGGTGTTGACCACGCTTTCCATTCAGAGTCACGCCGTTGATATCGAAGCGGGTAAGAAAAAAGCCGAGACCTGCATGGCCTGTCATGGAGCAGGCGGCAATTCGGTTATGCCTCTGATTCCAGTGCTTGCAGGACAAAATGCGCGTTACTTGTATCTGGAACTACGAGATTTTAAAGAGGGTGCGCGTGTGAACCCGATGATGAGCCCAATGGCGGCAAATCTATCGAAGGAAGACATGCAGGATTTGGCAGCCTATTTTGCGGCGCAAACACCGACAGCGATTAAATTCACCGCTGATCCGGCTCGGGTAAAACTGGGTTTTGCCAAAGCAGAACAGGTGTTGTGTTCCATGTGTCACTTGGGCGGAATGAAAGGACAAAATGAAATTCCAAAACTGTCCGGACAGCACTATGAATACATAGTGAAGCAATTGACGGATTTCAGAGCACGCAATCGCACCAATGATGCGGGCAATATGACGGCCGTAAGCAAGAACCTGACCGACGATGACATCATCAACCTGTCGCAGTACATTGCTAATATCAACTAGGAATCGTCGATCGGTCGGTTAAGATCGACAACATTGCTTATAAAACCATTCGAGACGGCGGAACTGCCAATCGCCTGACTTTAAGATGGTCGGATAGTGTCATGTTTCTGGTCCGATAATTGAACAGTTGGCGGAACGACTGTGTCAATTTCGAACATATGAATATTATTTGTGCGCAATTGAATAACCACTTGTTGTCATATCGTTACGTGGTAATTACGCGTATTCGATACAGTTTGAGACAATACCGTACCGTATCAAATAGGCGAGCAGTTCAACTCCTATTGATAACATTTACGCAAGACTAGTGATATCAGACAATCACCGATTTCTGCTAGAAGGAACAAAGTTTTGGGCATGAAAATTGCTCTAAATTTAGATGATTGCCTTAATATCAGCGTCCCGCTGAGAGTGAATGGAATAAAGTTTTACCGTAGCAACCACAGTAGCAACCCGTAGTATTTTTTAATAACAACTGGAGATTAAACATGAACTGGACTACACCTGCTTTTACAGATATGCGTTTTGGCTTTGAAATCACGATGTACATTGCAAATCGTTAATTGAGCCTTGCAACTTAGGCTTTGCGGCGATTGTTAACGCAATCGCCGTTCTTCACCCCAACTTTGTATTACTTTGTATTGCATAGTACGTATCACCAGCATCAAGACAGCCAATTTAGCTATTGAATTGCTTCCCTATTAAATCCTCGCTTAATACCTTCTCCACATGAAAATCATCGTATTAGGTTCGGCAGCTGGTGGTGGTTTCCCGCAATGGAATTGCAATTGCCATAATTGCAACGGCCTGCGTAACGGCACCATCAACGCAACAGCGCGTACGCAATCTTCGATTGCTGTCTCAGCCAACGATACCGATTGGGTATTGATCAACGCATCACCCGATATACTGACTCAAATTCGCAACACACCAGCGCTACAACCGAACCGTCACAAACGTGATTCCGGTATTGCAGCGGTGGTGTTGATGGATGCACAAATCGACCATGTCACCGGATTATTGATGCTGCGCGAGGGCAAGCAGCTACCCATTTATTGCACACCATCTGTCTGGGACGACCTCACGACAGGACTGCCGTTAATGCATGTGTTGTCGCATTACTGCGGCGTCCAATGGCATCCATTGCCAACCAACAATCAGTTCACGCACTACCCAGCGATACAAATTCCAGGCATCGAAGGTATTAGCTTTACGCCGCTGCCACTCAAAAGCAAAGCACCGCCTTATTCCCCGCATCGCGAGCAACCGCAAGTAGGTGACAATATCGGGCTGTTGATCGAAGAGATCGCTACCGGGAAAAAATTGTTTTACGCACCCGGTTTGGGCCAGCTGGAACCACACATCAAGGCGGCGATGCATAGCGCAGATTGCGTATTGGTCGATGGCACTTTATGGACAGAAGACGAAATGATCACGCTGGGATTTTCTAAAAAGAAATCAGCTGATATGGGTCATTTGCCGCAATCCGGTCCCGGCGGCATGATTGAAGTGCTGGATGCTATCGGAGCGCCCCGCAAAATTCTGATTCACATTAACAATACCAATCCTATTCTGGATGCAGACTCGCATCAGCGCGCAACTTTGACGCAACACGGAATCGAAGTGGCATTTGACGGTATGGAGATTACGCTATGAACGCCAACACGCGAGAAGCCACTGCGGCAATAGTCGCAGCGCCCTGGAACCGTACAGAATTCGAGGCGCAATTACGCGCCAAAGGTGCTGGATACCATATTCATCATCCGTTCAACGTCAAGATGACCAACGGCGAATTATCCAACGATCAGATCCGCGGATGGGTCGCCAATCGGTTCTATTATCAGATCATCATTCCGCAAAAAGACGGCGCAATTATTTCAAATTGCGATGATCGCGAAACCCGACGTAAATGGGTATTGCGGATACTTGATCATGATGGATGGGAAGAGAATGAAGGCGGCATCGAAGCATGGACCGCGCTTGGCGAAGCGGTTGGCATTTCACGCGAAGATCTGTGGTCGTTGAAATATGTGGTTCCGGGCGTGCGTTTTGCGGTGGACGCTTATCTCAACTTTGCCCGCCGATCACCATGGCAAGAGGCGGTATGCTCTTCGCTGACAGAGATGTTTGCGCCGAAAATCCACAAGGACCGGTTAGCAAATTGGCCGCAACACTATCCATGGATAGAAACGACTGGTCTGCAATATTTCCGTAGCCGGATTTCGCTGGCCGAACGCGATGTCGAGCATGGGCTTGAAGTCACGCTAGATCATTTTACTACCCGCGTGCAGCAAGATCGTGCGCTGGATATTTTGCAGCTGAAGCTCGACATTTTATGGTCAATGCTGGACGCGATTGATAAAGCCTATCCATCACTGCCTTGATTTCCGTAAAAATATATCGGCAGTCAATCCAACCGATTAAGCAACCTCTGTCATCACCATTGATATCACTATGAACACTTTTCCCGAGAAGCCAAAGTTATCCAAACTGTTTCGATTGCAATGGGAAGAGGCGCAGAACAACTATGTGTTGTTGTACCCGGAAGGCATGGTGAAGCTGAATCAAAGCGCTGCCGAAATATTGAAGCGGTGCGATGGTGAGCGTGATTGTGCCGCTATTGTCAGCGATCTGGAGACAACTTTCGGCATGCAAAATTTGCTAGCCGATGTAGAAAATTTTTTACATACAGCTGATGCACAAGGCTGGATAAGGTGATCAACATGACCGAATTAACGCAGCAAACCGAGCCAGTTCAGCAGGTCGAAAATATCGTCGTAACGCCGCCCTTATGGTTGCTGGCAGAACTCACCTATCGCTGTCCGCTGCACTGCGTGTTTTGTTACAACCCGTTGAATTACGCAGAAAATCGCAATGAGCTGACAACCGAACAATGGTTCGACGTCATGCGTCAGGCGCGTAAATTAGGCGCGGCACAATTGGGATTTTCGGGTGGCGAACCATTGCTGCGGGACGATCTGGAAGAACTGATTGGAGAAGGTCGTCGGCTAGGCTTTTACACCAATCTGATTACTTCCGGAGTCGGTTTGACCGAGCCGCGTATTGCCCGCATGAAGGAGTTGGGACTGGACCATATCCAGTTGTCGTTTCAGGATTCGACCAAGGAAATGAACGATTTCCTGACCAGTACCAAGACTTTTGATCTAAAATCAAAGGTCGCAAAACTGATCAAGCAATACGATTATCCGATGGTGCTCAACGTCGTATTGCACCGCTATAATCTGGATCATGTCGACCGTATTATCGAGATGGCGATCGAGATGGATGTTGAATATCTTGAACTGGCCAACACCCAGTATTACGGTTGGGGTTTAGTCAATCGCGCCCATTTGCTGCCATCGCGCGAACAACTCGAGCGCGCCGAGGCAACGGTCAATGCCTATCGCGCCAAGATTGGCAATAAGCTGCGTATTTTGTTCGTGGTGCCCGATTACTTTGAAGAGCGCCCGAAGGCGTGCATGAATGGTTGGGGATCCGTATTTTTGGCTGTAGCCGCCGATGGCACGGCATTGCCTTGCCATGCCGCAAAATCATTGCCGGGTTTTGATTTCCCTAACGTGCTGCAAGACAGCGTGCATGACATCTGGCATCACAGCGATGCGTTCAACCGCTATCGTGGCGACGGATGGATGAAAGAGCCATGCCAAAGTTGCCCGGATAAAAAGAAAGACTTCGGTGGTTGCCGCTGCCAGGCATTGGCCCTGACTGGCGATGCGACCAATGCAGATCCCGTGTGTAGCAAATCCCCGCATCATGGCGACTTACAAAAAATCGTCCTGCACGCGCAACCCAACCAAAAGATCGGCGCACCGCAACATACAACGCAACCGATCCTGTTTCGTACCGACGCCAATTCGCTACGCTTTGCCAATGGCACGCCAAGCGGCAAAGCGCCCAACGCCCTGACAATCGAAAAATAACATGACCACCTCGGCCTGATAGCCGAGGAATTTGCCGCCCAAACGAGTGCGCAGATTACAGCCGCCATCGTCCGACGCTGAACATCGTTTCCGATGCCTTCACATGAGCACGATGCTCAAAAGGTGGAGTCGCCCCTTCGCTCTCCCCGCGTCCAGCCCGACCATTACATGATCGCCAATACCCGCTAAAATAGCGAGGCCGTCACAACACATCAACTCTTAGGACTTTTGCAAGACCGTCCCAGTCAAGGCTGTTTTGAATAAACCACCAATTATGCGCAATGACGTACCGATTTCCAAAACACGCACCGTCGACATTATTATTTATCCCGGTTTTAAAGCGCTCGAAGCCATTGGGCCTTTGAAGGTTTTTGACTATACCAATACTTGCCTGCGTCAACGTCAATTGTCGGGGGGATATGAAGTCGCGATTGCGTCGACCAAAATCGGCATGATCGTGTCCGACACGCTCATGTCGCTCGAGGCGACAAAAGCCATCAGCACGCTTGCATTGCCGGATCTTGCCATCATCGTTGGTGCGCCTGATATCGAAAAATCGTTGCAGGATTCGCCGGAGATTGTCGAATGGGTGGCCAATGCTGCACCAAAAATTCAGCGCTTGGCGGCATTATGTACGGGCAGCTTTTTCCTGGCTGAAGGCGGCGCGCTAGATGGTCGACGTGCCACCACGCATTGGCGCTTTTCGGAACGATTGGGCAAAAAATATCCGGCTATAAAAGTCGATGCAGATGCGATATTTATTCGAGAGGGAAATATCTGGACTTCCGCTGGCGTGACCGCAGGAATGGATCTGGCATTAGCCATCGTGGAAGAAGATTTTGGCCGTGAGATTGCGCTCGAAGTCGCACGTGATCTGGTGATCTACTTAAAAAGACCGGGCGGTCAGTCACAGTTTAGCGTGCATCTTTCGAGCCAGATGACAACCCATCCAACGATCCGCGAGTTACAAAGCTGGATTATGTTGCATCTTGATGACGATCTGAGTATTCCTAAACTGGCAGCGAGAATAGCCATGAGCGAACGCAATTTTGCGCGTGTATTTCAGCGTGAGACGGCAGAAAGTCCGGCAGAGTTTATAGAAAGTGCACGCTTTGAAGTGGCACGAAGAATGCTGGAAGAAAACACATCTGCATTAAAGCAAATCGTGCTGAAGACCGGCTTTCGTACAGAAGAAAAAATGCGCCGCGTCTTTCAGAAAAAAATCGGCGTGACACCAAAAGTCTATCGCGAACGCTTTTCAACTACGGTATAGATTCAGATAGTGAGAGGCCGCTCGGTTTGCTTAACTTAACTCAAACCAACTTAACCAAGCAACTCAGCCGAGCACTATTTCACCATGCTGGTAATGCATCACCCGCACAACCGCGCATGGTGATGCAAACCCAGGATGCTGCCGCAGCAGGACGCGCCTGCAGCAATCAAGATTATTGCAGCAAACCTTTAGCTTTGGCGGTATGCGTGGCGATAGCATCCATCAATGGCGGTGACAGGCAATCATAAGGAGGCAAGCCTAGTTCAACCAATCTGGCTCTGACCGCACCCATTGTCTCTGGCTTAGCGCCGGCTTCGATAATCGACGACACAAATGCCGCAAATTCCGGTGGTGCCCATCCGCTTGCTGTCGAGCGCTCGGTGTGAACAAAATCCAGGCCATGGAACGGATGTCCCGTATTTTCAATGCGACCGTACATGTGCACGCCGCACTCTTTACAAGCATGCCGCTGAATAGCAGCACTTGCATCGACAACGGCTAGTTTGTCGCCATTTGCTGTGACGCTTACATTGTCGCGGGAGATGACCGCAATTTGTGCAAACAGTGCACCGTCCGGCTTCCAGCACTTCGAACAACCGCACACATGATTATGCGCAACCTGACCTTTAAGGGCAACTTCCACCTTGTTGCTCGAACAGGCGCAAGAAATGGTGCCACCATCGAAACCAGCTGCAGCTGGCTTAAGTCCGTTATCTACGGCTGGATGGATCTTGACTGAAGTATTCATGAAGCTTCTCCTAGTGGATTTTATGGTTGTGAACAGCTTGTTAATAAATGGGATGGATATCGTTTTGCCGTTTACCGGGCGGCTCCATTTAGTTGTCGGTGGTGAAATCGCAGATGGTCCTCGACGAATGTCGAAATAAAGTAATAGCCGTGATCGTAGCCAGCTTGCCTGCGCAGCTCCAAAGGCTGGCGCGCCTTTTCGCACGCTGCTTCAAATGCTTCGGGAAACAGTTGGCTCGGCAAAAACTTATCGTTCAACCCTTGATCTATTAAAATTCCGCCAGGAAACGGCGCGGTCTGTTGTTCCATCAATAGGCTAGCGTCGTATTGCCGCCAGGTATGTTGATTGCTTCCGAGATATCCTGAGAATGCCTTCACGCCCCATGGACACTGTATCGGTGCGCAAATCGGTGCGAATGCCGATACCGATTTGAACAATGTGGGATTGCGCAGCGCCAACACCAGCGCGCCATGGCCGCCCATTGAGTGACCAGTAATACCAATACTGGAAGGCTGCACCGGAAGGTTCTCCTTGATCAATTCAAGCAGTTCCAGCACGTAGCTGTACATCCGATAGTGCTGCTTCCACGGCGTTTCTGTAGCATCCACATAAAACCCCGCGCCGAGACCGAAGTCCCAGCTTTCTGCCTCACCCGGAAAATTGGCGCCACGCGGACTGGTATCCGGCGCAATCAGCATCAAACCCTTTTCTGCCGCCACCCGCTGCGCACCGCCCTTGGTCATGAAAGTTTCTTCAGTGCATGTCAGGCCCGCTAAATACATCAAGGCGGGAACCTTGCCGTCACGCGCCTGTGGCGGCAGGAATACTGAGAACCGCATAGACAAACCGATTTCTTTAGAGTGATGGCTATAGAACCGTTGCACCCCGCCAAAACAGGCGTGTTCGCTGACGATCTCAAGTGTTGAAGTAGGCATTTGCGCTTCTTTCGCCACGATCAATACAACACAACGGATCGAATCGATTCACCGCTTTTCATCAGATCGAAGCCCTCATTAATCCGCTCAAGCGGCAAGGTATGCGTGATCAAATCATCAATGTTGAGTTTGCCTTCCATATACCAGTCAACGATTTTCGGTACATCTGTACGTCCGCGTGCACCACCAAAAGCGGAACCTTTCCATTCCCGTCCGGTAACCAGTTGGAACGGACGCGTGCTGATTTCTTGCCCTGCTGCTGCAACGCCGATGATGTATGACTGCCCCCATCCCTTGTGACAACATTCCAGCGCTTGCCGCATAGTGGTCGTGTTGCCGATGCACTCAAAGGAGTAATCCGCGCCGCCATCGGTTAATTGGATAATATGATCAACCACGTTGGCGACTTCTTTCGGATTCACGAAATGGGTCATACCAAACTTACGCGCCATTTCTATGCGACCCGGATTGATATCGACCCCGATAATTTTGTCAGCACCGACCATCTTGGCACCCTGAATCACGTTCAGCCCAATACCGCCAAGTCCGAACACGACCACGTTTGCGCCCGCTTCGACTTTAGCTGAGAAAACCACCGCGCCGACACCGGTTGTCACACCGCAGCCGATGTAGCATGCTTTATCGAATGGCGCATCTTCACGGATTTTTGCCAATGCGATTTCTGGTACGACGATGTAGTTGGAGAAAGTCGAGGTTCCCATGTAGTGGAAAAGCGGTTTTCCATCCATCGAAAAACGTGATGTCGCATCCGGCATCAAACCACGACCTTGGGTCGAGCGAATCGCCTGACATAGGTTCGTCTTCCGTGATAAACAAAATTTGCATTGACGACATTCCGGGGTGTATAGAGGGATAACGTGATCATCCTTCTTTACCGACGTAACACCGGGGCCGACATCCACCACAATTCCTGCACCTTCATGGCCTAAAATGGACGGGAAAATTCCTTCAGGGTCTGCGCCTGAGAGCGTGTAATAGTCAGTATGGCAAATTCCGGTGGCCTTAATTTCGACCAGTACTTCACCCTCTCGCGGTCCAGCCAGATCAACTTCTTCAATCGTGAGCGGCGCTCCGGCTTTCCATGCGACTGCGGCTTTCGTTTTCATCAGGTGGCTCCAATATATTCAATAGACGTATTCTGCTGTCCGCAAAAGGAGACAAATGGAAATCGGCTAAATGTTGGCTGAAAATGCCGCAATTCCGTCCGCATTTGCGTCCCATCCTTTCCAGCAGTTGGTTTTACTCCATACTGCAGGCAATTCAACGCGGTAACGACTATACGACGATATTAAATCGCTACGCGCAATCCACATTCAGTGGCAAGACGTCTTCTGACTGCGCAAGACGTCCTCACCATTGTATGCAACTTGATACTAATTGCTACGCTTCTGCATCAATAAATCCCCGCACTGCTCCGTAATTTGCACATCCCAGTCTTACAACTTAAAAACACTTCGCCCCTGCTTACCCCGTAGTTAGGGTAGTATTCAGTGACAAATAAAAAATTGCGATGACACATACGGGTTCGTTATACCCGACATAAGCAAAAAACAGTCCACAAAAAAAATAGGCATCTGACGGAAAGAATTCCGAAGCCGTCATCAGATGTTTGTAAGAGGAGACAGCATGACAGTAGTTACCGCAAGCCACGTTAAACACGTGCGTTCGGTTGTCCAAAGAGGCATGCAACCGGATGGCCATATGATCGGAGATCCGATCGTTAATTCGTGGATACGATGTCTGAACGAATACAGTCTGGACCCGGATAACTGCGACGAACCTGTCGTCATCGGCAATGTTGAATTGCAGGAGCGACAGGCACGCTTAGCTGATGTTCAGCAAGTCGCAAAAATAGAAATGGCGAACCTCTATCAGCAGTTAGCGGGATCTGGCTACGCGATCATGCTGATGGATTGCGATGGCGTACTGCTCAATTATTTTGGTGATCCGAGCTTCACCCATGCGGCGTCTAAAACTGGCCTCATGCAAGGCGCAGTATGGAGCGAACGCTTGCAAGGTACTAACGGCATGGGGACGTGTCTGGTCGAAAAAAAACCCATTATCGTGCATCAAAACGAACACTATCTGGTGCGGAACATCGGTATCAGTTGCGCCGCTGCGCCTATTTGTAATCATCAAGGCGATGTGCTGGCGGTACTGGATGCTTCGGGCGAATCGCGATTGGCGCAACAACATACGTTGGCGCTGGTCAACATGTCCGTGCAGATGATTGAAAATCGTGTATTCCTGCAACAGTTCAATAAAGAATACATCGTACGCTTTCATAACCGGCCTGAATTCGTCGGCACATTAAGCGAAGGCGCTATTGCATTCGATGGCGCGGGCACTATTTTGGCCGCGACCCGCTGTGCGCAATTCCAGCTTGGCGTTCGCTCGCCTGCCGATATCTACGGCCGCAATATTACGGAATTGTTTAATGTGTCGTTATCGGGATTGCTGGACAGCAGCCTGAAAAAAGCATTCCACCCGACACCTATTTTTGAAGTTCGCAGCGGCGCACGTTATTTCGCGGTGATCTATCCACCGGAACCGACGCATGGCGCATCGCGCATGGCGACCCTAAAGCGCGACGCATGCAAAGAGGCTTCCAGCGCCCGCTGTGCGCTCGATGAGCTGCATTTTGGCGACCAGGTGATGGCCACCAACGTTCAGGCCACCAAACGCGTCCTGGAGCGCGATGTGGGCGTGATACTGTGCGGTGAAACCGGAACCGGTAAGGAAATGTACGCCAAGGCCGCCCATCTGTCAGGCAGTCGGGCACAGCAACCTTTTGTTGCCATTAACTGTGCGTCGATTCCAGAGTCCTTGATAGAAAGTGAATTGTTCGGCTATAAATCCGGCGCATTTACAGGTGCGAGCAAAGACGGTCAACGCGGCAAGATTTTTCAGGCGAATGGCGGAACACTTTTTCTCGATGAAATCGGCGACATGCCGATGTCCCTTCAAGCGCGGTTGCTGCGCGTTTTAGAAGAGCGAGAAGTCATGCCGCTCGGCGCGGACAAACCCATCAAATTAGATATCCGGCTGATCAGCGCTACGCATTGTGATCTTCAGGAAAAAATTGCCCAGAATCTTTTCCGTGAAGATTTATATTATCGACTGCTTGGCTTGACCATTACGCTTCCACCGCTGCGCGAACGCACTGACCGACATGCGTTAATCAAACATCTTTTGGTTAAAGAAGGTGGTGGCGACGACAATGTCGAAATAGATGACGCACTTTTGTCGGTATTTGATCACCATCGCTGGCCGGGAAATATTCGCCAAATGCGCCACCTTTTACGCACGATGATTGCCTTGCGTGAAAGCGACGTGCTTTCCATCTGCGACCTGCCAGCGGGATTTTACACGGGACCGCTGCGTGTTCCAGGCTGCGATTGCGACTTTGCTTGTGATTGCGCGATGAGATTGGAAGTCGTCCGCAACCCCTTGGAGAATGCGGAAAGAGATGCACTTATCCAGGAGTTGGAACAACATAACTGGAACATCACCACATTGGCAAAACAACTCAAGATGAGCCGTAATACCCTGTATCGAAAAATGCGTCGACTGGACGTCAAGGATTTGGACAAAATATCGCTATAAACACTCCACACCAAGACTTATGATCATCAAAATGTAGTCGGATGCGCTTTAACGCAACCGGCTATTTTTTTAAACAGAGCAAATCTGCCTTGAGAATAGTATAGAACTAGTGAACATCGAATGCAGCGACATCAATACTCACGGCATCCGCTTTAAGCGTCGTCCTTAATAACGACTCCGCCCCAGTTTCGTTCAATAAATCAAGAATAAGTGCCACCGGATTACAACCAATTGATGCATGCAATCCGGCACATGAGGTAGTCATTTGGGGATTCACCTCAAGCACTATCGGCCCCGTATCCGTGAGAATAAAATCAACACCGACAAAGCCCCACAAACCGGGAATAGCAGCCGCAATCCTTTGCGCTAATCGGTCCAACTCTCCGCTAATATCCGTGAAACTATTGATCGTGCTACCAAGAAAATACAATTGGTTATCTCGTACGGCGATTCGCTGCTTGTTGTAACTTAACACCCGCGCTACGCCGTTGCAGCAAATCAACGAAAGACTGCACGGTTGTCCAGAAATGAAGGGTTGCATGATAAAGTCATCCTCGCTATTTTCTCTGATCCATGCGAGCGCCTTGAGAGGCGAGCTTAATATCCGGCTATTTCGGCAACCAGCGCCTTTGTCAGGCTTAACTACCCAGGCCGAAGGCACGATCTGCGTCGGAAAATCATCGCTTATCGTATAAGTATCAACGGTTCGAATACCTGCTTCGGCCAATATCTGGACAGTACGTAACTTGCTGGCGGACACATGAACAGCTTCCGGCGTGCACCCCAATAAAATACGATTATGCGACAACACTGAACGCGACAGGGTTTCCAATATATCGTCGGCTTCCGGCGCAATCAGCCATACGGCATCAGCGTCTTCTACACAATCGTTGAAATGCGATTCGACCTGTCCTGATATAGGAATGACGTTGGCGGACTGCGCCAGATCGATTTCCAGTAAACGGGCATCCAAGGTAGTGGTGACGTTGATGCCAGGAAGTGTGGAAAGATCAGTCATCAAAGCGCGCACTATTATCTCGCTCTGATGCATGTGAGTATGTTCCAGAGCGCGGTGCGCGAGGCCACCGCCTGACGCATAGTCAAACAAAAAAACTTTCATGGGGACACCGTTTTTTTAATTGTAGAGGGCTGGTCCATGCGCGGCCATTCAAAGATATCTTGTTTGTAATCGATTGTAGATCGATCAAAAACGCGTTAAAAGATTTAACGTTTACTTTTTTCTTCCTTAACCAAGGTTATGGATTCCTCCATTTGGCCGACTTTTCGCTGGGTCGATACATCAGTCAGAACCCCCGACAAAGACGATCCTATCTGATACACGCCACCTGCGATCTGGCTACTTAATATAAATACATAACGCTTGTTGACGTACTTTTCAAAGCGCGCATGCATGGGATCGTTGCGGTACGGCTGAATACTAATCTCCTGGCCATCCAATTTTTTTCCGTGGTACATAAACGTGATCGGGCGAACTTGTGCGGTATCTGCCAGCGCCATTCGAATCCGCTTACGGAAATAGTTTGTCGAACCGCCAGTCTCTTGTTTCATCTGGCCGATATCCCATTCTAAAAAACCCAGTAATAAAGGATTTCCTCTTGAATTTTCCACCTTCGGAATTTCCAGTTTCCGGGTTCCGGTTAAGAACCGCAGCGATACTGTCGACGATCCATCGGGATTGATTTTGGTCACATCCACGTGAATCTGATCATCCACAGCAGATCCGCTTTCATTCACTTTCCTGTAGGCATAAGTGAGGTCGACGGGCATGCGTATATTTTTTAAATGATCGGTTTGGAACAGCATTACCTCAGCAGGAGAAATCTCTTGCACCGGCGCTGAGGGCCTCGATGTTGCCGCGGTTTCTGCAGGTGCGGCCAATGACACTGACATTGACATTACAAGGACTGTGGGGACAAAAAAGGCCACGCACATCAGTTCTCGGATTGCGCTAAGCCGATGTCCGAAAAAAATTTGCATCTGTGAGTCCTTAACAATTAACGCTGATCGGAGCGCACGTAACATAAACAGCCCGCCTGCTGATTCATTCATCTTCATATCCACACGCCAGCACATATGAATCAGAGAATCAATAGCGGTTATTTCACCGTCATCAATAAATTACCCTGCGTATCAAGTAACGGCACGCCATACTGCTCAAGAATCGCTGTAATTTGTTTCTGATCTTTAATAATTAATTGATCGATACGGTCCTTGAATTCCTTTTCACCATAACGCGTCCCCATGGCAATACTGAAGTCCATCCGCAAATTCGGTTGCGATTTCAGTGGCACTGCTACGATCGGTACGAGCGATTTTTTCGCAAAATAACCGGCAATGGGTCCCCAAACAAAAGCAACATCAATCTTGCCGCTTGCCAAATCTTTTTCCACGATCTCTCCAGGATATTGATCTGGATCGCCGGTTTGGGTCTGATAAGACACCATCTGATCCGCTAGCCCATTTTTGAGCAACCAGTCCACCACCGGTGAACGCCCGAAAACGCCTAACTTCAGCGATTTGAGTTTAGTCGGGTCGAGCTTCAGTAAGTCATCCGGCGACTTGATGTCATCAAATCCCTTGCCCTTAACGTAGGCCATCGCATAAGTCGAGTGATAATAAGCCTGCGTGGTTGCCCCCATGTCAAAACCAACGGCGACCCCGGTCACCAGATCACACTCAAATTTATCCGAATCCGGCACCTTCTTTTTCAACGTATTACGTATGTAGCCCATCCGCTGCGGATACCACGTGTATTCAATTTTCCAGCCTAAGTCCTTCGCGAAAAGTTCCGCAATCTTGTTCTCGAACCCCTTTAAATCGCGGTTAGAAAAAGGCATGTTGTTCGGGTCCTGACAGACCCGCAACACTTTATCTTGCTCCGGCTCCGGATCGGCGGCATGCGCCGGAATCACGGCAAAAGCCGTTACCAAAAGAGCGCCGACCGCACCCAAGCGCCAGAATTTGGCGGGACGACCGATCACAGATATCTGGTCTGCTAGACCTGAACCTTGGGGGTTTTTCACTTTGGAATTTCCTTCAAGCTACCTGTATTAATAGCACCGTCGGAACGCCCTTTGAGGAATGCGTAAAGATTATCGATATTATCGACAACTTGTTTACTGCCATTGAAGTTGGGCATGCCTTTTTCCATTCGGCCAAGCAGCACCGTGGTTTTGAAGTCTTCCTTAGTCATGGTTTTAAGGCTATCCACCAGCGCCGGGCCGACCAGACCTTGTTGATTGGCGCCATGGCAACGTTCACATGCCATCGCTCTCCATGTATGCCAGCCTTTGAGCGTATTACTATCGACTTGATTGCCATTTACCACTGTATAAGGAGGCGCATCGGCTGCGCTTGCGGTGCCAACTGCACCGGCCAGTACCACGCCGACAATGGTTACCTGAACCACTGCATGAGAAGCTGCATAGAAGGCTGAATGAAGCGCTACTTGTATGGTGCGTATAGTCATTAAAGTCTTTCTAATCGGGAATTATCCTGGCACTGTACTGACATTCCGGCATGCCTGAATGTCAGTACCAATGTCCAGATTTGTCAATAGAACGATGCTACGGTAATCAAACGCCAGGTACGGCAAACACTGTCAAGACACCACCCAATTCAGTGTATTTGGCCAGATCTCTATAGCCGCCCACTGCGCCCAGACCTTCAGTGTCTTTTTCAAGACCTGCAGCCAGACCAATACCAGCCCAACCGCCGATGCCGGACAACACGCCGACGAACTGCTTGCCTTTATAAGTCCAGGTATGCACGTTGCCGATAATGCCGGAAGGCGTTTTGAACTTCCATAGTTCCTTACCGTTGGTATCGACCGCTTTCAAATAGCCTTCTAATGTGCCGTAGAAAATCACATCACCAGCAGTTGATAAGGCACCGCTCCATACCGAAAATTTCTCAGGCTTGGACCAGACAATTTTGCCCGTACCGGCATCCCAGGCGATGAAATTGCCCATGTGACCATTGCCCTTATCCTTCTCAGCCGGATACATCGAAAGCGTTGCACCAACATACGGTTGACCAGCTGTGTAGTCGACTGCAAACGGTTCGTAGTCCATACACACATGGTTAGTTGGTACATAGAACAAACCGGTTTTAGGTGAGAATGAAGCCGGTTGCTGATCTTTAGTACCGAGCGCTGTAGGGCAAATGCCTTTGATATTGACGTCAGGTCCTTGCTTATCGGTGCTGTATTTAGCATCAAGAATTGGACGGCCTGTTTTCATATCAACACCTGTGGCCCAGTTAACCGTTGGATCATATTTTTGCGCGACGAGCAATTCACCCGTAGAGCGATCCATCGTGTAAGCGAAGCCATTACGATCCATGTGCACCAGCGTCTTGCGGTCCTGACCCTTGACTTTGATGTTAGCCAGAATCATTTCATTGACACCGTCATAGTCCCACTCATCATGCGGCGTCATTTGGAACACCCACTTCGCTTTACCAGTATCCAGATCGCGTGCAAAAATCGTCATAGACCATTTGTTGTCGCCGGGACGCTGGCTTGGATTCCAGGTACTTGGATTGCCGCTGCCGTAGTAGACAAGATTTAGGGCTGGATCATAGCTATACCATCCCCATGTTGTGCCACCGCCGAGTTTCCATTGATCACCTTTCCAGCTTTTTAGCGACGAATCCTTGCCCACTGGCGCCATCTTGCCATCGGTCCAGGTCATAGTCTTCGCAGGGTCCATCAACATTTCATCATCCGGACCTGTGCTATACGCTTTCCAGACTTCTTTGCCGGTGTTGATATCAAAGGCAGCCAAACGGCCTCGTACACCAAATTCGCCGCCGCTGATGCCGGTGATCACTTTATCCTTGAAAATATGCGGTGCATTTGTCGTCGTCTCACCAATCTTTGGATTGCCTACCTTGACCTTCCAGAGTTCTTTACCAGTCTTGGCGTCAAGCGCTACCAAGGTGGTGTCAGCCTGTTGCAAAAACACCTTGCCGTCAGCGTATGCAACACCACGATTAACCGTGTCGCAGCACATTACAGGAATGACGCTGGCATCTTGCTTTGGCTCGTATTTCCACTTAATCGTCTGGTCGCCGAGATTCAGTGCGAACACTTTATTAGGAAACGGACTATGGACATACATCGTGTCACCGACCACCAACGGACCACCTTCGTGCCCACGCAGAACACCGGTAGAAAAGGTCCAGGCGACTTGTAAATCCTTCGCGTTGCTCTTATTGATCTGCTTCAATTCACTATAACGCTGATTGGCGAAATTACCCGACTGCATAGCCCAGTTATTGGGATCTTTAGTGAGCGCTTCAATATCTGAGTTAGCGAACGCAAAAACCGGTACCGCGAGCAAAATGGCGCATTGCCACCAGCTTTTTAAGCTCTTTCGGGATGCCATGTGTAATCTCCTTGTTGATTTTTTTTAAGTAAAACTTCAACGAACCCACTTGCTGCCAATGTGCTGCCTGGCGATGAAATAGGAGGATTCGTTAGGGATCAAACTTCTACTTCCAAACGCATTTCTCTCCAAATTTCGAGTTACTCTCAGCATAGAACGTGCCAACAACCCGCAAAAAAGTCACTCCGTCGGGCGTATCCGACGGCGGCTCGCTCCAAACTCGGCGTTAGGCCTACAAAGAACAAACGATGTTGCAGAGCACCATGTTCTGGTTGATGAACAGTTGGAAAATCAGTTTGCGTCACTTCCGTGTCATACCCTGCCGGCCGAACTGTCGATACCGCGTTTAAAACACAGTGGCGAAGCATTTGCCAATGAAACCAATAAAAAATGCGGAGACGTATAAGCCATGCATCGCTTATAGAGCTGAAATGAATTGGAGTGGAGTGGAGTGAAGAGTAGTGGAACAGACCCGGTCCCGGCGATGATTGCTTCGCAGACGTAGCGGGAAACTATCTATCAAATACGCCCGGAAAATTGCGCCTAACGATTTACCAGCGGCAAATATCGTCTTTTGTTTCGCGCAGATGCCAGCAAAGAAACTACATCGTCGTGTTTAAACAACAGCGGCGGACACCGTTAATTGCCCCCGAGCGCTATTTCGCCAGGCGGTAATGAATTTGGTCGCAGCCCACTATAAAATGCCGAAACCGAGAGTGCACTAGTCGTCTGCCATCAGATCGTGGGCGATCAGAAATTGTCCATGCTTATGGTTGCCCATCATTGAGCGACGATCGTCTATGAATCGCCGACGATCAGCCTCACGTATAGTGTTTACGCGGTCGCATCAGCTATTGAACAAAACAGGCCTGATTAGCAGTTGCTTGAATTGTCTTGTATTTTTTTGCCATGGTTTTAACAATTTCTGGATCACGAAACTCCGACCCGCGCGCTCCACTCGCCATTTGCGGTCGCGCCGCTAGTGATATCTCGACGTATTCATCGTACTTGACCGCCTGCGCAACATTATCTATGGCACAAGAACATTTATATAAATACTCGTATTTTCCGGCATGATTTTTCATGCATTCAAGCACATATTCCATCCGGTCCGTGGTCGGAAAATCGTTGGCGTAAGCACTGATCGGAGCAGCAACCGAGGCGGGAATTGTCAGTAGTAAAAACAGGCGTAAAACCTTCATTTCATCTCCATTTATTTTATATTTCCATCTCAGGAAACAAAAAATATGCATATATCATGCCATGAGCTGATCTGTTGTGATGAGAGCTCAATCCATCGATCAAATAATTGTCACGCAGCTTTACCGAACAACTATCCATCAGGGATCGAATAGGAATAGGAATAGGAATGAGAATGGGGCCGAGAAAGGAAAATGAGAAAGGGAGCTAAAAAAAGCAAAATTGAGGTGATGGAACCGCAAATACCGTAGCCGTTCCATCACTTTTGAAACGTTAATCAGCCAACAACCACACGGCCAAAAAATGGATAACCAGGATCGGTATAGCCAGGTGTTGATGCATGGCCCGGCGGCACCAGGCTATCGACTAAAGCCTCATCATCCATCGAAATTTTGACATCCACCGCTGCGTAATAATCGTCCATTTGGGCTAGCGTGCGGGGGCCGGCAATCACCGAGCTGATATGCCGATTTGCCAGTACCCAGGCGGTGGCAAACTGTCCCAACTGAATACCAAGTTCGTCGCTATGTTGCTTGAGGCGCTGTGCGATTTGTAGTGACTCTTCTCTGAATTCAGTTTCCATGATGCGCTTGTCGCCGCGACTTGCCCGCGTGTTTTCGGGTGGTGTCTGCCCCGGCAAATATTTGCCGGTCAATACGCCGCGGGCAATCGGGCTATAAGGCACAACGCCTAGTCCGTAATGCGCACAAGCTGGCAATATTTCAACTTCAGGCATGCGATTGAGCAGGTTGTAATACGGCTGGCAGACGATAGGGCCTGGGATGCCGTTTTTTTCGCACAGGCGCACTACTTCGGCAATACGCCATCCGCGAAAGTTGGAGAGACCGAATCCGCGAATCTTTCCCTGGCTAATCAAATCGCCAAGGGTGCGAACCGCTTCATCCAGATTTTCTTCGTGATAATCGCGGTGGAGATAAAGGATATCCAGATAGTCGGTCGATAAGCGCTTCAGGCTGTTCTCGACTTCACTGATGATCCAGTGACGTGAGTAATGCGATTGATTGGGCTGGCTGCTCATCGGATTGCCGAGCTTGGTGGCAAGCACCCAGTTAGGGCGATCGGCAGCTAGCACCTTACCGACCATTTCTTCTGAAGCACCTTTGGTGTAGACATCAGCGGTGTCAATAAAATTAACACCATGCTCACGGGCTGAAGCGACAATCCGCTCTGCTTCGCCGATGTCGGTTTGGTCACCAAACATCATGGTTCCCAAACAAAGTGCGGAGACCTTCAGGTTGCTGTTGCCTAGGCGTCGATATTGCATCATGTTGTATCCTGTTTTGAGAGTAAGGAAAATCGGGGGCATCCGATTCATTTGTATAAATCGGACAAAAATCGTATACGCATCTCGTATTATGCCGAAAAGACGCCAATACCGTCATTTCCCATCAAATCCAGTACCTTCATTACAGCTGTTTACACCCAGGATAACGGCGTGACCGTCACCTCAACATCCAAGGTCTGTTCACCGCCACCGAGCACGATGCCGCGCATCGGTGTGACGTCGCTAAAATCGCGGCCCCAACCCAAGGTAATATGCTCGGACTGTACGAGACAGCGATTCGTCGGATCGAAATCTATCCACCCAAGATCCGAACAGAAGACCGAGACCCAGGCATGGGAAGCGTCTGCACCGATCATGCGCGGCTGTCCGGCAGGCGGATGCGTGAGTATGTAACCGCTGACGTAGCGTGCGGGAAGGCCGATACTTCTCAAGCAACCGATCATCAATTGCGCAAAGTCCTGACAAACACCACGTCGCCCCTTTAGAACCTCATCCAATGGCGTAGAGATTTCAGTGGCTTTATCGTCGAATTCAAAGTCATCAAAAATACGCTGCGTCAAATTCAATGCGGCATCGAGCAATGCTCTGCCCGCCGTGTAACTAACGCGCGCGTACTGCTCCAACTCGGTGCTGAACTGAACATGCGGCGATGAGAACAAATAACGACATGCATCAAGCGCAGCAGCCGATTTATCTTGCCCGACACTATCGCGCAAACTTTCCCACGGAAGCGTGCCCTGAAGCTGCGCGAATTGGTAGCGCGGCTTCAGTACGACAATCGACTCAGCGCGCACCGACAGCACTTTATGCGGCACAGTGATAGCAATATGACGCGTAATATTGCCAAAATAATCGCGGCCTTCGGAAACATCTTCTTCCCGTGGCTCAATATCGATCTTATGAGATTCAATGTGCTGATATAGAAACGTGCGCGGCGTCAAATGCAGGTATTGCTGCGACAGCGTCACCAGACTTTGATAGGTATAGCGCGTTTCGTGCACGACGCGAAAACGTGCGCCGGGAGCGCCGGGAGCGATAGTCGCTGGTGAATCGCTCATTATTTCTTCGTCCTGTCTTGATAGCTATCCGTGTAACTAAAAAATTTTACGCTGATTTGTTCCGACATGGCTTCGCTGGCGACTTGCATACGATGTAATAAATCGATCAAATGTGCATTGCCGCAATACAAATCAGTTTCCGGTGCCAACGTCAACAATTCGTCTTTTAGCGGAATTAATCGCTCTGCACCGCAAGGCCCGTAAGTGACCGCAATTTTTCTCAGACTTTTTAAGATGCCCTCAAGCTGAAACAGAATGGAACGTGGATTGGTCTCATCGAGTAACAACAAATCAAGCACCGGCAACCACTCTGGTTGTGCGCGATAACGGGAGCGGTAAGTAACAATACTGTCCGACAACTCAAGCAACCAATCGAGACTGCCGTTTGCATCCATCTCCAGCGCGCGCTGCAAAATAACGCTTTGAAACTGCAAGCGTTCGAGACGACGACCAAGAGACAGAAAACGCCATCCAAGATCGCGCGTCATACCATCCAAGGCAAAGCCAGCCATAGTCATCAAGGATGCTGTTGCGTCGTCCAGAATGGTCATCGCCTCCGCCTGAGACAACCTATGATCGTCACTGGTCTCACGCGGCACCATCCGGTTCAGGGCACGCCAATTGTCAACCGACAATCTCTCACGCAAGTGACTGGCAATACCATACAGTTGTTGCTGCTGTCGGGCCAGACCGGGAACATCTGGTGATATGACAGCACGTAATAAAGTGGATTCAATTTGCGCATCGCTGTAAATCGCTGTTGGCTTACTGACTACACTTTGGATTTGGCTTTGACGTTGACTTTGAATCTGGCTTTGGCTCTGCGTCTGGATTTGAACCTGCGTTTGAACCTGCGTTTGCATTTGACTATGATTCAAATCCGCTATTTGGCTTGCTGCCGCAATGGCAACTGCCTCGGACTCCGATTCTTTCATGGGAATCAGATGGAAATAAATACACAATGATTCCACAGTCGGCCATTCAGCGCCGCGATAGGCGGGTCGAACATTGAACAAAATATTCAGCGTAACGCGCAACAGGCGAGCGACATTATCGCAGCGGTCAGCGTTGCGCCCAAACCAAAACAGATTTTCTGCCATGCGACTCGACAGGTGCGTATCATCGCGTACCAGATCATCAATGGTAGTCGTTCTTCTGGATAGACTTTGTGTTGCAATCTGCTCATTGCCTTGCACCCAGGTATCTTTGCTTCCGCCGCCACGTTGCATGGTGATAATACGTGCATCCGTTCCCGTCGCCGCGCGCGTCAACCCACCCGGCATGACTACATAACCCTGCGGCGTAGCGCAAGCATAAACCCGAAGACCAATGGCGCAAGCACTCAGTCCCTCCGATTTCCACACCGGACCTTGCGATAATCGCACCATTTCCTGTGCCACGTAATCGTGTGGTTTAGCACGCATTTTTGCGATAAAAGCAATTCGTTCGGCACCTTTAAGGTCTTGCCCAAACACTGGAAATTGGCGCGACTGCGGAAAGCTTGGCTTGATAATCAGCTCATCCATTTTTTCAATCACTTCCTCCAAAGCCGCTGGTTCGCCACACCACCAGGTCGCCACTGACGGCATTTTTAATGATTCACCGAGCAGGCGCTCACATAATCCCGGCAAAAATCCGAGTAGCGCACCGGACTCCAGCAAACTTGATCCAAGGCTGTTCGCAATCAGCACATTGCCGCGCCGCGCCGCCTCGGTTAACCCCGCCACACCCAATCCGGAGTCTGGCCGTAACTCAAGCGGATCGCAAAAATCATCATCAACTCGACGCATGATCACGTGCACACGCTGCATACCGGACAAGGTTTTAAGCCAAACGACACCGTTACGCACGGTAAGATCGCCGCCCTCGACCAGCGGCAAACCCAGATAACGCGCCAGATAGGCTTGCTCGTAATAGGTTTCGTTATAGGGTCCAGGCGTTAGCAGTACGATTAACGGTGCTTCACTGTTACGCAACGCCGGACCATTTTTGCCGCCATTGCCATTTTTTGCGCATAGCCGCCCCCAATGCGCAAGACTGTCGCGCATGGTATTAAAAAATTCAGTCAGGTGTTGAACCTTGAGGTCACGCAGCAAATCAGGAAAAGTACGCGCGATGATGGCGCGATTTTCCAGTGCATAACCGGCACCGGACGGTGCTTGTGTGCGGTCTGCCACTACCCACCAGTTGCCATTGGGCGCACGTGCAAGATCAACCGCGTAAAAATGCAAGGCGACCCCGTCGGGGTGCTGCATGCCGTGGCAAGGGCGAGAAAAGCCAGCATGACCATGGATCAATTCTGGCGGCAACAAGCCCTCTTCCAGCATTTTCTGGTCGCCATAAACGTCGCCCAGCAGCTGATTCATCAGAGTGGCACGTTGAATAACGGCCGCTTCAATGCCGCTCCATTCATCCTGCGGCAGAATTAAAGGTAAAACATTTAGATCCCAGGGACGTTGGATACCCTTGGAATCGGTATAAACGTTGTATGTAACACCATTTTCGCGCACCTGCTCTTGCACCGTTTCGATGCGTTCGCGCATCATGTAGGGTGCTTCTGCTCCTAAACCATCCAACAAAGCGCGCCAATGTGGACGCGGATGATGAGACGCATCCAGCATTTCATCGAAACTGTCTGGCGGAGCGCGGTAGCTTGCGAGTATTTGATTTAACATTTTGTCGCTTTTTCCTCTTCGAGCGATTCAATCGGTGTGCGGGGTCGCACAATAACACTATGCGCCCCCACACACCCGAATCTTAAGGATACGACCAATTGATTTTTTTCGTAAGCTACTGCGCAAGATGAATTCTGCGTTGCGCACTGGGCACAATCCTCATGCAGATCTTTACATGAGGATTGTTGTTCTCAAGGCTTCACCACCGGATGACTTAAGCACATGTCGCGTTCATCCAGCCTTCTGACACGGCCCTGCACTAGTTACGCTAAAAATGTATTAGTCATGCCAACGCAAATCCAACGTCATTGGGAAGCTTGGATTAGTTTCCTCTTTGTAGACGGTCATGGGTCCTGGCGTGTGGCCATGCGCCCAAAATCGTGCAAAGCGGCGTGCTTCGGCAGCGTTAGCATTCACTGGTGCAGTTGCTTCACTGCGACCACCCGGATGGACCACGTGATACGTGCAACCGCCAATGGCGCGGCCACTCCAGGTATCGACCAGATCGAAGGTCAACGGCGCGTGGATCTTGACCGTTGGATGCAATGCTGACCACGGACTCCAGGCGCGGAACCGTACACCGGCGACATATTCGCCGGGAATACCAGTTGGATGCAACGGCAACATGCGTCCGTTACAAGCGATAACGTGACGTCCGTCGGTCAGTCCGCGTACCAGCAACTGCATGCGTTCGACCGAAGAATCAACATACCGTGCGGTGCCACCAGCAGCCATTTCCTCACCCAGTACGTTCCATGGCTCAATCGCCTGACGCAGTTCCATCTCTACGCCTTCATAGACAACCGTACCAAAGCGTGGGAAGCGGAACTCGATAAACGGGTCAAACCAGTTTTCCTCGAACGCGTAGCCGGCAGCACGTAGATCTTTAGCAACATCACGAATATCTTGTGCCACAAAATGCGGCAACATCCAGCGATCATGCAATGCCGTGCCCCAATTGACCAATTTAGCCTGATACGGTTGCTTCCAGAAACGCGACACCAGCGCGCGCAGCAACAGCATTTGCAGCAAACTCATGCGTTCATGCGGCGGCATTTCAAATGCACGGAATTCGACTAGTCCTAAGCGGCCAGTCGGACCATCCGGTGAATACAGTTTATCAATCGAAAATTCGGAACGATGGGTATTACCAGTCAAATCGACCAGATGGTTACGTAACAAGCGATCAACCATCCACGGTTTGTCGCCCGGATGCAAGGTCGGCAACACTTTGTCCATTTGCTGGAAGGCAATTGCCAACTCGTATAAATTGTCATCACGCGCTTCATCCACCCGCGGCGCCTGACTTGTAGGTCCAATAAACGTGCCCGAGAACAGATATGACAAGGCGGGGTGATTTTGCCAGTACGTGATCAGGCTTTTCAGTAGATCAGGACGACGCAGCATCGGGCTATCTTCTGCCGTGGCACCGCCTAACGTAGCATGGTTGCCGCCGCCAGTGCCGGTATGGCGTCCGTCAACCATAAATTTTTCCGTACCAAGACGTGTCAGGCGCGCCTCTTCGTACAGCGTGGTCATGTTGTAGACCAGTTCCTTCCAGCTTGCGGCAGGATGAATATTCACCTCAATCACACCAGGGTCCGGCGTCACGCTAAGCAACTTGACCCGTGGATCGCGCGGTGGCGGATAACCCTCAATCCATAGCTTCAACTTCAGCTTGGCCGCAGTATTTTCCACCGCCGTCACCAAGGCCAGATAATCCTCAACGCGTTTGACCGGCGGCATAAAGATATGCAAACGCCCCGCCCGAACCTGAATGCACAAGCCGGTATGAATCACTTCACGCGGTGCGGGTTTAGGATCGACACCCGGAACAGGTGCCGCTTTGGTCGCTTTTTCAGGGTCCAGACTCAGCGTAGGACGCTTTCCATTTTTTGCCGTAGGCAAAGCGCCGCGAGGAGCAAACGGATCAACGTCAAATTCCGGCGGCACTTCGTCCGGCAACACCCAAGGCAACGCGTTCAGAGGCAAACGCAGTCCCATCGGCGAATCGCCTTCGGTAAGATACAAATGCTCGCGTTTGAGCGGCCATGCTGAAGTACGCCAGACTGTCCCTAAAGACGTAGCAGGATCAAAGTCTTTTGGCTTCAACGGCAAGACATAACCGACTATCTCGCCCAAGCCGGTTTCCAGCAATCGCGCTAACCGACGACGCTCTTCCGAAGCCTTTAAATTGGCTTTTAACGGATCAACGTTGACCGGCATTCCCTGCTCACGATGGACCTGAAGCATGACATCTTCATAGGCCGCGATGGCACTATTGGCAGGAAGGCCGAGCGCTTTTACCAGTTCGGCAGTGAAGCGCGCTGCTTCGTCGCCGACATAACCATCCGGCTTGTTCTCGTCTGAGAACAACGTTGCGTCTAGCCACATTGGTTGACCGTCAACACGCCAAAAAATATTTAACGCCCAGCGTGGCAATGGCTCGCCAGGATACCATTTTCCTTGACCATAATGCAGCATGCCGCCCGGCGCAAAATGGTTCTTCAGGCGGTGCATCAACTGCCCCGCTAATTCACGCTTTTCGTCGCCGTGCGCTAAAGTATTCCACTGCGCGCCGTCCATATCATCAACAGACACAAAGGTTGGTTCGCCACCTTGAGTCAGGCGCACGTCCTGGCGCTTCAAGTCAGCGTCGACCTGATGTCCAAGCTTATCGATTTTTAGCCAGTCTTCTTCCGAATAGGGCTTGGTCACGCGTGGATCTTCATGAATCCGTGTGACGGTCATTTCATGGAAGAACGTTACTTCGGCCTTGTCGGTAAAGCCGCTCACCGGCGCTGCCGAGGATGGCATCGCGGTGCAAGCGAGCGGAATGTGCCCTTCACTCGCCAGCATGCCTGACGTAGGATCCAGGCCGATCCAGCCTGCGCCCGGGATATACACTTCGGTCCACGCATGCAAATCGGTAAAATCGACTTCGGTGCCACTTGGGCCGTCGAGTGATTCCTGATCGGGACGCAATTGAATCAAATAGCCCGACACAAAACGCGCAGCTAAACCCAACTGACGCATAATTTGGACTAACAACCAGCCACTGTCACGGCAAGAACCAGACCGTTTCAGGAGCGTATCTTCCGGCGTTTGCACGCCCGGTTCCATCCGCAGCAGATAAGCAATATCGCCCTGCAAACGCTGGTTAATGGCGACCAGAAAATCGTTCGTCGCGAGCGGTTTTTTGAGAATGTCGCGCTTTGCTGCCGCGACCCATTCCACCAGCAACGGACCCGGTTCATCCACCGCCAGATACGCACTGAGTTCGGACTTTTGTTGTGCGGGATAGCTGAACGGAAATGTCTCTGCGTACTTCTCAACAAAAAAATCGAACGGGTTAATGACCGTCATATCGGCAATCAAATCAACCGTAAATTCCAGGACGTCAGATTTCTCCTGAAACACAAAACGGCCGATATAGTTGCCGTAAGGATCTTGCTGCCAATTGATAAAATGGTCTTCAGGCGTGACGCTCAGCGAATACGACAGAATCGGGGTACGCGCATGCGGAGCAGGACGCAAACGGACTTCATGCGGAGATAAAGTGACCAGGCGATCATAGTGGTAGCTGGTTTTGTGATGCAGCGCGACACGGATGGCCATTGAGTGATGCCTTTCGATGAAAGTTGACGCGAAATGGGTGGATAAGCGATGCCAGTAATGTTTAAAAATCGCTAAAAAAGGTCCATTTCTCTCTAAGCAGGATTCATACCCGAAAAGCCACGTAGGGATATCACAGAGCCAATCTAGTTATAGCAACCAAATTAAAGTCGGTCGAGTTACCCAGGGCCAGACGCAACCATTGCAACTTTCGCGACTCCTTCGCGTGCTATCTTGCGATTTTTCTACCTCACAATATTACTTCAATGCGGGAGTGACGGGAGGGACACGAACGATTTTTTTGATACGGCATCCCCACGCATCGATAGACGGTGTGCCTAGAGGAAATCCGCTGATAAAATTGTCATTTTAGCATCACCAAGATGCTCTGGCATAAATGGATAGCGTCGAATAAACGATGGCAGCATCGACAGGTGAAAATATCAACATAAAAACCAATTTCAAAAAGATCTCCGATGGAAGACCCAAGACGACTTTGCATCATGCCCACTTATTGCATCCGCCGATGTGCGCTGGCCCAACAGTGCTCACGCGCAGAACGGCATGTGCTACCTATGCTTCGATCGGGTCTTGATGCTGATGCATTTCGTCGACTTTAAAGAACTGATCCGCAACAACTGAACTTCACCACCTCACCGCCATAGTATTGCACTGCTATCGCGCAACGGTCTTGCTACGCGATAGTCCGGCTAATGCTCGTTAACCGCGCTGTGACAAACTACGCTGGCGCAATGTAAACAATCCCATCAGTGCGATAGCAAATAGTGCCAATGAACCTGGCTCAGGAACCGGAGCAAATGCAACGCCACGAATCGAGGTGTTGCCAGTAGCATCCGTATATAGGGTCGAGAAACTCTCATTGGATGCCTGTGCTGCTGTGGTATTGCTCAGAGCATCCGTGATGCTATACAAATAGCTTTGGGAGAGTTCATTGAGTCCGTAGCTAGTAGCAAACAGCTCCACCTGGTTACCTATGACTTCGCCAGTCAGCGCGAACAAACCGGTCACGCCAGGCGCACTTGGCGTTGCAGCGTTAGCACCGGCGTTATCAACCAGATTCAATCCTTTGACAAGGTCATAGGCCAAAGTCCAATTGCCATTGGTCAGCACCCATTTTTGCAATCCGCCTTCGCCCAAGGCAGCTTTATCTACATTGCCGTTCTTGGGCTGGCCGCTGTCGGTTACATAAAGAACAGTCGGGCTGGCGAAAAAATAGCTCTCAGGGCTGACATATACAAAGCTACCAATTCGCGCGTTGTTGACGCCGTTTGCCGTATTCGCTGTGAGATTGATAGAGCCATTATTGCCACCAAGCGACAGTGGCGAAGCAACCGGTGTGATATGGGTAGTCTGGAGACCCGTAGCAGAGGTCGGTAAGAGACCTGTGGCGCTAGTCAACGCGCTGATATTAGAGAGGTTATTAGCAGCTCCGCCGCCAGGGCTACGATCGCGCGAAACATACAGAGTATTCCCATTTCCATTATTGAAGATCGAGACGACGCGGGTATCAGTCGTGTTATCGATACCCGTTGCTGTGGTTGCGCCGCGTGCGGCAACAAACACGCCCTGAGTCGGATCGGTTTTGCTGGCAGCTTGGCCTGATACGTATAACGTTGAACCGTCTACCGTTGCAACACTGCGTGGATTATTTTGATTGAAAATTTCTGACAATGCAGTGCTGGTATCGACTTTGGCATCAGCGCCGATTAATGCGACGACACGGGCCACGGTGGTGACCGGAGTTCCGGTTTGATTTCCCACTGTTAAGCTTGTCGATTGGCCCAATGCCGCGTTGCCGTAGACCGATGTTGGTGCGGTATTAAAAGCTGTGGCATTGACTCCGTAGCCGGCGATAGTCAGGTATTGACCATTCACTGAGGTTTGCAAAATACCTTCAGAGGCCGAGCCATACTCACCGGAAATTGCGGAATTATTTCCGTTGTTGGTTTGCGACAGTGTCAGCGAACCGTTTTGTGTCGCCGTGGTACCGCCAGCACCAAGCTGCAATTGTACCAATACGATAGGCGCTGCGGAGTCGAGCCCGCTCCCGTTATAAGACGACACGGTGCTAATAACGAGGTTACCAGCAGTGAAACTGGTAATGGGTGCACTCATCGCTGAAGACGCTGCAAAAAGCGCTCCAAGTAGAACGACGGCGGAAGATGCGTAACGGCGCTGCAGTGGCAGGAAGGAGGGATGCATAGAATTCTCTGTGGGTTAAGATCAAGGTTGCGCCGCTTCTATGCAAATAGTGAGCCAGAAAAATAAGATGATATAAATCAGGTATTTAGATCGATTGAAATAATTTTTTAAGCATGAATGTAAAAAATTTCGACATCTCAAAGAGGGGTAAATTATCTTTGGTCATATGCATCTATACGATATTTATGACCGGCGTATTACAGGAATATGATAGTTGTGTGATGCATGTAATTAAGGAAAATTTTTAACGATATTTCAGGCATTTTATTTTGAGAAAACACGCTGAATAATAATTTTCTGAGTCCATTTTTCTGATTGTGAATTTTATGGTCATTTTTCTATTGTTTTCTCTTCACAAAAATAACTTTTAAATAAAAGATGTAAAAAAAATCGTCATCTGGGCGAGATAGAAATTATTTTCATATTGACGTACACCAGCTAAATGACGGGCGCATTACTACCGCGTAATATTTATATGGCACCTCAATTTAAAAAAGTTTTTAACGACATTTCCAATGCTATTTCCGATACGGGGAAACTGATGGAAATGTTGAACAGACGGCACTCCGCGGCGGCTCATGCGTGATGATGTGGTGAGTTATTTTGATGCTCTGGTCTGCGATTTTGCGTTGTTTCTTTTATTAATATCACTGTCAGCGTGGTCGCGATCACCACATCGCTCGACGATGTAAAAACTCCGGACCTGACTCGACGGGACGAATTTCGGCCTGTACTAAGCCGAACACCTAACAAGCATAGAAGCGTCGTAAAAATGCAAGCAATAGCGTTGATACTCGTCGTAATTTTTGACGACCAACACTATTGAGAATGCTATGACAAGACGGTATTACATCCATGAAGGTGATGCGACAACGGCCCGCGGGGTAGTCAAGGAAGGGCTTGCCAACGATCAATGGCACGGCCTGACGCGATCGTTCGAAGGCGATGATGTCTATTGCCGTACTTGCAGATCGACGGGGACGATCAGTTGTTCCGGCACCCGTGTCCCTAACCTGGGTTCGCACGGTAAAGAAGCCGCACTGGACGGTGATTTGTGCAATTGCAGATGCAGGCGGAAGCCACGCCTGATCGCCTCACAATCCATTTCGTACACCGAAGGCGACGCCACGCCTTCCGATGAAGACTTTGGCAATCACCATAAAAACGCAGCCCTCGGCAACGCTGGCAGCGCATACGACCGGCATTTTGTGTTGCTTGATAGCGTAACTGGGCTGCCAGTCGAAGGCGTCGCCTACGGAATCCAATCTGAATCCGGCCAACACCACGGCAGCGCCAATGATCAAGGCGAAACGGTTCAGGCCCATTCTTCGGCACCGCACAAAGTCACCTTGCAATACGCAGTACCAACGCGATTCGGAGTGGACAAAAAATGAGTCTACCCATTGCAGTCGCCATGACAACCCCATGCAGTGATCGCAAGGGAGTGGAATGCGCAATAGAAATGATGCAGCTCCGTGACATCCCCGACATCATGGAAAAGATGGGCTGGCCTATCGCCGCACAGATTATGCGGCACTGGTTCGCGAACGACACCGGGTGGGTGATGCCCAACGACGTAAAAATAGGGAAATTTGATCCTTGTAAACTGACGCCAGCGGAGTATGACGACCAGATTATCAAGATGGCGTGGCTACTGAAATTCCCACGTGCGGTGGAGGCGTTTGATTATGTTTTGGAAAATTGGGCAACAGCGAACGGAAAGAATGAGCTTAAGAAAAAATTAATTAAAGGGGGTTGGAAACCAAAATCGATAGAGCCATGCAAGTTAGGAAGTCGCACCATGTCTGCGCGTGAACTAGATAGTAAGTGCCAAGTAAATTACCGAGAATTTGGCGAAAAACTGGATACTTTTGACGAACTATACGGTGCTGTTGGTACGGGTATTTTTAAACTGGCCGTAGTCGGCGAAACAAGCACCAATTGGTTGCTGCAACAGGACATATTTCATGTCAGGCATATCGGCCTTTATTTACGCGACACCTATGACTTCAATACCACGACCACCTTTGAAGAAATGGTTCCTTTAGGGGTATGGAGCAAAACGCATTTGATACCAAAAATTAAAATGGCCGCTTACATGGTTTTGTACTACGACAACAAACCTGCATTGGCTGAACTATTTCCGAATGTAGTCCCTGCGTTTAACGATGATTTTCGACGCTACCAAACGCGCCATAAGACAGGTGGGGATTTTGTGGTGTATTCGGATGTGATGTGGGTAAAGGTAACCAAAAAAATGGAGATAGCGCTACCGTGGTAAGAATCAAAATCAAATGGCTTCTCCTATTAATAGTTTTAATTGCTTATTTTTCTTATGAAAATTGGCATGAAGGAACGCCGTACGGAGAAAAACAATATAGCCCGAATAAGGAGTTTTACTATCAGCAATACAAAGTCTTCACCATCGACGACTTGATTCCCTTCATGCCACTGCCGGGCGGAGGTTCTGATGGCTTGCACTTTATAGACGGTTACGTCAGGGGATATACAGCAAACGGAGATTTTATTGGAGAAGCGTACGCACATGGAATGCCGATGGCAAACATATTCTGGATAGATGACTTACTTGTAGTAATGGATGGCCTTCAAAGCAAGAATGATGACGGAGGAATTAAGTTTCCAAAAGATGTAGGTTTTCCATGATAAAAATCAGAAGAAAATGGCTTTTCATATTAATAGCTCTTCCTGTACTTGCCTATTTTACGTATAAAAATTGGCATGAGGGAACGCCTTATGGAGGGAAGAAATATAGCCCAAATAAAGAGTTTTATTATCAGCGATACAAAGTCTTCACCATTGATGAGTGGATTCCGTACGTGCCGATGCCAGGAGGAGGTTCTGACAGTTTGTTTTATGTAGACGGTTACGTCAGAGTATACATGGCGGCAGGAGACTTTATTGGAGAAGCCTACGCAAACGGCATGCCAATGGCACACGTATTTTGGGCGCGGAATAAACTCATAGTGATGGATGGCGAAAACAACGCCAACGACGACGAGGGCATAATTATCCTTCCGAGAAGTTCAAGCGAGCCATGATAAATATCAGAAAAATGCACATCACATCCATAATCCTCCCCACGATTACTTATTTTGCTTATGCAAATTGGCATAAGGGAACGCGGCCCGTGCGCTATTTAACAATAAATAGCACACGGGCCGACCATCTGACTCAGATATTGAAGCTACAGATAACGTCGAGGGAAATACAAAAACAGGCATGTCATCTGTAGCCTATCAAGGCGTCACCACCTCAACCCCATGTTTAGCAAATATCTGGGCCATTTCGCCTGAGGAGACCAATGCGTCGGTAGCGTCTTGCAACGCCTTTGCGAGTTCAGGATCATCCTTTTTCACCGCCATGCCGATCACCCAACCTTTGCGTGGCAGCCGCTGAAAGGTAACTTCGGTCATTTGAAAATGGGGATCTTTGCCGATCACTGATTCTATTTCTGAACGATTGGCGACAACGCCATCCAGTTTACCCGCCTTGAGTTTTTCAAGCGCTTCGGTCGCGGTCGGATAGATCTTTACATTTTCTCGAAACTTGCCGTCTTCCGCGCCGAGTAACAACATGGTACCAATTGAAATTTTTTCGGCACCAATAGTTTTTCCGGTAATTGAATCGAGGTTGTCGAACTCCGGCACTTTACGGATATCCCGCACCAGGCGTACCGTTTCGCGATGATAGGGCGCAAAAATGCTGACCTTGTCATTTTGGTTTATCAAAAGCGGATCTACTGGCACATGCATCAACAGATCGGCGGGACCATATCCAAGGTAATGCCCTTTCCACACCATATTGCGCAAATCATCACTCAGATCTTCACCGGCAGGGAACGGTAGCAAACTCACTTTGAGTCCCAATTTTTTTGCTAACGCTTCTGCGATATCGATATCGATCCCGCCCGTGGTGGATGAAAACGGCGCAAAGTCATCATAAACGGCGACCTTTAAAACACCCGATTGTGTGATTTTTAAAAAATCGGCACTCGCCTCAGCATGCGCCGGAGCGCTGAAGAAAAGACAAACGCTGAGGGAGAGAAAGACAGGAATTCTGGCGAGCGATGTTCGGGCAAGTATTAGCATTGCACCGACGACCTGACAAGAAAGTGTGTACATTAAATAGCACCTTGTTATTGTATGTTTTTTGGTTACCGTTACTTGGTGACGTCATGGGTGACACCGTCTCAGATGTGCCGCATCGATGACCCTCAATATGATCGCGTTTTGATCATTATCACGCGATCATCATGCCCTAATTGATTGCGCGTAGCGTCTCAAGATACGCTTTGATAGACCACATCGCTTCCTGGTTTAGGATTCCTTCAAATGGCGGCATATACACAGCACCATTACGGACTTTGCCGTGACGCACGGAAACCAGGAAATATTTATCGGTCTCTTTGAAGCAGGCTGCTTTTTTATCAGGGCTTTTCAGATCCATGCAATCGCGATCCAATAATCGTAAATCTGGCGCGATACCACCCGATTGTGCTTGCAGTCCATGGCATCGGGCGCAATTTTCAGCATAGGCAGAGGTGCCTATATTGATGGCCTCTTTCTGACCGCGGAAAGGATTTTCGTCACGCCATGCGGCTCCCAGCGCTGGTAATGTTTTGGTATCAACCGGTTGCGGTATCACGTCACCGTGCGCATACACGAACGACGGTGCCATGATGGCAAACGATAAAGCGCAACACGAAATAAGGTGGGTTAGTTTTTTCATACGATCTCCTCTACAACGTTTTTAAATAATACGGAGGTAGTGGCAATTGTCATGCCAAGCAAATACGACACATTGGCACCAAATCTTGTTCTATTTCTGAACAACAGCGCCATCAAGTGCTATATTTAAGAGCACTATATAAAAAAACAATACAAAAAAATAATGCGGCTCCAGGAGTCTGAGCGCTAAGCCGACAGAATCCGTGCCGCAACATACAAGCAGGAGACAACCATGCATCCAACTGACACTTCCGACTCCCGCGGCAAGCCCGCCGCTATCTCAAATAGCAATTCGGCTAATAAAGAGGCCCGTGGCACGCTTTCTGCTTGCGATGGAGCCATGATGATAGAAGAATCCCGTCAACGCTCAAAAGCGTATGGCCTGTCGGAAGGTGAAAAACCAGATTTCAGTCCCATTGGGCGGCCTGATTTAGCGCTATTGTTGGACCAAAACCGCACGCTGCACACGCACGCGATACCGGTGATGGAAACGCTTTACGAACAAATCATTAACACGCACAACATGGTGATACTCACCGACGTGAACGGTTTGATCGTGCATACGTTGGGAGACGACGACTTTTTAGAAAAAGCCAATCGGGTCGCCCTCAAACCCGGCGTGACATGGTCGGAGGCCAGCAAGGGGACCAACGCGATTGGCACGGCGATTGCGGAACAACTGCCGGTCCAGATCCATGCGAATGAACATTTTCTGGTCGCCAATCACTTCCTCACCTGTTCTGCCGCTCCCATTCTGGACCACAAAGGCAACGTCATCGGCGTGCTCGACGTCACCGGAGATCAATCCAGTTTTCACAAACACACGATGGCGCTGGTCCGTATGTCGGCGCAAATGATCGAAAATCATTTGTTTTTGGCGGCGTTTCAGGATGCGATCACGTTACACTTTAATACACGACCCGAATTTATCGGCACGTTAATGGAAGGCATTGTTTCGTTCTCTCCAAATGGCCGGTTTCTGTCTGCCAACCGGACCGGTCTGTTTCAGCTTGGCCTACCCATGTCGGCCCTGCAATCGCATACCTTTAGTTCGCTATTCGGCTTGTCGATTGCGGCCTTGTTCGACCATTACCGCACGGCAGCACCAGGATTTTTGAATCTTTGCATGCCAAGCGGTGTCCGCGTATACGGACGCGCTCAAATGCACCTGGCCAATAGCCCATTTCATCGCTCGGTGGAGTTGGTTCGCGCCAATGCTGATTCTGAGCAGGACGTTGAAACCAACAACCATACCGGGACAACAACAGCCAATGCGATGGCGATCAATCGCGCTACTCAAGCAGCGCGGCGCATGTCTGGCCTTCGCTATCTGAACACCGGCGATCCACAAGTAGCGGCGCTGATTGAAAAAGTGAACAAGGTACTTGGACGCGATATTCCGATTTTGATCATGGGCGAAACCGGTACCGGCAAAGAGTTACTGGCACAAGCCATTCACAACGATTCGCCGCGCTCAAGCGGTCCTTTTGTCGCAGTCAATTGCGCGTCCATTCCCGAGACACTGATTGAATCGGAATTATTCGGCTATGAGGATGGCGCATTTACGGGGGCGCGTAAAAAAGGCGCGGTGGGGAAAATACTGCAAGCGAATGGTGGAACACTATTCCTCGACGAAATCGGCGACATGCCTTTTAGCCTGCAATCCCGTCTTTTAAGGGTCTTACAAGAGCGCATGGTCACGCCACTCGGCAGCACCAAGTCAATCACCGTCAATGTTGAGTTGATCTGCGCCACCAACCGTAATCTGCGAGACCTGATCACCAAGGGTGAATTTCGCGAGGATCTTTATTACCGATTAAATGGCCTGGTCGTCAAGTTGCCGCCGTTGCGTGAGCGTACCGACATGGACATCGTTGTCGAAAAAATACTTATCGCCGAATCCGTTACCGGGCGCTACACGGTTGCGCCTGAAATCATGCGACTGTTCAAGCTGCATAACTGGCCCGGCAACTTCCGACAACTAACCAATCTTCTGCGCACCGCCATCGTCATGGCAGACCAGGAACATGAAATTCAGCATCACCATTTGCCTGATGATTTTCTGGAAGATATTGAACAAGCTCGTGTCAGCGAACAAAACGACAATACGAAATGGCTGGTATCGAGCGGTGCTAATTTAGAGGAAGTAGAAAGATCGGTGATCGAAAAAGCGCTGGCCTCACACGGCGGCAATGTATCGGCAACCGCCAGAGCATTGGGAGTATCACGCAATACGATCTATCGAAAAATTCCTCTACAAAAATAGTCAGATTCTCTGATTCTTAGTCGATTACTATTTCTACATCCGGGGCTATTTCAGTTCCCAAAAATTGCGCCTGTGTGGAGTAATTAAATTCAATGGCACGTCAATTTAATTACCCCTTATTGGCGCGACAGATGCTGCCGCAGCAAGCGGGTTGCCCCCGCGAAAGTCAATGCCAACAAGCGCTCCGTTTGATCGACCAATTGCACATTTACCGATAGCTCTATTTGTATTTATCTGCGCAAGAATGCAAGGAAAATCCGTCACCAATTTCACCCGTTTGTGACACCAGCAATAAAAATTCCTTCATTTTTTAACTGGCTAAATGACGTTAATATTTGGTCGTTCCAGATTAGTCAAAATAACTAAAGCGTAAGAAGTCATAGGGCCGCACAACATTTTCCCAACCATTTGTTCGCTCTGCTCATTCAAATATTCCCTAGACGCCCAGCAACCGCAGCAACCGCAGCAACCTATGTATCGTTGATCATCATGGGATAACTCCGATCAACAATAAAGAAATATTAAAGTGAACAAAAATTGATGTGCCAATACGCGTCCCAAACTGTTACCGGGCGTAGGTAAATCGCACAGCAAGAGGATAGTGGCGGGCCTAGATCATGTTGTGAGTTTGACTTTCAAGCCGGGGATAAAAGCGTTGTGACAAAAAAAAACTGACGACCGTAGTCGTCAGCAAAATCACCTGGAGAGGAGGAGAAATACTAGTACGCCTTCAATATGTGATTCGCCAGATAATCTAGCGATCTTTGATCACTTGAAGTGACGTCAAAAAAGTATCAACGTTGATCACTGCAACGTTCTTACATTTTTGAACTTAACTTGAAAACCCAGACCGAACCACCTTGCTCGATAGAGTTAATTTTCTTGGCAACTTCACCGCCCCACAATGGCACAGCACCACCCCAACCTGACACAACAGCGACGTATTGCGTGTCGCCATCTTTCCATGTCACTGGCGGCGCTACGACACCGGAACCGGTCTGGAATTTCCACAATTCCTTACCTGTTTTAGCATCAACCGCCTTTAGGAAGCCTTCTGGTGTGCCGTAAAAAACCAGACCACCCGCCGTCGTCATGACACCACCCCATAGCGGTGCATTATTTTTGATTTCCCAGACGATTTTGCCTGTCTTAGGATCAATCGCGCGCATCGCACCGATATAGTCGTCGTTGATTGGGCGAATAGTAAATCCGGCACCCAAAAAGGCACTCCCTTTTTTGTAGCTAACCGGCTCATTCCATATATCCATTCCCCATTCGTTTGCTGGGACATAGAACAGTTTGGTTTGCGGACTGTAAGCCATCGGCATCTGATTTTTCGCGCCGAGGAAAGCGGGTGCGACAAAAGCGGTTGCGCCTTTTTTGCCTTCTTCACCTTTGGTTGGATCGCCTGGACGTCCTGCCTCAATGTAGTTAGGACGACCTGTTTTCATGTCGATTCCTGATGCCCAGGTAATCTTTTTAACAAAAGGAAAAGCGTTTTCTAACTTTCCGTTTTTAGCATCGAGGACATAAAAGAATCCATTACGGTCAGCTTTTGCACCGAATCGTTTTCCGTCCATATCAAAGGTAACAAATTCATTCACACCATCATAATCCCAGCCGTCGTGCGGCGTAGTCTGATAGCTCCATTTGATTTGCCCTGATTCCAGATCCAACGCCACTGTAGAGGACGAATAAAGATTATCGCCAGGACGTAAATGACTGTTCCACGGCGATGGATTACCGGTACCAAAATAAGCTAAGCCAGTCGACGGATCATAGGTTCCGCCGAGCCATGTAGCGCCACCACCGGTTTTCCACAAATCACCAGGCCATGATTTGTTGGTCGTACCGGTAATACCATTTTCAATTGCCTTGCCATCCTTATCGTATTTGTAGCCCATGTGGCCTTCGATCATCGGACGTGACCAGACTAGCTGACCAGTGCGCGGATTGCGCGCATCCACACGTCCCACAACGCCGAACTCACCGCCCGATACGCCAGTCAGCAACAATCCTTTAGCGATCAGTGGTGCGGCAGACATAGAATAACCAGCTGAGTAGTCAGCCACTTTTTCTTTCCAGACGATCTTGCCGGTGTCTTGGTCCAACGCAATCAATTGCGCATCCAGAGTGCCGAAAATCACCAAATTGTCGTACAAAGCTGCGCCGCGGTTAACCACGTCGCAACAAGGCATGATGCCGTCTGGCAAGCGATGTTCGTATTTCCATAACTTGGTTCCGGTCTTCATATCAATCGCATAAATACGCGAGTACGAACCGGTAACAAACATTTTTCCGTTATAAATCAGCGGCTGTGATTCTTGCCCGCGTTGCTTTTCTCCACCGAATGAAAATGACCACGCTGGCGTCAGCTTACTAACGGTACTGGTGTTAATTTGCGTCAAGGTCGAAAAACGTTGACCTTGTGTGCCCATTCCCCATGACAAAACCGTATTTGGTGCCTTGGCATCATTGGCAATCATCGCATCCGTTACGGCCGGTTCAGGCACCGCAAACGCACTGCTAACAACCGCGCTGAGCAGCACTCCTATCAGTTTTTTATGCATGTCATCCTCCTATTTGTATATCGAATATTGAATGTGTTGTGCTACTGTTTTTTTTTGCTATTTTTCTCTACTACTTTTTTACTGTTTTTTGCCAACGCCTTTGTCAATCTCGTTTGCGTTTGTCGTACCACCCACGCGTTCTATATAGGCAAGGTGCATGCCATCTATTTTCTCTAAGCACTGCCCTGTTTTAGGGGGTTATACCGTCCAATGTGTCTTATTAACTGCGCTAAAATTTAGCAACTGTCTCAGAACAGAACAACCACATTGGACGCCGTTACATAGACGATACGATGAACACAATGGCAAAAGTCCGAGGTAGCATGGACAATCACCTTACGCTACCAACTAGAATGCGTGTTTGATGCCCAACTCCACAGCCGTGATGGTTTTTCCGCCAGAAGCAAGGTAAAGATTGTTATTGGCGACACCAAAGGCGGAGCCAGCTGTGTAGCCACTACTCGCTTTCACACCCGCGACCAGTCCGTAGAGCGTTGTCCGCTTCGAAAGAGCGTAATCATCGCTAAGGATGATGGTTTTAGAGTTGTCGCTTACGCCGACTTTGTTACTGGAATAGTAGTAAGCCAGCGTCGCGGTGTTGGCGACCGAAGTCCGGTAGTTGACGCCAGCACCATAAACGCGGTACTGCGCCAGTTCGGATCCTGATGCAGGATCACTGTTTTTGTTGTTCAGATAATTCACCGTCAACGTTGCATCGCCAATGACATAACCTGCGCCAACGCTATATTTTCTGGTTTGCACTCCAGTTCCGCCGATCAAACCGAATTTTTGTCCATTCTCAGATTGGTAACTGGCTGACAGCGTGACGGGACCGGTATAGACTGCGCCCAAAGCAATAACTCGGTTTGCGGCGTTGCTACCGGCGTTTTCACCGAAACTGTACGATCCGCTCAAATTGACATCCGCAATTTTTGTGCTCAGCGCCAAAGCATTCGCCACAAACACATCAATCGGGGAATTCGAATTAGCTGGCGCAGTCGCTGTGCCAACATTCAACGGGCTTTGGGTTAGCGCCCATGAAATCAGACCTGAAAAAGTTTCCTTGAGACCGCGTGGATCAGTCGCAGCATAAGCCAGTACAGCAGGCGAATATTGCTTACCCAACGTGATGGTACCGTAGCTGTTAGACAGACCAACGTTCGATTGACGTCCGAACAGCCCGCCCCATTGTCCGCCTTGTCCAGTACCGGCAAAAAAGTGACCTTCAAGGTTGAAATTGGCCTTTAATCCGCCCCCTAAATCTTCCGAACCTTTGAAACCAAAAATGCTAGGTGTCACGCCGCCGGTGTTTAAGGCTGTGACGCTTCCCGTACCGCCGCTAGGCGTTTTTTGATTGTTGACGAACACAAGTCCTGCATCTACCACACCGTAGATGGTCACGGATGATTGCGCTTGTGCAGTACCAGCAATCGCACTAAGTGCCATGAGCGCCATGAGTGCTGTCGGGGATGCCACACGCTTTACTATTTTTTTCACAAAAGTCTCCTTGGTTTATTTTCTTTATACATTCCGCGCCTGTTTTTAAACGGCTTGCGGCATCTGGCTCTTGGCAAAAGCCATGCCAATGATTTTATGCTCGCAATCCAAGGCCAATATTCCGACAAGAGAACAAACGGATGGGCACCCAATCGAAGCCCCCTCATTCGATTAAAAAAGGCTCGACAGCGGAGTGACGAAGGGTGATGGAATCAACGCTACGGAGATGCAATATATGAACGTAAATAAGCGGGGATATGGCTTGGATTGATTGGCTTTTTGAAATACTTCCGAAAACATTCGGTGCGGGCAAAGTGTCCAAATATGAATCACTTTGAAGTCAACTTGTTCCTATTCTGATCGAATGGGATGAATCAAACGTCGTGATTATGATTCGCTAAGATGGCACATTTATTGCTCATCTCACATTAATTTAGTGAAGATACCGAAGGCAATTAGCCGCGCTTATCTTTAATACGCAATCTCATTTATACCTATAAGGCCGCCGATGCGCCATTGGTTAATCGCTTTCACCTGGTTGATAGCATTCTGCTGCGCCACGCCATCTTCAGCAGGAGAAATGACGCATGCTACGTTGGTGAAGCGATTCCCTGCACCGTTTATCATCGGCGAAAAAGATAGTACGATCCCTGTGTGGCCCATTTTTAAACAAAACGCGACAGCCAATGAATTGGTGGGCTATGTGTTCGAATCAATCGACCTCGCACCGATTTCTGGCTTCTCCGGCTTGCCGATCAACCTTCTGATTGCGCTTGATCCCAAAGGTAACTTTCTTGAGGTCAGCGTACTGACACATCACGAGCCGGTGTTTCTTGATGGCTTGGGCGAAGCGCCAATGTTTCAATTCGTCAGTCAATATAAGGGCTTGTCGTTATTTCAAAATATAAAAATAGAAACGCAAAAAAATAACACCAACAAAACACACGGCGTAAATGTTTATCTTGACGGCGTGACCAAAGCCACCGCCTCAGTGCGGATCATGAATCAAACCGTTCTTTCGGCGGCACTCAAAGTTGCGCGCAAAAAACTGGGATTTGCGGAAGGTCGTGATCCGGATTTGATTGCGCGGGTAAAGTCAGATATTTTTGTACCGAGCAGCGTGGCGCAGTTAATTAGTACGGGGTTGATCAAACACCTTGTGTTGAGGAATAGCGCGGTCGAAGAAAAGTTTAAAAAGACCGCCGGTGAAGGTCTTGATCCCGAAGCGGCGACGGATCCAAAATCCATCTTTATTGATCTCTATGTTGCCTATGTATCGGTCCCCAGTATTGGTCGCAATTTGTTGAGCGCAGATAGCTGGAAAAAACTCGAGAACCGTTTGGACAAAGGTGATCACGCACTTCTGGTGATGTCGAAAGGCCGTTATAGCGTACTCAGCGATACCTTTGTCAGTGGCACGATTCCAGACCGCTTGCAATTGCAGCAGGACAAGCTACCGATTGAAATGCGCGACCTGGATCTGGATATTGCCCTTGCTGGCAACGATGATCTGAAGATGGATTCAATCAAGGTATTTCGCGTCATTAGCCAATCCGGATTGGACCCTTCGCGATCACTTGATTTTTCACTGGCAGTGACGCGTAATCGTGGTGTCATTTATCCAGAACGCATCACCGAAAACTTTCCGTTCAGTTTTACATTACCAAAGCAGTTTTATCAGGAAGCAGAAGGAGATGACAAGACATGGAAAAGTAGTTGGATAAAACGATGGTGGGAGATTGCGCTTCTTGTCGCCGGACTTACCGTGCTTGCTGTTGCCTTGACGCTGCAGAAACGACTGACAACCAATGCCACGGCGTTTGTCTGGTTCAGACGCGGTTTTTTGACCTTCACGCTCTTGTTTATCGGATGGATCGCGCAAGGACAATTGTCGATCGTCAATATCACCGGTTTTTTGCAGGCAGTGATTGGACGCCGTAGTCTGGAATTTTTCTTGTACGACCCAATGACGGTCGTTATATGGGGATTTGTCGGCGTGTCATTGTTTGTGTGGGGGCGCGGCACTTTCTGTGGTTGGTTATGTCCGTTTGGCGCGCTACAGGAATTGGTCGGGAAGCTTGCCCATTTTTTTAAAATTCCTCAGCTTAAAATAAAATCAAAAACAGATGTAAAGCTCAAGCGCATTAAATATTTTGTCCTGCTCGGCATTCTGATCAGTACTTTCTTTACCCCCAGATTAACCGATGCATTAGTCGAGGTGGAGCCATTTAAAACCGCCATCACGCTGAACTTTATCCGTTCATGGCCGTATGTTGCGTACGCCGTTGGATTATTGATCGCCAGCAGTTTTGTCTATAAATTTTTCTGCCGTTATCTTTGTCCCTTTGGTGCGGCGCTAGCGGTGCTGGGACGCTTCCGTCTTTTCGAATGGCTACCAAGACGTAAAGAATGCGGAACGCCTTGCCAGACCTGTCGTCATCGATGCGACTATCAGGCGATTAAGCCGGATGGAAAAATCGTCTACGAAGAATGTTTTCAATGTCTGGATTGCGTCGTTATTTATGAAAGCGACGACAAATGCGCGCCACTCATATTAGAAAAAAAACGTGCCCGGATAATTCCAATTCAGCCATCCCCCGTCAACCTTTAAGGAGATTATCATGCGACGTCGCACCTTTATTTCAGCTTCTATTGGCGGCGCTGTGGCTGGTTTGACCGGTTTGGCGGGATGGCAATTTTTGCAACCGCAGGCCATCTCTGGTGAGTTTAGTCGCAGCGATGTGCTTCCATGCGGCCAACGACTATTTTCTGGTGCCGATCTGGCGTTTGGTACAACGATTGGGGTTCAATTGTTGCATCATGATCAGCGCGTAGCAGAATTGGCCATACAAGACGCAATACATGAGGCGAAGAAGATTGATGCACTCATGAGCATCTATAGTGACACTAGTCAGGTCTTTCAGTTGAACCGCGATGGCCGTTTGCCGCACCCCGATCCTCATCTGTTAGTCGTTTTGAAAGAGGCGCAACGCTTCTCGGCACTGACAGACGGTGCATTCGATATAACGGTGCAACCGCTTTGGGTTAAGTTTAGCCAAGCCGCTGCTGTCAATACATTACCGTCCTATGCCGAAGTAGAGGCCGCAAAATCTCTTGTCAATTGGAAAAAACTATCCATTGATGCGCGTCAGGTTCAGTTTGATAAATCCGGTATGTCAATTACGCTCAATGGCGTCGCCCAAGGCTATGCTGTCGATCTGGCGCTCGCTGCGATCCAATCCCGCGGTATCAGGCATGCATTGCTTGATACCGGCGAATTTATCTCGATTGGAACTAAAACACCGGACCGTCGCTGGACTGTCGGGGTGCAAGACCCCAGGATTGTTGATGCATTTACCGCAGCTTTGCAGATGGATGGACGCAGCGTGGCAACCTCGGGCGATTATGAAACGACTTTCACACCGGATTTTATCCACAATCATATCTTTGATCCCGCCACCGGCGACTCTCCTGTTGAGTTAGCCAGCGTCACCGTTATGGCGCCAACCGGATTGTTAGCAGATGGCCTGTCTACCGCATTATTTGTCCTGGGATCTGAAAAAGCCATGATTCTTGCACCCAAACTTGATAATGTGGACGTTCTGCTGGTCGACAAAAAAGGAAAGAGCTGGAAAACCCCCAACCTGCGCGAATCATTGATTTAAAGACATAGATTTTAAGACCAAATGATGTCCACATTAGCAATAATTGTGTGTTGTCCTTTCGCTTATTTCACGAGAGAAAATTGTGGATGAAATCGCTTTTGAAAACCGTTAATCGGGTTTTTCAGGCACTATTGAATACTGGTAATTAAACTATTCAATAATTCATACATGGCTTTCAAACAAACCCGTCTGCATTCTGTTCCTGCTCTCCGTGCTGTAGTAGAAGAATACGAAGACTCTTCCTTCGGCGCGCGTCATATACATTTGCGTACCGACGATCAGGAAATGGTATTTCTGGTCGCTTTCCCCACCATTCCAGAGACCAGCGACGGCCGGGCACACATCCTCGAACATTTATCGTTGTGTGGTTCGGCGCGCTTTCCCGTGCGCGATCCATTTTTCTCGATGACACGCCGCTCGTTAGGTTGGATGAATGCACTCACCTATCCCGAGAAAACCGTTTATCCATTTGCTACGACTGATCGTACCGATTTCTTCAATTTGCTCGATGTCTATCTTGATGCGGCTTTCTTTCCTACCCTGGACTATTACGATTTTCTGCAGGAAGGATGGCGTCTTGCTTTCGAAGACGGCAAACTGGGTGTGCAAGGTGTTGTGTTGAATGAAATGAAAGGAGCGTTTTCGGACCCGATGCGGGCTCTGGATCAGGGTATTAATCAGCATCTTTTTCAACACACGACGTACATGATGGAATCCGGCGGCGATCCGCTGGAAATTCCATCACTGACACACGCAGCGTTAAAAGCATTCCATGCAAAGCATTACCACCCATCCCAAGCGGTATTTATGACCGCCGGGAACGTTGATATTACAGCGGTGCAAGCCATTATTACTGAGCGTGTACTGACAAAATTACCCGGTCGTTCAGAACGCATGATGCCGCAACTCGCCGCGACATGGGATGCGCCCAAAAATGCGACTATCGTCATTCCTGCGCAAGAAGGAAATGATAATAAATATGGATTTCAGATGAGCTGGCTATTAGGCGAATCATCCGATGCCGCGGGTAATATTCGGGCCAAATTATTAGAAGCAGGGTTATTGGGAGACGCATCAGCGCCGTTATCGCGCGCGATGGAATCCGCAGGATTTGGCCGCCCATCTGCCCTGAACCATGCAGAAACCAGTTCACGCCAAATCACTTTTCACACCGGCATGGAAGGTTTGAAGAAATCAGAAATCAGCAAAGCCAGAACACGTATTTGGGATGCACTGGAAAAAACTGCCATTGAGGGCGTCCCATCGTCAACGCTACAAGCAAGCCTGCGCGACCTGCGGTTTCATCAGCGCGAAATTAAAGGCGGCGGTCTGCCGTATGGCCTGCATCTGTTGCTTAACGCCCTGCCCTTCGAGATGAATGGCGGCGATATCATCCAGGCCTTTGATGTCGAACCTGTTCTGCAACAATTTGACGATGAAATCAAAGATCCGGCCTTTTTCAAAGGATTGGTGCAAACGTTGCTCGATTCTCCGACGCGACTCGAGTCAAGTGTCGTCGCCGAAGCGCGTTATGGCACCGACCGCATGGAAAAAGAGACTGCGCGTCTGGCTGAAATCGAAAAACATCTCACCACTGACGATCGTGCGCGTATCGTTAACGAATCCGCGGAACTGCTCCATCGGCAACGGCAGACAGTCAACAAGGATATCCTCCCACGCATCCGCCCTGCTGACGTTTCGCCGGTAGCCAAACCCGGCTTCCCCATCCCGGAACCAAAACAAGGTGCAATCGTCCTCCCAATCGCTTCCAACGGGGTGAGCTACGCATCAGTTCTGTTTAACGTTTCAGATTTTTCAGCAGATGAGTGGTGCTGGCTAAATTTGTACGCCGGATTGATTCCGGATGTCGGCGTAGGAAAAAAGAACTATGAAACAGCAAGCGCCTGGCGACAGGATTTAGTCCCTGACTTTGAAGTCAATCTGGATGTACATCAGCCGCTGGACCACAATGCGGCATTGCATATTTCGGTGGAGTTTTCTGCCAAAGGCTTGCAAGAGGAGCAAAATCAACTCCAGCAATCATTGCACGGGACGATTGCCGATGCGCGCTTTGATGAACTCGATAGGCTGGCATTTTTAATTGACAGCATGGTGCGCGACGTACAAAACGACTTAGCAGAAGATGGCAGTCGCTATGCTGCACTGGCAGCGTCGGCGCCGTTATCTCGCTCAAGTCAGTTTGAGGAAGCGGTGTTTGGCGCACCGGGACTACCTTTTTATCGGTATTTGCAAGAACAGCTTGAAGATGAAAAAGGCATTAAGGCAATCGCAGACCGACTGACCACATTACATCAAAAAGTCATCAGCAGCCCCGTCACAGTGATTGTTGCGGCGGAACCAGAGGTGGCGTCTCTATTTGCTCAGTCATTGGTCAAACCCTTCACAACAGCTTCACGACTGATGGGGGTCGCGCCACGCTCTGCCGCTCTGCCATTAGCCAATTCGGCATTGCATGCATCGGCCCAGATCAATCATTGTTTCGCTGTCTGGGCCGGACCGACTATCGCAGAGCCGGACGCCGCGTTTGTTTCCGTGCTGGCGGAATTAATGACCAACGAAGTGTTACACCGATCAATCCGTGAAGAAGGTGGTGCATACGGCGCGCAAGCCTCGCATGCGGTAGGATCCGGGCTTTTCAAAATGACGTCGTTCCGGGATCCGCGTCTGTCTGCCACGTATGCTGATTTTGAACAAGCGATTGCTTGGGTGTTGGCGTCCGAGTTGACCGAAGAAAGTATCGAAGAAGCAATCATTAGCGTCGTGCAATCAATGGACCAGCCCCGCTCACCTTACGCGGAAGCCCACAATAGTTGGTCGCGCAAGCAGATCGGTGTCACTGAAGACATGCGGATGCAATATCGTCAAAATGTTCTGCGCTGTACTGCGGCTGATCTAAAGACTGCAGCAAAAAAATGGCTACTCAACATTACTCCTAGCCGTGCTGCCTTTGTCGGAAAAATAGATCAGGATATGGCAGCACTTAGCGTCACCAAGTTGGCTTCGCTGATGTAAGTTGCATCCTTGAAAAACGTTTTCTTTCCACTTTTTATGTCCTAATCGTCGTAATTAAGCTGCCAAAAGCGGTGGTAAAAACGAAAACGAAAACAGCAGAAAAAACAGCGATAATGGCGGCAATAATGGCGTTCGTACGGAGCATATATCAAGCATGAACATCAGGCACCACGATCAGACATGAAGCTGCATGTGATCACGCGTACAAACAATACACAAAGCAAAGCACAAAGCGAGGTTAACGTTGTTAGCCCTTAATAATTAAAACGATAAGCTTCTCTAAGCTAAATTTTTACTCTACTAATGAAAAATAACACATTACCGCCACAGACTCTCTCAGTCTGGCGCTACCAAAAACGGTGCACCGATGTTCTTTCCAATCTAAAAAAAATCTCCGAAAACTTGTGGGTATTTTTTAGATCGTCGCATATATGCTGGCTATAACGTAAGGGCGTCGTATGCCACTCAAAGCTGCTCTCTTTCGTCGGGGCCACGAATCCTTGCTGGCCCTCCTCATCGCTTTCAATTTTTTATTGTTGGTGGGCTTATGGGTCGGAATAAATATATACACAAAAAATGAAAGTACGGCCGCTATTCATGCCGCTAATAGCGACATGGAAAACCTTGTGCGTGGCTACGAACAATACATTTTACGGACTCTCCATCACGATGACGAGGTGGTCAAGTTTTTAAAGTTTCAGTACGAAAGTAGAGAGGGCGCAATCGATCTACCAGACTTTGTTGAGCGCGGTCTGCTGTCGTCCGATGTGCTAACGCTGGCGTCCATCATCAACGAAAATGGTGACCTCATTGCAACCACGCGACCAGAACCGTTCGAGAGAGTCAATCTGCGCGATCGCGAGCATTTCTATACGCACGTCTCAGCAGACTCGCAGAAAATGTTCATTAGCAAGCCTGTCGTCGGTCGTGTTTCTGCGACAGAAACCTTACAGATGTCCCGTCGTCTTAATCATGCTGACGGGACATTTGCCGGTGTCGTTGTGTTATCTGCCGAACCCTCAACCTTCACCGATTTTTATAATAAAGCAGATTTTGGAACCCAAGGTTTAGTCAGCTTGCTTGGAACCGACGGTATCTATCGCGCAATCCGCATCGGTAATACCGCAAAAAGAAATATTACGGTCGACTTTACCAGCACGGTAAAACTATATTCTGAGGCCCACAAATCGGAGATGCCAGTAGTCATTAAAGCGATTGATAACACTCCCCGCGTTTCCGCCTACCGACAACTCGAAGAATATCCTTTTATTGTCAGTGTCGGTATTTCCATGGAGGATGTGTTGCGGGATGTCAATTTAGCAGCGGTGACCCACTATCGATGGGCAGCCGCCGCAACCTGTCTCATAGCTATATTTTTATTGGTCACTAGTCTGTTAGCTTTCAGACTCAAAAATCATCAGGCGCAGATGGAGTACTTGGCGGGACACGATACGCTTACCCAGCTGCCCAATCGCCTGTTATTTCTCCGCAGTCTGCAAAACGCGATTAACCATTTTCAGGAAGGCAATGGTGGTACCGCCGTACTGTTTATCGACCTGGATAACTTTAAAAATATTAACGATAGTCTGGGACACGAAACAGGAGATCAGTTGCTATGCGCTGTGGCCGAACGCCTGAAATCTTCTGTTCGCAGCACCGATAGCGTATTCCGACTTGGCGGCGATGAGTTTACCGTAATCTTAAATAATTTCACCGATGACAGACTGGCGGTATTGGCCTGCAACCGCATTCTTGCGGCACTGGAACGACCATTCCCGATGAATGAAAGATCGCTATCGATTGGCGCAAGTGTGGGCATCAGCCGATATCCGCTGGATGGCAACACAACGTCAGAATTGCTACAGCGCGCTGACATCGCAATGTACCAGGCCAAGACCGAGCAAAAAGGTGCTTATAGGTTCTTTTCAGCGCGATTGGGGAACGAACTGGCAGATCGACTGGCGCTGGAGCAATCAATCAGGGAAGGGATTTCTAACGGTGAATTCTTTCTCACATACCAGGCGAAGGTTGACTTAAGAACTGAGCGCATTGTCGGATTTGAGGCACTTATGCGCTGGCGACATCCATTTAAAGGGATCATTTTGCCCGGAGAGTTTATTCCTGTGGCAGAGGCGACAGGTCTTATCTTGCCATTAGGTCGGCGCGCATTAGAAATGGCTTGTGCGCAAATGCAATTCTGGCATCAGGCCGGATTAGGCTGGATACCCGTTGCGGTCAACGTCTCCGCCCGTCAATTTAATAGCGACAGTTTGCTAGAGGAAATTGTTGCGGTTCTGAAAAAGTATGACGTCCCTCCTTCCATATTAGAAGTCGAGCTAACCGAAAGTCTGGTAATGGATGACCCTGTGGCAGCCGAGGTGATACTGCTTGAACTGAGGGCAATCGGCGTCAAGATCTCGATCGATGATTTTGGCGCTGGCCATTCATCGCTTGCTTCGCTTATGAATTTCTCAGTAGACTGCTTAAAAATCGACCGTGCGTTTATCCAAAGCAGTTCGATCGAAATTATTCGCACTGTCATCGCACTGGCAAAAAGCTTTAAGTTACAAGTCATCGCAGAAGGTGTCGAAACCAGTATCCAGCGAGACATGTTAAAAGAACTCTCTTGTGAACTTGCACAGGGATATTTCTATAGCCGGCCGTTGCCGCCGGAAGAAATACCGGCTTTACTTGAGAAATTTTCTGGCATGACCGCGTTTAACCGTTCGGACGTTGGTGAACTACCGACGGTCGTTTAAGCCAGTGTCACCAGGATTAATCTGCATGGGCAAGACGCCTGAAGGAATAGAAATAGCCAGATCAGCTAATACCGGCGAGGTAACATTAGCGGTCACTTCAATATCGACAAGAACAGCCTCAGAAACTTCATTAAAATGTGTCGTAAGAAATTCAGCGATGCAATCCTGTGTTGATTCAAGATAAGGGATGGTGCTATGGTCCGAATCAGGAATGGTTTCATCGCGCAAAACGGAGGTCAATTTTGCCACTAGCAAGTCTGTGTGCGAAGCCGGAACAACGTCATCACTCGCAGCACGAATGACAAATGTCGGCGCAGATAGTAACGGCGCATGCTTGACTGAATCAAAGCGATGCCTCAGAACGAAGCCCGGTATCGAGGGAAAGCGGCGCTTTGCAATCGCCAGCAACGAATCATAAGGTGTGATTAACACCACCGCTGCGACAGGTCTGCTGACGGCTAACTGGACAGCCACGCCCGAACCGAGGCTGCGACCGACTACGGCGATTTTCCCCGCAGTGACATGCCGATGCTCGACCATCCAGTCAAACAACATGTGCGCGTCCTCAATCATTTTTAGTTCACCCGGAATTCCTTCCGAATCCCCATAACCACGATAGTTAATGGCCAGCACCGTCATATTAGGAAACATGCGCCAGGCATCGCGCGCCACCCAGGAAACCTCCTCCGAACGCCCACCAAAATACACGACCGCGGGATGCGGGCCGGGCGCACGCGGTGTCAATAACCAACCGGAAAGCCTTGTACCATCAATGCTGCGCAGCACGACTGGCCGAGTGCGATGCCCAATACTGCGAGGACGCTCAACTTCCTTAATGCGGACCGGCTTGAAAATCAGCTTGCGTTGCGTCACAGCGACTGCGGTGGTAAAAATCAACCACCCTAGGGCGACGATCCCGCCCATTCCCGTCATTTTTTTGTATTTAATTTGCTTCATATACAATCGATTGTACTAACCTCTTCCCGATGCCGCGATAATTAATTGGTCAGGAATTGTAACGGCGCAAGGGGTGCCGCTGCACATTGTGTCGGTAGATTAAGCGCGTATCTGCCCCTATTTCCTTTCAGAAAAAACCTGTAATTGTCGGAATGACGCAACTAAACGGCGCCGCCACTTTGCGCAAAGAAGCCAACTTAAACAAATAAACGCAAATTAACAAATATACAATTAGTCTACGCCAACATTACGTTATCGCACTGACGCAGGTCACTTTCCAATATATTGGCACCAAGACTGGAACAATTCATCGTCCACAATGTAGCGCAACAAAATGGCCGCATGCCTTTTACACATTCATGGACCGATACAGATGCAAAATAAAATAAAAACCTTTCTAGTCGGCTTCATATTAGCGCTGCTCAACAGCGCCTGCATGGCGCAAGAACCGATATTGAATGCCGCATTAGGCGAACAGGTCGTGATGATACCGGTCGGCTCCGGCATTTTTGGCGTCAAACTGGAAACCACTATTTTTAAACCGCCGGGAGAAGGCCCTTTTCCCTTGCTGATAATGAATCACGGCAAGGCTGCGGGCAATCCGCATTTTCAACCACGTGCGCGTTACACGGTCATCAGCAGAGAATTTGTCAAACGCGGCTATGCGGTGGTGATCCCGATGCGCAAAGGTTTTTCTCAATCCACCGGCCTTTACGTCGCGGGTGGATGCAATATTGCTGGTAACGGACGCGCGCAGGCCGATGATTTGCAAAGTGCGCTGGAATACGCTCTAGCCCAACCCTGGGCTGATAAAAAGCGCATTATCATTGCGGGCCAATCACACGGCGGATTGACCACAATGGCATTCGGATCGCGCAATTTTCCCGGCGTGAAGGGATTGATCAATTTTGCAGGAGGACTGCGCCTCGAGGATTGCACATGGCGATCTGCATTGGTGGATGCTTTTGCTGACTATGGCGCGAAGACAAAGGTGCCTAGTGTGTGGTTTTACGGCGCGAACGATAGTTACTTTAATCCGGAAGTCGCCACCAAAATGCTTGCTGCTTATAATGCTGCTGGCGGTCAAGCCATATTAATCGCCTACGGCCCATTTAAAAACGATTCACACGGCATGAGCAGCAGTCAGGACGGCGTGGACATTTGGTGGCCGGAAACGGAAAAATTTTTAAAGGGAATCGGCATGCCGACGGACACAGGGATCTCTCCGATTAACGCCTCGGCAAACGCGACATTGCAATAAAGTTGCCATCACCCAAACCAAAATTTCAATAGAACTCAAGGTAATTTCTATGGGAGATACATCGGCATTAACGGCGCAGCCTTATTCTGAGCCGATGCGTTCCTAACAGCATCGGCGACAAATTGGTCATCTTTACCATCAGAGGAAAACGCGCGTGTTAATTCCCCACCAAAGGTCGAAGTCTCCCATTTTTTGCGATTCCCCACTACGTAGAAACGTCGCTTTGCCCTTGTGGCTGCGACATTGATAATGTTTGGCTTGTTTCCGCCCCATCCTATGGCTCCGGCAGTTTGCCCGCCCAGGACAAAGATTACAGATTCACATTCCTTTCCTTGGAATGTGTGAACTGTTCCAACATGGCTCTTGAGCCACTTCTTGACCGCGCCTTCATCTGCCTGTGGAGCCCATTCTTTGAGTCGCTCAGCAAGGAGATTTTGCAGTCCGTCAGCAACTGACTTGAATGGCGAAATGACGAAGATATCTGGCAAGCCATCGATCTGATTTACCCATTTTTTTTGTTGGTATCGAATAACAATTTGCGTGGCAACTAAGCCTTCGGCGGTACTGAAATGCTCATCGAAGTCATCCGATTCCACATGAATCCATCGGGAACGCCCGAACAGAGGCCGAGAGATTGTGTTGGCTATTTCATCTTTTGGGTTGGGACCAAATACCATCTTATTATTGTAGGCAATAGCGTTCGACAATGAGAACATTGGAGCAACGCATCGTCGATGAACGCGTAAAGGTGAACCGACCCACAGCTCTGCTCCGTCATATTGCGTCACGTGCGAGCCATGGGAATTACCGCGGTCTGCCAGATGCTGTGCGGAGTATTCTGTCAGGAGATGGCGTATCGGCGCACCATGATATTTCAATATTTCGTTATCTAGTTTTCTGTTCACTGTAATCACCGGCTCAACCTGCAGCGGGTCTCCGACAAGGAGGGCACGTTTTGAGCGCCAAATTGCACCAAGCGCATTAGATGGCACTGCTTGACCGGCCTCATCAATGAGAAGAAGCCCTATTGCACCTTCTCCAAGATTGCCAAAACAACGAGGAAACGACGCGAATGTACTAGAAACGACAGGCACTGCCAAAAAAAATGTTGCCCAGAAGTGCGGTGCCATCGTCGGCAGCAACTCTTGAACATGCGGCTGCCGCTCAAGCATGCCGAGTGCAAGTTGGAAATTTATATCAAATGCCTCTCCCGCATGCTTCATAAACGATTTATGCAAATGCATCGCTGCAACGAAAACCGCGGCACGCGCCTCTTGATAGAGAGTGTTATTGCGGGGCAGACTCGTTTGTTGAACGTCTATTGGTAAGGATTTAAAACCCGTATGGTCATGCGCGGCCACACCCAGGGTTTCCACGAGCGATGCAGTGGATTTTTCAATACGCGTCACCTCCTTCGCGGATGCCGCAACAGCGAGTCGTGCATCAGAGAGGATTCGCTCCAATTTTGCTGCACGCTCCTCAATTTCAAGGCAATTTCTTCTTAAGCCTGCGGCGGCCTGCCAAAGAGTGTTGGACGCATCCGAAAGCACAATCTGTCGTGTGCGAAATTTTCGGTATTCTTCTCGGTCAAATAGCCATTTTAAGATTTGGCGCAAAACTGGCCATTCTTGATGGAGTATTGTGCGCGCATCAAGGGTAGATTTTGCCTGCGTTTCTATGTCAGAGAGCCTTCGTTTTAAACCCTCTCGCTCTTTCACCACCGGCGTTAAGTTATCGAGCGCCTGCCTTAAGCGCTCCTCTGAATCAGAGAATGATTTTACTGCGACATTCAATCGGGATAAGTTAAGTTCGTATTCACACATTTTGGCTTGTGTGGCCCGCACGTTATCCATCGCGGTCCGAAATTGTGTACGCGCTTGCTCCCAATTCAGATCATTTGAAGGCTCAGCGTCGAGAGCCCCTGACAATCCTCCCTTTTCACTAAACCGCCTCAACTTTTCAGCAACGAGATTGCAGTTTGCCCTCTTTCCGAGAGGTACTGATATCAATCCCCAGCATTTCATCAGGTCTTGCTCTATAGAGATTTGCTCTTCGAGATTTTTATCTTCCGCGCTGCTGATAACATCCCCGTAGGCAGAGGACATTTTATTACTTTTCTTTCGCTTATTCGCTTCGTCATTGACAATCGATTCGGCAATAGCGCCGAAATAATTAAACGGGGTGCCGTTTATGGTGAGTGACGTTGAAGAGACCTTTTTGATGTTAGGCAGATCACGCGTAATGTTTTCGACCGCATTGTTATTTGCGCTAGCAACTACGATACCAAAATCTAATAATCGTTGATCCACCAAGTAACAGCCGTCACCCGCAGGTAACTTACTCGTTTCAGGATATTCGACGCGCTGCTCATTGCGAGAAAATGCCTCTGCTGGATTGGCAAAAGACGCTAGAACTTCTGCGCGGTCAATAATACGGGCAGCGATAACATCCATTAACAGCGTTGTCTTTCCCGTACCTGGTGGACCATTTACCGAAAAAATTCCTCCATCTTTCATTTCATGCAGCGCAGTGTTGACCGCAACCTGCTGCATCATGAACAGCGGGAACTCAGACGGCCAGCGCCCCAAAGGAAATTTCTCTGCGGACAAGAGGCGATTCGCTATGTCCAGTTGACTCACATCAATCTTTTGCGCCATAGGCCGCTCCTCTTGCAAATATCTCTTTATTTGCTGTGATTCTGAACCTCTTTCCCCGAGGTTCAGAATCCGCTGAATATCCTCAAGATAGAACGAATTAATTGGGTCCATTTCAGTCGGTGGCGAGATGGTCCTACCATTCTCATTAAGCAGAGGGATCGTGTGGACGTATATTTGAGACGAAGCCATTAGCGCTCGCGGGCTCCAATCTAACTCTTCAATCAGAATTTCAATAATTTCCTCGAACCAGTACCCGTCGACGACACTGTCGTGGTCTCGTGATAGAAGGTTCTCAATCTTTGTCTTGAGCAAAAAAGAGATTGCTTCGTAATCGTATCTTTTTTGATTCTTTCGTTCGGCAAACGCGATGGCATATGCAGCCAATTGCAAACTTGAAACAACCGGACCGCCAGCGCCGGTCATTTCGATGGCACAAAGGAATGTGTTCCCGTATACGTTACGCTTTTGATTTCCTGAGTAATTTTCGGCATCCTCTGCGCCGGCATACAGCTTTAATAGTTCCTTCTCCAATATTTTTTTATCGACCACTCCAAAATAAACAAAATATTTAAACTCCTCTTGGCGTGTGTCATAGGGCGGTACCTGCCACGGTAGCAGCTCAGCGTATTGTTTCTTAAAGGCGCGTCGTCGTCGCTTAACATTTTCTTTGGGGATATCCGGATACATTAGGGCTTCGACGTCAAACCAGTAACGGAGTGTTTTGATATATTCGGAGGTCATATTTTTTGTGTGCGCAAGAAAATGAAAACACTGCTTTCTTGTCAGCAACTCATTAAAAAGGGAGTGAAGGATTCAGCAAGAAAAATTCGTGATACTTACAGATGACGAATCAGTCATGCGAACGAAATGCCCAATTTTCATTGGAGGTATGTAACTATCGTCGTTCAACTGCGGCAGTCGGAATCTCTGGATAGACAATAGGATCGCCAGAACCATTTTGGTTAATAATCGGCCCAACCACATTCCGGCCAAACCAAGCACTAACACCCGTCCCAACGACACCGCCAACGACCGGTCCAAACGCAGAGCCAATTCCCGCACCGCCAATAGCGCCAGCAACGGGATTTAACCCAAACGGATCACTACACGAAACCGGATTTCCACCCACATACCCATACGTATTAATCCCGCCCTCCAACCCAATCGGGTCGCTCTGCAAATACCGTCCCCACTGCGGATCATAATCCCGATAGTAATTATAAAAGTGGTCCGTCTCCCGATCTGCTGGGTGTCGCCTGTACGCTGGCGACTGTGCCGCCGAGACCGGCAAGAGTTATCAATACGACGACGGTGAAAAATTTCCAGCCGTGATATCGGCAGCGTGTCAGTGCTTTAATAATAATGCCGAAATTTGCTGCACTGCTTGCTTCTGTAAATGATCCTCATCCCACTCAACAGATTGCCCCATACATCCCACCTCCCAAATATTGCATTTGAAATTTCGTGCTAAATAATAGGCGGGGTTGTTGCGCTATGGATGGCGTTGAACTATTGAGTTAGGGGAATTACTTACTCAAGGAATGTTCAGCATCACGCCTATCCGATACGATAATCGCGGGGATTTGATACTTTTTTGGAGCGAAAAGGCAGTTCATTACTCACACCTTTCTAGATTAACTTGCGACATTTATCATGTATGGTCGTCGAAGAAAAAATGTAAGAATTAAAAAACCCGCTAAATCAGTGACTTAGCGGGTCTTGTTTTACAAATTCAGTTAGTAGGGTATCAGAATGGAATATCGTCATCCATATCCGAGAAGTTCGGTGCCGGACGCGAAGCAGGTGCTTGTGCCGGACGGGATGCGGGCGCTTGGGCCGGGCGTGAAGGAGCGTTACCGGATGGTGCATTATTGTATGACGATCCGCCGCCGCTTTGACGTGGTGCATCGCCGCCATCGTAACCGCCGTCATCCATTGAGGCGCCGCCCTGACCTTGGCGACTACCTAGCATCTGCATGGAATCCGCGATGATTTCGGTTGTGTAACGCTCTACGCCTTCTTTATCTTGCCATTTGCGGGTTTGCAGACGGCCTTCGATGTAGATTTGCGAGCCCTTTTTCAGGTATTGCCCGGCGATTTCAGCCAGTTTGCGATAGAAAGTAATACGATGCCATTCGGTCAATTCTTTCTTTTCGCCACTATTTTTGTCTTTCCAGCTTTCCGTAGTCGCCACGGCGATGTTGGTCACCGCTTCGCCATTCGGCATGTAGCGGGTTTCCGGATCGCGGCCTAGATTACCGACGATGATGACTTTATTGACCGACGCCATATATTTCTCCTAAATCTTGATTAACTATAATTTAATGTGTAACCGCGGTGGCTGGCTTACCACGACGCGGTAAATTTATCATTCCGGAAGCGATTATAAGCCAACACAGGGTTGAAATTCCACCCAAAATGAATACGGAGGGCGTGCCAAAGTGTTGTTTAAGTACACCGCCTATGGCACCGCCGCAAAAGAGGCCGAGCGCCTGAAGTGTGTTGTAGACGCCCAGCGCCGCTCCTTTGGCTCCGGGCGGCGCGATACGCGAGACCAGCGACGGCTGGCTGGCTTCGAGCACATTGAACGCAATAAAGAATGCCAGCAATAAACCAACCAATAACGGCCAATGCACGGTTGCTTGGGAGAATGCCAGCCACATGCCGATCTGCACTGCCAACAGCATAGCGATAGCGGCAACGAATACTTGCTTCATCTTGCCTTGCTTTTCGCCAACAAAGACGGGCGGCAGCATCAATGCGAAAGAGATCAACACAACCGGCAAATAAATCTTCCAGTGTTGCGTAACTGGCAAGTCTGCGTATTGCACCAAGGCGGATGGCATCACGACAAACATCGCCATTTGCGTCAGATGCAGAGAGAACACGCCAACATTTAGCCGCATCAGCTCGCCATTGCGCAGAATTTCCGACCAGGAGACTTGCTTAACTTTTATCAATGGCGCGTCAGGCACACCGAAAATGATCATGGCAATGGCTGCGAGCGACAATATCCCGGTGATAGCAAAAATACCGCCCATTCCCACCCATTCATACAACAACGGCGAAGCGACCATCGACAAGGCGAAGGTCAGACCAATCGAGCCGCCAACCATGGCCATGGCTTTGGTGCGATGCTCTTCGCGCGTGGAGTCGGCAATGAAGGCCGTGATGGCGGCTGATATCGCGCCCGCGCCCTGCACTGCGCGTCCAATGATGATCCAATAGATATTGGGTGCAGCAGCGGCTATGAAGGATCCAATTGCAAACAGGATCAAGCCGATGATGATGATTTTTTTACGACCGTATTTGTCGGACGCTGCACCAAACGGAATTTGTCCGAACGATTGCGCCAATCCGTAAATCCCCATAGCAAGACCAACCAGCGTTGCACTTTGACCGCCCGGGAGGCCTTTGGCGTACACCGAGAACACTGGCAAAATCAAAAACAAACCCAACATACGTAAAGCAAAAATCGACGCGAGAGATGCACTCGATCGAATTTCAGCGCTATTCATGCGTTGACTATCGTCAGGAGAGCCTGGATCTGATTCTGCCCTTGGGGCAATGGCGGGTGTAGATAACGAGCTAGTCATGTGGAGTTTTGTCATGCCTTGCTAGCAAGGCGAGTAAATGGGGGTAATTGAGGGCGTTGGCGACATTGCATTCGTCTGTGCAATCTTCATCCAAGGACTAAAGTATAGCGGCGTATATGACGACGATGTTCGAAACCCGTTATGATATCAGGTTGACCCTTTTCCGTTGATTGCTTGGCAGTTAATAAACAAATCTGGCAAGGCGCTTAAAGAATCTACTGGCTTATGGCTGATCCCACGCATGTTTCGGCTGGTACGAGATGTGATTGCCAGAGATGCTTAGGTATTATTTTAATGCTAGTTAGACGCCGGGCTCGACGGTAACGAAGCGGTAATTCAGAACAAGTAAGCTGCAACTCCAACATAAACTATCGCCGTAAATATTTACGCAGAAAGCTGTTAATGGAAGAAATTCGCATCCGGGGTGCACGTACGCACAACCTCAAAAACATCAATCTGGACTTGCCTCGTAATAAACTGATTGTCATTACCGGTTTATCTGGTTCTGGCAAGTCGTCGCTGGCTTTCGATACGCTGTATGCGGAAGGTCAGCGTCGTTACGTCGAATCACTGTCTTCCTATGCGCGCCAGTTTTTGCAGTTGATGGAAAAACCGGATGTCGATTTGATCGAAGGTCTTTCTCCTGCCATTTCTATTGAGCAAAAAGCGACTTCGCACAATCCGCGTTCAACGGTCGGTACCGTCACTGAAATTCACGATTATTTGCGTCTGCTGTACGCACGGGTTGGCACGCCCTATTGCCCTGATCATCCTGAGAAACCGTTAGCTGCGCAATCTGTGTCGCAAATGGTTGACGCGGTGCTGGCAATGCCGGATGAGACCAAGCTGATGATTTTGGCGCCAGTGGTGGCGAATCGAAAAGGCGAACATGTCGATCTGTTTGAAAACATGCAAGCGCAAGGTTTTGTTCGATTCCGGATTCAAAGCGGTACTAACAAGGCAAAGATTTATGAAGTCGATGATTTGCCGAAGCTGAAAAAAACCGAGAAGCACACCATTGACGTGGTGATTGATCGCGTGAAGGTAAAAGAGGACATCAAGCAGCGATTGGCAGAAAGTTTCGAGACCGCATTGCGTCTGGCCGAAGGACGCGCCATTGCACTGGAAATGGATGGCGGCGCTGAACACATGTTTTCGAACAAATTCGCCTGCCCGACTTGTGGCTATTCTCTGCAAGAGCTTGAGCCACGCCTGTTCTCTTTCAACAATCCGATGGGCGCGTGTCCGGAATGTGATGGGCTTGGTCATATCGAGTTCTTTGATCCCAGGCGGATCGTTGCTTTTCCGAACCTGTCGCTTGCCAGTGGTGCAGTAAAAGGGTGGGATCGACGCAATCAATTTTACTTCCAGATGTTATCGAATCTTGCTGCGCATTACGCATTCGATCTGGATATGCCATTTGAAAAACTGCCTGAAAAAGCGCAGCAAGTTGTGTTGTATGGTTCGGGGCGCGAGACGATTCCGTTCACGTATATTAACGAGCGTGGCAAGGCAGTGATCAAAGATCATACCTTTGAAGGCGTGGTCAACAATCTACAGCGCCGCTACCGCGAAACTGATTCGATGGCGGTCAAGGAAGAGCTTGCCAAGTTCATCAACGAGAAAGAGTGTCCGTCCTGCCACGGTGCGCGTCTGCGAATCGAGGCACGCTTCGTTAAGGTCGGCAATGGCAAGCAAGAGCGCGCCATTTACGAGGTGGCGGCGACGCCATTGCGCGAGACTTTGCATTTCTTTGAAAAGCTGAAACTGACCGGCGCGAAGAAAGAAATCGCCGACCGGATTATCAAGGAAATCATTTCACGTTTGACCTTCCTCAACAATGTCGGACTCGATTATTTGTCGCTGGAACGCAGCGCCGATACGTTGTCCGGTGGCGAAGCGCAACGCATCCGCCTGGCATCGCAAATCGGCTCTGGCCTGACCGGCGTTATGTACGTACTGGATGAGCCGTCCATCGGTTTGCATCAACGCGACAATGACCGGTTGATTGAAACGCTGCGTCATTTGCGTGATATTGGGAACAGCGTTTTGGTCGTTGAGCATGACGAGGATGCCATTCGCACCGCTGATTACGTGGTCGACATGGGTCTCGGCGCTGGCGTGCATGGAGGCGAGATTATTGCTCAGGGCACGCTCGCCGAAATTCTCAAAAGTAAAAAATCACTGACGGCGAAATATCTGAACGGCACACTCAAAATTGCTGTTCCGAAAAAGCGTACACCAGCCGATCCGGATCGACAATTCATCATCTCCGGCGCTAGCGGAAACAACCTAAAAAACGTCACGATGCGGTTGCCAGTCGGATTACTGACTTGCGTCACTGGCGTCTCTGGCTCTGGCAAATCAACGCTGGTCAATGACACGCTATATCATGCCGCGTCGCGCCATTTATATGGCTCGCAAGCCGAACCGGCGGCGCATGAATCGATCAGCGGACTGGAACATTTCGACAAAGTTATTTCCGTCGATCAGGCGCCTATCGGACGTACTCCGCGCTCCAATCCTGCAACCTATACCGGCCTGTTTACACCGATCCGCGATTTGTTCTCTGGCGTGCCGATGGCGAAAGAACGCGGCTATAACGCCGGACGTTTTTCGTTCAACGTCAAAGGCGGTCGTTGCGAAGCGTGTCAGGGCGATGGCGTGATCAAAGTCGAGATGCACTTTTTGCCGGATGTCTATGTTCCCTGCGATGTGTGCCACGGAAAGCGTTATAACCGCGAAACGCTAGAGGTCCAATACAAGGGAAAAAATATCACTCAGGTGTTGGCAATGACGGTCGAAGAAGCGTATGAATTCTTCAAACCTGTGCCGGTGATCGCGCGAAAATTGCATACATTGCTAGATGTTGGTCTCGGTTATATTCGTCTGGGCCAAAGCGCTACAACGCTTTCTGGTGGCGAAGCGCAACGGGTCAAGTTGTCGCTCGAATTATCCAAACGCGATACCGGTCGCACACTGTACATCCTGGATGAGCCGACTACCGGTCTGCACTTCCACGACATCGATTTATTACTGAAAGTGATTCATCGTTTGCGTGATCAGGGTAATACTTTAGTGATCATCGAACACAATCTGGATGTGATTAAAACCGCCGACTGGTTGGTTGATCTGGGTCCGGAAGGTGGCGCTGGAGGCGGGCTGATTATTGCAACAGGAACGCCGGAAGATGTGGCTAAAAATCCGAATAGTGTGACGGGAAAATATCTCGCCCCGCTGTTGGAAAAATAAAAGCAATTGCACACGCGCAAGAGGATAATAGCATTACAGGAAGGTAGCAGAGCGAGTAAGCGCTAAGCGCCAAAGATCGATCCGGTACGGCGCAACATAGGCGTACCAGGATCGGCGAATAGCGCTCGACTTGGATGTTCGGTAACGCGTCGTTATCGATCGGCTCTGCGGCTTCTGCCTTGTTTTGTTTTGCTTACGTTTTGCGCTTTCTTCCAACCATAGGAACGTCGTAATGAACAGCACCCCTCTTTCCGCCGAACAAATTGCGGCATTTGAAACAGACGGTTTTCTGATATTGCCACGCTTGGTGTCGACCATTGATTGTGCCGAAATGGCATCGATCACCAACCAACATTTACGCGATGCGGTGGCGCCACTGGAATACGAGTCCGCGGTCGGCTACGCTGGCGCGCCAACCTCACTCGATAGCGTTGGGGGGCGCACTGCGCGGCGCTTGCGGGATGCTTATCAACGTCATGCATCGTTTCGGGAATGGGCGGGCAATCCACTTCTGGTAGCGATGCTTGCCCAGCTTCTCGGAGAACAGGTTTGCTTAACGTTGGCGCATCATAATTGCGTGATGACCAAACATCCTGACTTTGGCACTGCGACCGGCTGGCATCGCGATATCCGCTATTGGTCCTTTCCGCGCAATGCGTTGATTTCGGTCTGGTTGGCTTTGGATGATGAAAACGAAAACAATGGCGGGTTACGTCTTATTCCTGGTTCACACCGACTCGACATTCAGCCATCACAAATGGATGGCCTTGATTTTTTGCGTCCCGATGTCGCTGAAAATCAAACACTATTTGCGCAAGGTTTCGCACTCCAGTTGAACCCCGGCGACGTGGTCTTTTTTCACAGCGGTCTGTTCCATGCTGCTGGCAGGAATAATAGTCAGGCGATAAAAGAATCAGTCGTTTTTGCGTATCACGGCATCACCAATGCGCCATTGCCAGGCAGCCGTTCGGCCGCTTCTGAGAATATCGTGCTGTCCTCTTAAAATGCGCCATTCCGCAGCAAAATTCAGCGTTTACTGCGCATTCAGCGCGACCGATTTTTGATCACTTTGATCAGGTGAAATAGGTGACGCAATTCGACCGGCATCGGATTTAATAAACTTATCGACAGTATCTAAAACCGGAGCTAAACCCCGCAACGGGCGCGAGATCGCACCGACCAGTGTGGCATGGCTGACATGGTCAAAATATTGCTCAGTAACGGGCACATGCGCAGTCCGCAATGCGGCTGCCAAGCCGCCGGTATTGCGGACTGGGTTCACCAAACTATCGGTATTCGCCGCAATTAACAACGTCGGAGGCGCTAACGAGGTTACGTGATTAATGGGCTGAGAATCAACGGGTGAATTGGGGAAGAAAAATACTGGTCGCACCCCGCGATTTTCAATCGGTAGGAAATCGTAAGGGCCAGCCAATCCAATCCATCCTCGCAGCACGGCAGGCGTCAGATGAACCTCGGCTAACCAACGCGGGTCAAGCGCCAACATCGCCGCATTGTAGGCACCCGAACTGTGACCCATGACATACAACCTTTTGGGGTCGCCACCGTATTTTGAGATTTCCCTGACTGTCCACGCTATTGCGTGTGCGCCGTCTTCGAGAAATGTCGGGTAGCGGACTTCGGGATAGAGTCGATAGTCGGCTACAACAGCGACGACGCCGCGTGAGGCCAGCGCCTCTCCCACAAACGCGTAATCGCCACGCGCCCCGCTACTCCAACTGCCGCCGTAAAAAAATACCACGACCGGCGCGGCGGCATGCAGATTTTTAGGAGTGTAAATATCTAGTTGATTACGGTCATTCGCGCCATAGACAACGTCACTGGTTTTGTCGTAAGTACTTTCGGTCGTCAACGCATTGATCGCGGTGAGCGGCGAACAGGCAACCGTCGCTACCAAAGCCAACGTCACCGCGCAGAAAATTAATGCAATTTTTGACAAAAGAACCATGGACTAACTCCATAACATCACCACATTAAATTGTGGATTGACGTTATTTATACGACAAAATATCGGTGATGGATTCAACTTTTTCAAATAATTCAAGCGAATTCACGCATTACTGTGACTAAACGCCACAATAGATTCAGGCATAATTTACTAACGGCCGCCTAATTTAGCCGGCGAACAACCGTTCTTCCGCTTTGGCAATACCCTCGGCAGCACCACGTAAAATGATGATATCTCCACTTTCAAGCACTGTCTCGGGCGTAATATTAAGTCGGCCCTTGCCACGACGAACACTGCTGATTTCTGCTCCGACTTTTGCCAGATCAAGCGCGGCCAATGACTTTCCGACCGCTTTTGCGCCCTCTAATAAGGTCACGGAATGCAGTCTTTCCTGCAAATAGTCGTCGATATCACTCGCATCGCCTACGCCGTGAAAGTATCCTCGCAGGGAAGCGTAACGTTCATCACGGGATGCTTGCACCCGATGCACAACGCGCCGCAACGGTACACCCAACATCACTAACGCATGCGATGCCAGCATCAGGCTACCTTCCAATGCTTCTGGCACGACTTCAGCAGCGCCTGCCGCACGCAACTTATCAAGATCCGTATCATCGTAGCTTCGCACAATCACAGGCAATTCCGGCGCCAGTTCGTGGACATGGTGCAGCACGCGCAACGCCGATGGCGTGTTGGCATAGGTGATGACCAATGCCGCTGCCCGATGTATCCCGGCTGCGACCAGACTTTCCTTGCGTGACGCATCGCCGTAGGAAACTTGCGCGCCAGCTCCGCGCGTTTCAATCACGCGATCTGGATCGAGATCAAGCGCGTGATAACCAATCCCTTCTTCTTCAAGTAACGTGGCCAGACTTTGGCCACTACGGCCGAAACCGGCAATAATGACGTGCTTCTTGGTCGACATGGTGCGGGTCGCCAATTGGGTCAGCGCTAGCGATTGCATCATCCATTCGTTAGCGGAAAGCTTCATGACGATGGCGTCTGATTTATTTAAAATAAAGGGTGCAACCAGCATCGACAGCACCATCGATGCGAGAATTAACTGGATCAGCAGAGGATCCATCAAATGCAAGCCACCGGCCTGACTCAACAGCACAAAGCCAAATTCGCCCGCCTGCGCCAAGGCCAAACCCGTTCTTAGTGCGACACCGGTAGTAGAGCCGAAAATTTTTGAGAGCGCCGCAATCAGGCCAAATTTAAGTAATACCGGCCCGGACAACAATAGCAATACCAGCCACCAATGTTCAATGACTAGCCGTATGTTGAGTAACATGCCGATGGTAATAAAAAACAGGCCCAACAAGACGTCACGGAATGATTTGATATCCTCTTCAACCTGATGCTTATATTCGGTCTCTGAAATCAACATACCCGCGATAAAAGCGCCAAGCGCCATCGACAAACCAGCGCGCTCGGTAATCCATGCGGCGCCTAAAGTGATCAGCAGCAAGTTGAGCATGAACAACTCTTGCGAACGCCGTCTGACGACAATCTGAAACCAGCCGCGCATGAGTTTTTGTCCGATGAAAAGCAACAATACGAGCACGATCACCGCTTTGGCGCTGGCCCATCCCAGCGTTGCGGCGAGGTCACCGGAATTTTTTGCTAAAGCGGGAACGATGATCAGTAACGGCACCAGCGCCAAATCCTGAAATAATAAGACGCCGATGATGCGGCGTCCGTGTTCTGTCTCCAGTTCCAGCCGCTCAGTCAACAGTTTTGAGACGATGGCGGTGGAGGACATGGTCAGCGCAGCACCCAATGCGAAGGCGGCTTGCCAGCTGATATTGGTCAGTTGCGGCAATATATAGGCGACCATCCAACCAAACAACATTGTCGCGCCGATCGTCAACAATACCTGCGCCATGCCAAGTCCGAAGACGATCCGGCGCATCGCTGACAGTTTGGATAATGAAAACTCCAATCCGATGGAGAACATTAAAAACACGACACCGAATTCCGCCAGCGTATGCGTGGTTTCATTGTCCTCGGCAAACCCAAGTGCGTGCGGGCCGATAAGTATACCGACAGTCAGGTAGCCCAACATTGGTGGCAAGTGGAACATACGAAACGCCACGACACCTAATACCGCGGATCCGAGTAACAAAATAGTCAGTTCTAAACCAGAAAGCATGCTTGCTCAGTTCTTAATTAATTAACAATAAAAAGAATTTCACGACTTAATCTACACAGCGATGGTGTTGTATGTCGCATTGCATTGTCTTAAATGATACGGACAATTTTTGCGATTGATAATTCGTTTATACCTTAGAAATCAGTGTCATTGATGCCAAAATCTTTTGGCCGCATTTGCGTAATGAACGTTTATCGCAAGAGACATTCCGGTGGTGACTCTTCAGAGGCCGAGAATATTCCACATAAAAACAAGACACTTTCTCTGCGATTCAGGCTGGTTGTCTCCTAGCCTGCTGCAATACAAAAACTGATAATTCCGGGGCTGGTTCACGCTATGTCCCGCCAATGAATGCGTGGCGTCAAATTGCCGCAAAAAACTGGCTTAAACGTAACTGAAGCCGTTTTAAGCCAGCCAAAAACTCCCGCCGACTTTGTTACTAAAGCCGTTTAAACGTACGCCAATGCGACGCACGGGTTCGCTTGCGACCTATTAAAGAAAATTGTTACCATCATGCAAAATACGTTCACGAAACTATTTCTATGCGCCACGATTGGCGCGCTATTCTCAGGACCGCTACACGCGAAAGAGGTTGAGCCGACCAGCATTACCGTGCTCTTACGCGCCACCATTACTTCACTAGAGTCGCAACAGCAATTACCTAAAAGAACCTCCGCTGCACTACACCAATTAGAACAAATTGCACCGCGTCTCAATGCAATATTTCCTGTGCCGATGACGTTTTCAGCCGATGAGATAGCCGCAATGGAGCGGCACAATCTGACGCGCTATTACGCAATCGATACCAGCGGTAAGTCAAACGATGCCGTAAATGAAATGTTGGCGGATTTAAGAAATAACCCGCTAGTCGAGTCGGCCCAAGTTGCACCGGAATTAGCACGTCAAGACGAGAATTTTGTCGTTGCTGGGGTGCCGAAAACAGATGCAAAACAAAGTACCGCAGGATCCAACGCCACTCCCGATTACACTTCGCGCCAGCTTTATATGCAAGACGCAACGTCTAAAGGCGGATTTAAACTGGGCGGCTTGAATGCGATTGCGGCGCGCGCTTATCCTGGCGGTGACGGGGAATACGTACGCATTATCTCAACTGAATGGAACCATTGGTCTTATGATCACGCTGATTTGCCTCGTCCCTTTCTGCAACACGGGGAAGTGGCGGAGCGCGCCCCGAACTCCCATGCCACGATGAGTGCGGGAATTATGTTTTCGAAAGACAATGGTTTTGGTACCACAGGATTTGTGCCAAAAGCGCAAGCAGGCTATAGCAAATTTTCTCAGCCAGGAGGAGGAAGCTTGTTTAAGCTGGGCCAACATTTACAACCAGGAGACGTGGTCCAGGTTGGCATCCATTTTGGGCCGCCGTTGCCCATTCCAATTGAAGTCTGCGATAAAGAAAATCGTTACGCTTGTTTCTTACCCATTGAATCGGTTCAATCTGTGGCCGATGAAATTAGCTACCTAACGCAAGAAAAGGGGGTGCATGTCATTATTGCTGCCGGCAACGGCAATATCAACCTCGATCACCCTTATTTTAAGGGTCGATATGATCGCAATCTGAATGACACTGGGGCTATTTACGCCGGTGCGGCAAATCCGGGAAGTGGACAACGCGCCAGTTTCTCAGAGTATGGAAGCCGGGTTGATCTCTTCAGTTGGGGCGGAGACGTTACAACCACGTCATGCAGCGGTAAAGACTGCTCCAACGACATTTACAGCCATACTTTCTCCGGCACGTCTTCCAGCAATCCGATCATCGCAGGTGCTGTCGCACAAGTTCAAAGTATTGCATTTGCCCACGGACTCGGGGCTATTTCACCTAAAAAAATGCGCCAGGTATTGGTAGATACGGGACATCCGCTGCCGTCTCCTGATGCGCAGCGCCCGATTGGCATGCAACCGGACGTGCAAGCTGCGGTTGAGTTGTTGTTAAATAAAGGCGAGCCGCCGGTAGATATTGATGTACCGGAAGCGGTTGTCAAAGCAGATATACATGCTGTTTCAACCACCAGCACCTCCTTTGCCTATCAACTGGACGGTAGTAAAAGCCAAAACGCGACGACGTATCAATGGAAAATGTTGAGCGGTCCTTTTTCGCTACGCCATGCAAATAAAGCCATTGCCGAAGCGGTCGTGAACACACACCAGACTGGCGAAAGCATCTATCAACTCACCATTACCAACAAAAAGGGTGTGCAAAGCAGTTCCACCATGAAAGTAAGTGTAGTAGCCACGAACGTAGAAATTGTCGGTCCGACGTCAATCGTACAGGGGCAAGCAGCGAATTTGAAGGCCGCACCAAACTTTAAAGGCGAAGCTGGTACACCCCCGGTGTATAACTGGAAAATTCAGGATGCAACTGGTGCGGGAGTGTTGCAAGGCGCGCAGCAGGAATTGACGCTTTCAACATTAGCCGCCGGCAGTTATCAGGTAACAATTGATGTCTCCAGCAGCCATGGCGGACGTAAAGCGCACGCTGAGCAAAAAATTACTGTGAAAAAGTCGGAAGAAAGTCGACCACCGGTCGTCGTCGTTAGCGGTCCCACGCAAGCAACAAGCGGCACTTCGGTGAAGTTAGACGCTGCGGGCTCAAGCGCTGCCGATGGCGGCAAGCTAGCTTATAGCTGGAAAGTATCGCCTCCACTGGCATTCATAGCGGATGGCGCGCAACTCACTTTCACTGCTCCTACACTGGCACAGGAGACACAGTATCACTTCACCGTCACCGCAAATGACGGAAAGTTGAGCGCGCAGAAGAACCACACCGTAATAGTGAAAGCAGATGACGTTGCACCAATACCAGTGGAAGAATGCAAACCATTGTGGAAGCAAAGTCAGAGCTATCAAGGGGGAGATATGGTCCAGCATAACGGTCGCATCTATCTTGCAATGTGGCATTCGCAACGGGAACCGGGCGATCCGGCTTATACCGATACCATCAATCAAGGTTGGGGCTTTGAGTGGGCTGATCGTGGGGCATGCAACCATTAATGGTTTGATTGCGCTGTCGTGCTGGTACGCAATCTCGCTCATCAAGTATTCACCCGGCATCGCTAGGCGAGCCTGCGATGGGCAGGATAAGCATCTAATACTGTGTAACAGCGCATAGAAATGCGTCAATCCTGATGTGGAAAACATGTTTGCTTAGTTATTGCTCAACAATTGTATTATTGATAATTAATTTAATAATTAATTTAATAATTAAAATGATTATCCGACACTGTACGCAACACCACCGTGCAATATGTCGATATTAATTGCACCATAATGACACTGGCAAGTTTTTTGCTTTAGGAATTCGTTTATACTTTCGAGATGAGTGTAATCCATGCCAAAATCTTGCCAAAATCTTTTAACGCCAAACGAGCGCTTGAGCTCGCGTGTCAAACGCTACAAATCGAAGCGGATGCAATAATTGCGCTAAAAAACCGTATTTCTGACAGCGCCGGGATGTCTGCCGACAGTGCAATGGGGGCCATTGAAGCTCCCTTTGCGCAAGCGGTCGCACTATTGTTGAGCTGTACCGGTCGTGTCGTTGTTTCTGGTATCGGCAAGTCCGGTCATATAGCCCGAAAAATTGCCTCAACGCTGGCATCGACCGGCACACCGGCCTTATTCATTCATCCCGCCGAAGCCGCCCATGGCGATCTTGGGATGGTGACAGAAAATGACGCTTTTATCGCTATTTCCAACTCCGGCGAAACCGCCGAGTTAATGGCGATCGTGCCGATCGTTAAACGCATGGGCGCGACGCTAATTGCCATGACCGGCAATGACCACTCTTCCCTTGCACAGTTAGCAACAGTTCATCTCAACGTCAAAGTAGACCAAGAGGCGTGCACCCTTAATCTTGCGCCAACTGCAAGCACTACCGCGACCTTGGCGCTAGGTGACGCGCTGGCGGTAGCATTGCTGGATGCGCGTGGCTTTCGTGAAGAAGATTTTGCTCGCTCCCATCCTGGCGGCGCGCTCGGCAGACGCTTACTGACCCACGTGCGTGACGTTATGCGCAGCGGTGCCGATATTCCTGCGGTCACCGCAGAAGTATCGTTATCGGCAGCATTGCTCGAAATCACACACAAAGGTATTGCCATGACGGCAATCGTGGACGATAAATTTCACCCTGTCGGCGTATTCACCGACGGCGATCTGCGACGCCTAATTGAACACGTACAGGACTTTTCCAAGCTGACAATTGCCGACGTGATGCATGCTAATCCGCGTACTGTTGGCCCTGACCAATTGGCAGTTGATGCTGTACAAATCATGGAAGAGTTCCGAATTAACCAGTTGCTGGTGGCAGATGCCGATGGCAAACTGGTCGGTGCGCTACATATTCATGATTTGACCCGTGCCAAGGTGATTTGATGGTAGCCGCCCCCAATACTATTAACATACCCGCAGAAGTCATGGCGCGCGCCGCCCAAATCAAGATGATGATTTTTGACGTCGATGGCGTGTTGACCGATGGTGGCATATTGTTTGGTCCCGACGGAGAGGCAATAAAACGTTTCAATGTACTCGACGGACTCGGCATCAAATTACTCCAACAAGCAGGGATTATCACCGCCATTATCAGTGCGCGCAGCTCAGCCATCGTCAGCCGTCGGGTGAGCGATCTCGGCATTACGCACGTCTATCAAGGCGCGCATAACAAAAATACCGCATTTGCCGCGTTATTGGCCGATACCAACCTTACCCCAGATGTTTGCGGTTTTATTGGCGACGACATCATTGACCTGCCTATTTTGACGCGTACCGGTTTTGCTGTCAGTGTCCCCAATGGTCATCAGGAGGTCAAATCGCGCGTTCACTATGTTACGCAGGCAAACGGCGGGCAAGGCGCTGCGCGTGAAGTCTGTGATTTAATTCTGCGTGCGCAAGGCAAGTACGCCGCCGCTTTGGCACAGTATTTGACCGGCGTCATAGAGGCGGCATGAAAAACCTGCGGTCAACTTTTCGCCTACGCTTCATGCTGCTGCTGACGGTGTGTGTGGCACTCACTCTCGGTAGTTTCTGGATCATGGAAGTGATGCGTAAAAATACAGAGCAATTATTGCCGGGTGCGCCGCGTGTTGCGCCTGATTATTACGTCGAAAATTTTAATTATGTGCAACTCGCACTTAATGGTCAGCCACGCTACAACATCTCAGGTCAACGCCTGACGCACAATCCCGCCGACGATTCATTTGACGTGATTCTTCCCGTCATTCGTAGCCTTGATAAACAACAACCGCCGATGACCTTGCGCTCCAATACTGCCAAAATCGAAGACAACAACAGTAAAGTGAATATGTACGGCAATGTGAACGCAGACCGCTCAGCGACGCCAAAGTCGTCAAAGCTTCATTTGCAGTCCGAGTACCTTCAGCTATTGCCAGATGATGACATTATGACAAGCAACAAAGCGGTCGAAATCACGATCGATCAGTCGAAAATGACCGGTGTTGGTATGTATGCCAATAATGCGACTATGCAATTACGCCTATTAAACAATGTCCGTGGCACCTATCGCGCAACACCGCGGCAGACTAAATAACTCACATGATTACCGGATAATCCTATTGAAGCCATTGTTGCTTTTAGTGCCAGTATCCCCTTTCAGGATTTTTATGAAACGTATTCTATTTTTAACCCTACTCGCGCTGCAACTGACTTGTATTTCAGGTGCCCATGCTGAAAAAGCTGACGCAGATAAACCATCCAACGTAGACGCAGACCAGTTCACGCTGGACGACGTAAAACAAGTAAAGATATTCACCGGCAAGGTGATACTGACCCGCGGCACGCTGATCATGAAAGCCAACAAAGTCGTCGTCACGACGGACCCATCAGGCTATCAATTTGCCACCTTATACGCACCTCCCGGTGGCTTAGCCACGTTTCGCCAAAAGCGCGACGGCGGTCCTGACTTATGGATCGAAGGTGAAGCTGAGCGAATTGAGTACGACGATAAAACTGAAATCGTTAAATTATTTTCGAAAGCGCAAATGCGACGTCTGCAAGGGACCAAAGTCACCGATGTTGTAAACGGCGAATTCATCTCTTACGATAGTCGCGTGGAGTTCTACTCGGTCAGTAACAATGTTTCCGGCAATAGTCAACCTGGCGCGGGCCGCATCAAAGCAGTCATCCAGCCGAAGAGTAAATAAGATGACCTCTACAAATTTAAGCACCTTGATCGTTAAAGGGCTGCAAAAAAGTTATGGCGCGCGCCAAGTAGTCCGCGATGTCTCTTTGAAAGTAAATAACGGCGAGGTCGTCGGCTTGCTTGGTCCTAACGGCGCTGGAAAAACGACTTCGTTCTATATGATCGTCGGTCTGGTGCCATCGGATGGTGGAACAATTGATTTAGATGGCGTTGACATCTCGCGTTTACCGATTCATCAACGCGCGGTGCTTGGTCTGTCTTATCTGCCGCAAGAGGCCTCTGTTTTTCGCAAGCTAACGGTCGAAGACAATATTCGTGCGGTACTTGAGTTGCAGCGGCCAAACGGCAACGCACTGACTAAAGATGAGATCTCGGACAAACTCGATTCGCTGCTGCAAGAATTGCAAATTGAGAAATTGCGAGAAAATCAGGCGTTATCTTTATCCGGTGGTGAACGACGACGTGTCGAAATCGCCCGCGCTTTAGCCACTAATCCGCGCTTCGTGCTTCTTGATGAGCCGTTCGCCGGTATTGATCCTATCGCCGTTATCGAAATTCAACGTATCGTCAGGTTCCTTAAAGAGCGCGGCATCGGTGTCTTGATCACCGACCATAATGTGCGCGAAACGCTCGGCATTTGTGACCGGGCATACATCATCAACCAAGGTAGCGTGCTAGCCAGCGGCAGTCCAGACGACATCATCGCCAATGAATCTGTGCGACGAGTTTATCTGGGTGAACATTTCCGCATGTAACGGATTCAACGGATTCCCTAGCGCCCATGAAACAATCTCTTCAACTCCGTACCTCGCAGCATCTGGCGCTAACCCCGCAACTGCAGCAATCGATTCGATTGTTGCAGTTGTCTACGTTGGAGTTACATCAGGAACTCGAACACATCCTTTCGGATAATCCGTTACTGGAACGTCTAGACGATCCTTTGGATAATTCAGTGCGATTACTCGCCGACGGGGCGATCAGTACCAGCGCCTCAACAATGGATGCGCCACCTGGTGACAGCGAAGTAAGCAGCTCGCCTACAGAGCCCGAGGGCGGTGGTGAAGCCCCTGAGTCTGGCGAAAACAATCAAGAGAACGGCAATACTGACAGCGAATGGAGCTTTGACGACGTTTCCCGAACCTCCAAAGCCCCAGATGATGAGGATTCACGACCACAATTAGAAGCCTGCGAATCGACGTTGCGCGAACATTTGCTCAAACAAATGCGTGAAGCTGTTGATCAGCAACGCGACCGTGCATTGATCGAGTTGATCATTGATGCGCTTGATGAAAACGGCTACCTGGAGGAATCACTAGACGATATTTTTGCACGTCTTCCAGAGCAACTTGATATCGAGATCGAAGAATTGTCGATGGCCTTGAAGATGGTCCAAAGCTTCGACCCAAATGGTGTCGGAGCACGCAACGCGTCAGAATGCCTCGCATTGCAAATCAAAGCATTTCCCAAAGTAGCGTTCGTCACACGCCGACTGGCACTAACAATCGTTGAAGGTTATCTGACCTTATTTGCCCAGCGCGATTTTAATAAAATCAAAAAAGCGCTGGAGTGTGATGATGAAGATTTGCGCGAGGCACAAATTATTATCAAAAAATGTAATCCTCATCCCGGCGCGACCTTTGCTGGCGGTGCGTCAGATTATGTCGTACCAGATGTAATTGTCAGAAAAACAAAAAATGGTTGGCAGGTAATGCTCAACAATGACGTTATGCCAAGGCTTCGAGTTAATGCTCTTTATGCCAACATTCTCAAGCAGGGCAAGAGCGAGGGATCACTTAACTCGCAGCTACAGGAGGCAAAGTGGCTGATCAAAAATATGCGTCAGCGCTTCGATACCATACTGCGTGTAGCGCAGGCAATTGTTGAGCGTCAACGGAATTTTTTCTCACATGGGGCGGTTGCTATGCGACCTCTTGTGTTGCGCGAAATAGCTGATACACTAGGATTACACGAGAGTACTATCTCACGTGTAACTACTCAGAAATACATGCTCACCCCACACGGGATGTTCGAATTAAAGTATTTCTTTGGCAGCCATGTTGCTACAGAGGCAGGTGGAGAGGCTTCCTCAACGGCGATACGGGCGTTAATCAAACAACTGATAGGAGCGGAAGATTCTAAAAGTCCTTTCTCTGACAGCAAGATTGCCGACATGCTCGCGGAACAAGGTATGGTAGTGGCCCGTCGCACCGTCGCAAAATATCGCGAAGCTTTACGAATTCCGCCGGTCAATTTGCGTAAATCTTTATAGCTGTTTGCTTGTTTGCACAAACGTCGCTGTGTTCTGACTGATTGATTTATGGTTGATGAATAAATTGGTGATTCAACACTGAATTAATCGTCCAGGTCCGAACCGCCAACGACACACTTGATAGGAGCGCTGTATGAATTTCACAATTAGTGGGCATCACCTCGACGTAACTCCCGCCATTCGCGAACACGTGCTAAGCAAATTGGAGCGTATCAAGCGCCACTTCGATCAGGTCATAGATATTAGTGTGATCCTGACGGTAGACAAAATCACAGAGAAAGAAAAGCGTCAAAAAGCCGAAATTAATCTGCGCGTTAAAGGCAAAGACCTGCATGCCGAGAGCATTGCGCATGACCTTTACGCCGCCATCGATTTGTTAATCGACAAACTCGATCGACAAGTGATTAAATATAAGGACAAATTGCAGAATCATCAACATTCGGCAATCAAGCATCTACCTGAGGATTTGCCCATCGCAGCAACGTGATGGACGGGGTTCTCTAATGCGGTCAACGTAAGTATTGCTCAATAAATAAATTGAAAAATACTATACTGACAAATGAGCAAGGGCGCAGTTAATGCGCCCTTTGTCATTTTAAAATTATATAACTTACACACGCCCTGCCCGAATATGTTCGTAACACTTTGCATCGTTTAGCAGTGTTCGGAGGCATCGCCGAATGTCTCGAATGTCTCGAACGCAACCGGGTACACCTCAAACAGCGGCCAAAACAAATAACTAAGCAAGAAGCTTTATAACGTCACTCTCAAAAGAGTTTTCATAAAGTCGCCAGACCCGTAACTTTCCCAATTCGGTCCACATCAAAAATACCATGACGATGGTATGCCGCAGCCTATTGCTTTAATGCGCCAAAAACTTTTCCGATAATTGCACTGCCAGCACCGATCGGATCACGTCGAATCGCTTTTTCCTCTTCCCCTATCATGTAAAACAAGCCATCCAAGGTGCGCTGCGTGACATAGCCTTCAACAGTCGCCGCCTGACCTGGCACAAGACCCGTTTTACTGACCAATCCCATCGTCGAATTGTATTGTGTGGATACACCGTTACGGTCGGTGATTTTCTTTACTATCGGGAGAAATTTTTCTCCTAACGGGGTGGCAGTTTTCTCTCTGAAAAAATCGGTTACCGATGTGTCGCCGCCACTCAGAATATTCTTCGCATCCGTGACCGACATGGATTTCACCGCATTCAGGAGCAACGGCTTCGCCAATGGCACGGCAGACTCTGCGGCATGATTCATCGACACGACCAGATCATCCAGTTGTTGGCCCTTCCCTGTCATTTTAAGCAGCGGTCGTGCTTTCTCTAGCATCCCTGGCAATCCGATTTTTACTTTATCGTTATTTAAAAATCCGTTTTCGACGCCCAGCTTGGCAACTGCAACGTCCGCGCCTTTATTGAGCGCCGCCTTCAGTCCTGAGTTGGCATCCTGATTGCTCAAATCCGCCAAAGAAAATGCCATCGCGGCGGTAGAGACTAAAGAGATCACCAGACCTAAACGTAATGCCGGTTGAAAGATAAATTTCATGTAAAGTCCCTTTTATAAAGACGAAAAAGCAAACAAAAACACGCGCAAAAATATATAAGAAACATCAGCTGATCACTTCGCCGATCATCCTGTCAATGCAGCCATTGATCCAACTCAATAAAAACAGCGGTGCATTTTTATGTTCGTATGAGAATAACGCGACGACATGTATTGACAGAAAGTACGATAAGACGTTCAGATATCAAAACGTATATTGCTATGTATCATCGCATTGATATCTGCTGCGCCATCACGCAATGACGTAACGCGATTCAACAAAGGAGATTATAAATGTCCATCATCGACCAGAAACAACCGGCGATGTTCACGTATTGCATAACGATCGGTCATCCCCGCGATGTAATCGGCGACTTGACGCGCTTGCAATTGGACACTATCAACCTGTGGATCAGGGAGCCCTTGCTGCGTAACAGCTTGTATTAACTGATAATCCGGCGGCAGCAAAGCCGGTTCATTAACAAAGCAGTCAAATAACTCCACCACGATCCGCCTGGCCTTGCTGGTCATCCGATTGACTAGATAATGGCGATAAAGATTTTCACGCAAGAACTGTTTCAGTGCAATGGCCTCACGCGCCATTGGGTCCGAGAAAGCAATCAGTGGCGCCGCATCCCGCACGTCATCGACCGTCTGCGGTGCAGCAGCCTTAATGCGTTCACGCGATGTATTGATTAAATCGTTGATCAAGGCATTAATCATGCGGCGCACAGTTTCGTTGATCGCACGGCGTCCACGTAGTCCGGGAAAAGTCGTTTCGACCTCGCGATTATGACGTGCAAAAAAATCAATTTGCATCATCTGGTCAAGTGTCAGCAGTCCCGACCTTAAGCCGTCGTCAATATCGTGATTGTTATAGGCAATTTCATCCGCAAGATTGGCAACCTGCGCTTCCAGGCTGGGCTGTTTGCGCTGGAGGAAGCGATGACCAATATCGCCCAATCTTTTGGCGTTAGCCACTGAACAGTGCTTCAAAATACCTTCGCGCGTTTCAAACATCAAATTCAAACCGTCGAATGCGCCGTATCGTTGCTCCAGTTTGTCGACCAGTCGCAGACTTTGCAGGTTGTGCTCGAAGCCACCGAAGTTATTCATACAGGCGTTTAGGGCATCTTGTCCAGCATGCCCAAAAGGCGTGTGACCAAGATCGTGCGCTAACGAAATCGCCTCCACCAGATCTTCGTTCAGTTGCAGATTGCGGGCGATAGAGCGGGCGATTTGAGCAACCTCAATACTATGCGTCAGCCGGGTACGAAATAGATCACCTTCGTGATTAACGAATACCTGCGTTTTATATTCTAGCCGACGAAAGGCTGTGCAATGGACAATGCGGTCACGATCACGTTGAAACTCAGTGCGGGTGTTGGGCGCAATTTCGTCAAACAAGCGTCCCCGTGATGTCGCTGAATGTGCAGCATACGGTGCAAGAGACGCTTCTTGATTTGTCATGGGACGGCGCTAAGCGGGTTATTAAGCGATGGATTTAGGGGGATTAACGGACGGATTAATTGATGGGTTAACCGGCACAGTCGATAATTGTTGTATCGTCGCCAATAGTGGTTCCTGTGGCACCGTGCTAACCAATGATCCACCCAGTTGATTCATTAAAATGAATTTGATTTGACCATCTTCGTTTTTCTTATCGACCTGCATCAACTCAAGCCAGCGCCCTGCACCAAGATTCGGCGCGGCAGTTGGTAAGCCCGCCGCCCGCACTAACGCGCTCACGCGATCACGTGCAACGGCATCGATATAACCCAGACGGTGTGATAATTCAGCCGCCATGATCATGCCACAGCCGACCGCTTCGCCATGCAACCATACGCCATAACCCAGACCGGATTCGATAGCGTGACCAAAAGTATGTCCAAAATTCAAAATCGCTCGCAAACCACCTTCGCGCTCATCCTGTCGTACCACATCAGCTTTGATTTCGCATGAGCGCTGGATAGCGTAAGCCAGCGCTGCGCTATCGCGCGCCATCAATTTGCCAATATTCGCCTCGAGCCAATCGAAAAATGCGGCGTCAATTACCGCGCCGTATTTAATAACTTCCGCCAAACCGGCAGATAATTCGCGCTTCGGCAATGTTTGCAGTGTTGTGATATCCGCAAGTACCGCCTGAGGTTGGTAAAAAGCACCGATCATATTCTTGCCAAGCGGATGATTTATGCCGGTTTTGCCACCAACGGATGAATCAACCTGCGCCAGCAAAGTAGTAGGAATTTGCACAAACGGCACGCCACGCATATAAGCTGACGCCGCATAGCCAGTCAGATCCCCAATAACGCCACCGCCCAGTGCAACCAATGTTGTCTTACGATCACACTTTTCACTCAATAAGCGATCGAAAATCACCATCAGATTGGTCCAGTTTTTCTCTTCTTCACCATCTGGCAGAATGATTTCAACAACCGACTTGCCTGCCGAAAGGAGCGATGAACGCAACACATCCAGATACAGCGGGGCGACTACAGTATTGGTGACAATAGCAACCTGCTTGCCCTTGACCAGTCGGGCGATCAATTCACCATCCAACAACAACCGCTGTCCGATCTCTATCGGATAACTACGCTCACCTAACTCAACTTGCAAGCTGACGGATAAAGTAGAAGTTGCTGCGTATGGAGATGCATTCAAAGTATTTTGTTGATTCATAGAAAAATTGGTAGAAAGATGGTCGCTTGAGGATACCGCGTTTGTAGCAGTCAGATCCGTTGCGTTATTGTTCATTAGCCCGACATGCTCATCGACGTTGACACGCGTCATATCAAGCTGAGACAAAATGCTATGAACCAAAAATTGTACGTTAGGACGGCCCGTATCAATGATGATATCGGCAATTTCCCGATAGAGTGGATCGCGCTGGCGCGACAACTCCTCTAGCCGTCTGCGAGGATCAGCTGTTTGCAATAAAGGACGATTTTTATCACGGCCTGTACGCTGCAAAATATGATGCACACTGGCGCGCAAATAAATGACAGTACCACAACTCTTTAACAAAGCCCGGTTGTCCGGATTTAAGATCGCGCCCCCACCCGTTGCCAACACGATATTTTGACGTGCAGTCAGATCGCGGATGACTTCTGCTTCGCGCTGACGAAAACTCGGCTCGCCTTCAATCTCAAAAATCAATGGAATTGAAGCGCCAGTACGCGCCTCAATCTCATGGTCCGAATCGATAAAAAGTTTGTTTAGTTTTCTCGCCAAAGCACGACCAACCGTGGTCTTGCCTGATCCCATCAGGCCGACCAGAATAATATTGCCTTTCATGTACACCGTACCATTTCACCACTAAGCCGTTTCGGAACCTGTTTCGTATCTTATTAGTCGGATTCGGAGTTGCCATTTCAATACGCTAACTTATCGTAGTAAAACTCAGAGAAGCGTTTCGCTGAAAATCCGATTACCAATAAACAAGTGTATCTCAGCTTTTGCGCTTTTTATCCAGCCTTTAGCCAACCAACAACAGATACGAACAAGTTCACTACAAATCCAGACACCCGCGTAAAGCCGGTATCTTTAGGCATTTAGCGCCCAGCGATCCGGTCTATGACGACTTTTGGTGTAAGGAAAATCAATAATTCCGTTCTTTTGTTAACAATTGCTGTTTGTTTGAAAAGATAACCCAGAACCGGAATATCTCCAAGCAAAGGCACTTTATTGACGGCATTCGAAATTGTTTGCGTGTAAATACCACCAATAACGACTGTTCCGCCATTTTCTACCTGAACCTGCGTTTGCACATGCTTGGTGTTGATTGATACGCCACCCGGAACAACCTGGCCGACACTGTCGTTAGTCACATCGACAGTCAAAATGACGTTACCGTCCGGCGTAATTTGTGGCGTCACTTCAAGTTTCAGGTTGGCTTTTTTGAATTCAACCGAAGTTGCGCCACTACTGGTAGCACTTTGATAAGGAATCTCCGTTCCTTGCTCAATTAATGCCTTTTGCTGATCGGCAGTAACAACGCGCGGACTGGATATGATCTTACCTTCCCCATCCGCCTCAAGCGCGGACAATTCGAGACTAATAAATTTTGATGCAGCCGCATTAAACAACGTCAATGCAACAGAACCCGCTGACCCAGTAGCAGGATTAGCCGGCAAATTCACCGCACTTTGTCCAATACCTGGGATAGTCGCCCCTGTCGAGGTAGTCGTCACTGTAGTTGGAACTTGCTGTCCACCAGCGGCGACGTTATTGCTATTAAAACCAAATCCAAGCTTCGCACCCAGATTACGACTAAAACCATCGTTAGCCTCCACCATACGCGCTTCGATCAGTACCTGCCGCGAGGCAATGTCGATCTTGGTGACTAGCGTACGAATATTTTCAAGGACGGTCGCCGTATCTGTAATGAATAACTGATTCGTACGTGGATCAATCACGGCGCTTCCGCGTTTGGACAAAATACTGTTCTTTTTGTCACCTGCGCTGCTGCCATCATCATTAATACCAAATACTTTTTTGAACGCATCGGCCTTTTGATAGTTCAATTGAAACGACTCGGTCCGCAAGGGCTCCAGATCGGCAATTAAGGCGCGTTGCTCCAACTCCAACTTCTCTTTCGTCAGCAACTCGTCTTTCGGCGCAATCCACACGACTGAGCCATTCTTACGCATGTCTAATCCTTTGGACTGCATGACGATGTCGAGCGCCTGATCCCAGGGCACGTCTTTTAGACGCAATGTCAGGTTACCGCTGACCGTGTCACTGGTAATAATATTTAAACCAGTAAAGTCCGCAATGACCTGCAGTACTGCACGGACTTCAATGTTTTGAAAGTTTAACGACAATTTGTCGCCACGGTAATTTTGCACGCCTTGCCCTAACTTGTTCGGCTGCTCCTTGATCGGCTTGACTTCAATCACCAATTGGGAATCACTCTGGTAAGCGGTATGCTCCCACAGGCCCTTAGGTTCGATCACCATACGAACATTTTCACCCTGCTGCATGGTGGTGATAGTCCGTACTGGCGTTCCGAAATCCCCAACATCCAATTTGCGACGTAGAGTTGCCGGTAAACTTGTCTTACTGAAATCGACGACAATCGACTGTCCCTGTTGTCGCACGTTGACCACAACTTGCTTACTCGGCAGATCAACCACGATGCGGCCTTCACCTGCGCTGCCACGACGGAAATCGATATCGCGCAACGCGGGCTTACTGTCTTCAAGAGTCGCGGGATAAGCAACCGTAGATGTTGTTGTCGGTACCACAGAGCTATCGAGAACAGCGGGGCGATTCGGCGCGACAGGTAGAACTGGCTCACCGACTGAGTTGACCGCCGTCGCCACACCGCCCGATCCATCAATCGTTACAACGACTGCGTTACCTTCCATAGCCAGGGCATAATTTAACGAGCGCTTAAGATTAATAACCAGACGCACGCGATCATCGTTCTGAGCAACAATTACATTGCGAACATCGCCTAAGCTAACGTCCTGCACAGTCTTTCCGGTCGCATTACCGATCCCAGGAAAGTCCAGCGCGATTCGCGCAGGGCTGACAACCGCAAAGCCCACCGGCAGCGTTTTTATTGGTTTTTTGAGGTGAACCGTCACAATAGTATTACTACCCTGATGATTCGCACTAATTGACGTCACGGCATTGTCGTCGGCCAGCGCAGCGCTCCCAAACCCAGCCAATAGAACCATCGTCACCAGCATCAATGCTTTATGACGAATTACGTCCAGGCAGTTGAATGGCGCTCTTGCTACGGATTTTGTTACACCCTTTATGCCACCCGTTACTGCACCCATTGCTGCACTCATTTTATGCTCTCCTGCAATACTAACTTGGCTTCGCGTTCGACCCATTCGCCCGACGCATCTTGTACAATTTCTTTTAAACTTACTTCGGTCTCACTAATGTGAGTGACCATGCCAAAGTTCTGCCCGACATAGTTTCCGACTTTCACCGGAAATACCGTTTTATCAATTTGCAGCAACGCATAACTCAAGCCAACTTTTTGTAATGTGCCCACCATCTTGATGGTGTCTAGCGGATAATTTTCCAGCGCTTCGCGCCGCCGTTCCAGGTTCGGCTTTAGACCGTTGGAATTAGCCTGCATTTTGGCCAACACGACCAGTAACTTGTTAGGATCAAACGGATCAATACTGGTGTTGCCTGCATAAATAAAAGGGATAAATCTTTTGGGTTCCGTCAGCTGAGGGATAAATGCACGGGTATGCATTTTGACATCTGCCATCCACTCTCTTACCTCTTGCACTCCGCTATCACCGCAACCGGATAAGGTAGCAATAGCAATAATGGCGATCACTGATCTGATCGAACTGGGCACGGGAAAGGGGATCATTTTGCACCCTTCTGCTTGGCCGCATCACTGATGATGCGTTGCGCCGCCACTTCTTCTGGATCAAGATAACGGAACGTCTTTGCCACCGCTTCCAACGTCAATGCGCCATCTTTACCGGCGCTCAAACTCATGTTATTTAATGTGACAATGCGGGGCAAATTGGCGATATCGCTAGTAAAAGAACCAACATCGTGATATCCGCCCGTAATCTTGATGTCAATAGGCAACTCGGCGTAGTAATCCTTCACCACAACCTGACCCGGCTTAAATAGTTCGAACTGCAATCCCCGGCCTAAGCCAGCCTGGTTGATGTCTGACAGCAACGCGTCCATTTCAGCCTTGCTTGGGAGTTGCTTTTCTAGCGTAATAACGTATTCAGCGACCTGTTTTTTTTGCTTACGCAAACCATCCAGATTAATTGCCTGTCCAATCTTGCTTTTGTATTGATCCTTTAGCTGCACCTCTTGTTGCTGGCCATTGGTAAGATCAGTCTGTTGATCGCTCCAATAAAAAAACCATCCGAGGAATAACACCGCCAATAAAACACCGACGCCGCAAAGATTGCGGGGAATAGCCGGCCACTGACCAGGATGGCGTCCGTTCAGCCCCTTAAACTGGGTACTGACTATCGCCTGTAATTCTTTCAAATCCGTCATCGTGCATCTCTCTTTGAATGCTGCGGTCTCACTTAACGATCACCGGGCCGGTAACTTGACCGCCATTTGACCCATCTGTCGCTTTAACTGCGTTGCCAGGTACGGTGTCGCTAGGTCTTTTAATGCCGACGTTTATCGTAAAATCGAAAACCCGCTTACCATCCTTCCCCACTGCAATATTTGCAGCACGGATTTCAATTAAATCAGGACGCTCCAACCAAGGGGAGTTGTTACTCAGATTGCGCAGCAGTTCAGATACGCGCTCATTAGATTGCGCATAGCCGCTCAACACGACGCGTTGCTCCTCTTGTTTGAAACTACGCAGATAAATTCCTTCCGGCACTTGCTTAACCAGTTCATCCATTAAATACACAGGCTGATTGCGGTCGCTTTGTAAATTTTCGACTGCTTGCTGACGCGCTTTAAGAGAGGCGATGTCTTGCTTGAGGCTGATGATTTCCTTGATTTGACCATCCAGGCGCGTGTTTTCAGCCTGAATGAAGAGATTACGTTCGCTTTGATTTGAAATACTATGAGCAAAAAAGGCACCGAGTACCAATACCAAAAGCAATCCGCAGACAGCTGACAGCGCAAGCATGGCAAAAAATGCCTTCTTACGTTGTTGTCGCGCTTCTTCACGGTGAGGGAGTAGGTTAATTTTTATCATCAGCCAAATCTCCGCATTGCTAGGCCGCAAGCGACCAAATACGAAGGCGCTTCAATTCGCAACTGCTTTTCACGCACATTGGAGGCCAATTGCATGCCGGCAAAGGGATCAACCAAGGAGGTAGAAATCTTGACGCGCCCAGCGACGGCTTCAACTATGCCGGGAATGATTGCACAGCCGCCCGCCAGATATATCTGGTCGATACGGGTGTAGGGAGTTGAAGTGAAGAAAAACTGAATCGCTCTGCTGAGTTCGATAGCAGCACTTTCCAAAAACGGATTGAGTATTTCTTGTTGATAGCTCGCAGGCAAATCGCCTGTGCGCTTTTTGGCGTCTGCCTCCTCGTAAGACAATCCGTACGCACGCACAATATCTTGCGTTAGTTGATGTCCACCAAAAGGTTGTTCGCGCTCATAAATAAGCTGCCCATCCAACAGCGCCGAAACGTGGGTACTTTGGCCACCAATTTGAAAAAGTCCAATCATTTGGCCGCGCCCAGCCTGGGGCAATTGCGCGACAATGCGGTTGATTGCCCCACGTGCAGCGTACGACTCAATGTCCATGACGATCGGCTTCAGCCCTGCCGCTTCAGCTACGGCTACGCGGTCCTCGACTTTCTCCTTACGTGTAGCGGCCAGTAACACCTCAACATCTTCCGGCGCCTGTTGCGAGGGACCAATAACGTGGAAATCCAGGCTCACCTCATCCAATGCGAAAGGAATGTACTGATTTGCTTCCGATTCGACTTGTAGCTCTAGCTCGTCATCACTCATACCGCCGGGCAAAATAATTTTTTTTGTAATAACTGATGCGGACGGCATGCCAAGGGCAACATTTTTTGTGTTCGAGCCGCTTTTTTTCCAAAGTCGCCGAACCGTGTCAGCTACTAATTCGATGTTCTCGATATTGCCGTCCACAACTGCACCACGCGGCAACGGCTCTGAGGCGTAGCGCTCCAACTTCAACTGATCGCTACCCGCCGACGCCAACTCCACCAACCGCACGCCTGAGGCGCTGATATCTATCCCCACTAACGGTGGGTTCTTTTTGCCGAACAATGATCCAAGATCTAGTACCAAGAGCCTATCTCCGGTGAGCGTATTTTTTGCAGGAACATTTACTGATCAGCAAATCAAAATAATATTTTGGCAAGTCCAATTAATTAATAAATACAGTGTTGGTTATCCGCACTATTTATTACATTTATTTATTCAACCAGAACAACATTTTTAAGTGCCTTGAATTAACTTTTTTCCAGGCGGCAACTAAGTCCAGATGGACCGCCAATTTCGGTCACATCGATGGCAAATAATTGTCAAATGTAATGCTTTTTGTCCACTTTCTGTGTGATTTTGTACGAGAAATAACAAATTTAAGTATATTGCCAAGGCTTGCAAGTTTTATGCCCTGTTGTACGTTTAACGCGTGCCGTTATAATGCGTCCCATCACTACAGATATTTCACACGCGCATGACACCTCCAGTTTCCGATTTAAATTCTAGCAATCCGACATCAGTCCCAACGCCAAAGCGTCGCATGCCGTTGGCGTTAAGGCTGCTCATTGGATTTTTCGGTATCGTCGCGGGCCTTATGGCAATCGCGGCACTTACATTTGGATTCATGCTTGCGCTGGCTTGGCCGAACCTTCCTGCTCTGGACTCGCTGACCGACTACCGTCCCAAAATTCCGCTTCGTATTTTTTCGGCAGACGGTGTGCTAATCGGTGAGTTTGGCGAAGAACGGCGCAGTCTGGTGCATATTAACGACATTCCTGATGTCGTTAAAAAAGCCGTTCTTGCGATTGAAGATGATCGCTTTTATCAACATGGCGGCGTGGATTATCAAGGTATTTTGCGCGCCACATTCTCTAACCTGACCGGCGGCGGCGGCGGTGCCAGTACGATTACACAACAGGTTGCGCGTAATTTTTTCCTGACCAGTAACGAACCAACATTTCTCCAGAAGGCCTCACGTAAATTTCTTTATGAAATTCCCCTGGCCTGGAAAATCGAGCAAAATTTGACCAAGGATCAAATTCTTGAGGTGTACATGAACCAGATTTATCTGGGACAACGAGCCTATGGTTTTGCTTCGGCTGCACAAGTTTATTTTGGTAAAAAATTACAGGAACTGACTATCGCCGAGGCCGCCATGCTCGCAGGTTTGCCCAAAGCACCATCGGCCAACAACCCTGTTGTTAATCCGAAACGGGCCACTGCGCGTCAACAATATATTTTGTTGCGGATGCTGCAGTTGGGCTACATCACGCAGGGCCAATATGATCAAGCCAAAAACGAGCCACTGCGCTTAAAAACCGGGGCGACCGAATTTGGTATTCATGCGGAATATGTCTCTGAAATGGCCCGACAATTAGTCTATGAACAATTTAAGGACGCCACTTACACACGTGGTTTGAATGTGTTCACCACAATCACCAAGGCCGATCAGGACGCCGCCTACTTTGCGTTGAGACGGGGCGTGATGAGCTACGACAAACGACGCGGTTACCGCGGCCCCGAAGGCTATATGACCATTCCTACCGGCTCAAAGGAAGAGTTGGATGGCGCGATCGAAGTGGAGCTAGCCGACCATCCTGACAGCGATGATATTGTTGCCGCTGTGGTGTTGGAGGCGAATCCGAAAAGCGTCCGTGCCGTGCTTTCCACCGGAGAAGAAATCACGATTACCGGTAGCGGCTTAAGTATTGCCACAAATTTATTGAGCGACAAAGCGCCACCTCAACGCAAAGTGAAACCCGGCGCTATCATCCGCGTGATGCAAAATGAAAAGTCCTGGATCATTACGCAAATGCCTGCGGTGGAATCGGCGTTAATCTCCACCAGCACCAGCGATGGCGCTATTCGCGCTTTAGTGGGGGGCTTTGATTTTAATCGGAATAAATTCAATCATGTGACGCAAGCGTGGCGTCAGCCGGGCTCTGCGTTCAAGCCATTCATTTATTCTGCGTCCCTCGAAAAAGGTTTGTCGCCAGCGACAATAATCAACGATGCGCCCATTACTTTTGGCGGCGGCCTGACAGGCGGTCAGGTATGGCAGCCAAAAAATTATGGCAATAAATACGAAGGTCCGATGACCATGCGCAGAGGATTGATGAAATCCAAGAACATGATATCAGTGCGTATTCTCGATAAGATTGGTGCGCAATACGGGCAGGAATATGCGACCCGTTTTGGATTCGATCCAGACAAGAATCCTCCTTATCTGACGCTCGCCCTCGGAGCAGGGGCCGTGACGCCTTTACAGTTAGCCGCTGGCTATGCGGTATTTGCCAATGGCGGTTATAAGGTCAATCCTTACCTCATTAGTAAAATTCTGGATGCGAACGGCCAGGTGTTGGCAGAAGCGCACCCCGCCAAAGCTGGCGATGAAAACAATCGGGTCATCGATGCACGCAACGCATTTCTGATGGATAGCATGCTCAAAGATGTCGTGCGTGCTGGCACCGGATTCAAAGCGATGTCACTCAAACGCACCGATCTGGCGGGCAAAACCGGTACCACCAACGATTCGATGGATGCATGGTTTGCGGGCTATCAACCGACGTTGGTTGCTGTCACCTGGATGGGTTTTGATCAGCCAAAAAATATGGGAGATCGCGAGACTGGTGGTGGCCTGGCACTTCCAATCTGGGTCGACTATATGGAAAAAGCATTAAAAGGACTTCCGACTGTGGAGCGAGAAGTACCAGAAGGCCTGCTGCACAGTGGCAGTGAGTATTATTATGCTGAATATCCGCCGGGCACCGGTACCCAAAGTATTGGCGTCGGCAGTCCTGGCGCTCCTGGTGGCGATGATAAAGCGCAAGACGAGGTTAAAAACGAATTGTTCTAGACACAAGCAGTTAGGTGCGTTTTGACAAACGTACAAAAACAGCGCTGGTCAGATGATAACTCACGCAAAATCGAACGAACGAACGAAACAGACAGACAGACAGACAGACAGACAGACGATGACATTAAAAACGTGGGAACGGTATCGCCCGGAAACCATTCAGGTGGCTGGGCGTTAGCCAGCCACTGATGCTATTTTGCGTGAGTCCGACTAAGGCTTTAGTTGTAATGTAGTTCCGCCTTGCTCGCCGACCATAGTTGATAAAGCGGCAAAAAACTCAGAGTCATCACGTGTATTGCGCCAGACGTTACCTTTCAATTTATAGTGAAAACCGCCCGATTTGGCCGCAATCCACAGCTCTTGCATCGGTGCCTGGCTATTGACGATGATTTTTGATCCGTTATCGATAAATTCGATTTCCAGTACATTGCCGCGACGACTGCACTCAACATCCAACTCGTCGTTATCGTTGGCACGCTCCAATGCCGCCTCTAGCGCGCTCAAGGTCGCCTCAGCCGCAACCAGAAATTCTGATTCTGTCATGCTAAACTCCAATCCATTCCATGTTGTTAAACTTACTCAGTGATTCTAATCCGTGAAACCATCATTTGATTTGTCCCGCGTAGCAATTTTAGGTAGTACGCTTGCATTTTCGCTCTTCCTGACCGCCTGCGGTCAAAAAGGCCCTCTTTTCATGCCAAAAGTACCTCCACTGGCCACGCAACCATCTGGAACATCCGCGCCGCTAGCGACACCGGCAACAGTGACGGCACCGGGTACCACGGAGAGCGGCGCAGCGAAAGCGGGACCACACACTCAAATGGTACCGCCTGAGCCAACTGGGCCTGACACTATTTCCCAATAATTTATTGACTTCATAACTGACTTTTCCATGTCCTATTTTTCGTATCAAAACGGTGCACTGCACGCCGAAAACACCTCTCTGACCTCTATCGCGGAGCAATTTGGAACACCGACTTACGTTTATTCCAAAGCAGCTCTGACCGATCATTTCCTGGCTTATGCCAACGCTTGTACCGCGGGCGGCCGCGAGGCTGCAGAATCATTGGTCTGTTATTCGGTCAAATCCAACTCTAATCTGGCCGTGCTGCAAGTACTGAGTCAACTCGGTTCCGGTTTTGACATCGTGTCGGGTGGCGAATTATTGCGGGTTCTGGCTGCTGGCGGTAATCCGCGCAAGGTAATTTTTTCCGGTGTTGGCAAAACACGTGATGAAATGCGTTTGGCGCTGACGCACGATATTTTATGCTTTAACGTGGAATCAATTCCAGAACTGCACCGACTTAACGAGGTCGCTGGCGAAATGGGCAAGACCGCTGCTATTTCGTTGCGGGTTAACCCCAATGTCGATGCCAAAACCCATCCCTATATTTCGACCGGCCTGAAAGATAACAAATTCGGTGTCGCCTACGAAGACGCGCTGTCCTGCTATCGTACAGCGGCTACTTTGCCACATATTGACATTACCGGTATCGACTGCCACATCGGCTCGCAATTGCTGGACGACGCGCCATTGCTTGAAGCGCTGGAAAAGGTCATCCAATTAATAGATCAGTTAGCGAGTGAAAATATACACGTGCACCATCTCGATATCGGTGGCGGTATCGGGATCACTTACGATGATGAAAAACCTGTTGCGGTAAGCGCCTATCTCGGCCGTTTGTTCGCCAAAATTGACACATGGCGCCAGGAAAAATATCAAGGGATACCTTTGAAAGTGCTGTTTGAACCAGGCCGTTCGATTGTAGGAAATGCCGGTATCTTACTCACTGAAGTGCAATATTTGAAATATGGTGCGAGCAAAAATTTTGCGGTGGTTGATGCCGCAATGAATGACTTGATGCGTCCGGCATTGTATGAAGCATGGCATGGTGTTCAAACTGTTATAGAACTGAACCCTAAGGCCAGCAGCGCCACCTACGACGTCGTTGGGCCGATCTGTGAGTCGGGCGACTGGTTGGCTCGCGCACGCGTCCTGGCGGTCGAACAAGGCGATTTGCTAGCATTCCAGTCCGCTGGCGCTTATGGTATGACGATGGCGTCCAATTACAACACACGTGGACGTGCTGCTGAAGTGATGGTGGATGGTGACGAGGTCCATTTGATACGCAAGCGGGAAGCGCCGCAAGATTTGTTTGCGCTGGAATCCATGCTGCCATAACAGTCAGCATACGAAAGTGATGGAGTAAAAAAGGGGCACGGTAAAAATACCCTGCCCCTTTTTATTTCACACCATGCCAGATTGCAATGCCTTGACAGTAAATCAATTTTTATTGCTGTGTGCTCATTGCGGAGAGATTATCTGGCGCTTTTGAATACCATCTGTCTGACGGTTGCTTGCACCGCGCTTTTGCTTGAAATACCAATAAACGCGCAACAGTAATAACACGCCAACGATTGTGCCAAATACGATTGGTTTTTCGAAGTTATGCTTTCCTGCGCGCATCCACCAAAAATGTAAAATTCCCAGCATGGCAATGCCGTACACGGTGCGATGCAACCATTGCCAACGCTTGCCACCAAGCCGTTTAATCATGCCGTTAGTGCTCGTTAGCGCTAGGGGAATCAGTAGCACAAACGCGATAAATCCTACCGTAATAAATGGCCGTTTGTAGACGTCTTTGAGCATTGCTGTAACGTCAAAAAAATGATCAAACCAAAGAAAAGTAGTGAAGTGCGAGGCAGCATAAAAGAACGCAAACAAACCTAGCATGCGCCGCAATTTAATCAACCAGTTCCAACCGGTACAGCGTCTCAACGGCGTCACCGCTAAAGTAATACACAAAAAATACAAGGTCCAGTCGCCAGTACTGCGCGTAATAAATTCGATTGGATTGGCCCCGAGTTGATCCGTGAACGCGTACACAAATAATCGAATGAAAGGAAGCAAAGCCAGCACAAATAGTGCGGCTTTCAGAACACGGAATTGCTTAGGATTTGGATTAATCATTGTCTACTTTCGACATCAGAAAAACGTGTTGCGACATATTGTCTATACGTTTGTGCCAGACCGCTTAACGCCGCAATACCAGACTCAGTTCGTATTGTTTTATTCGACGCTGCAGGATTGTTGGAAAATTACTTCCACAAAGACTCTGCTCTAACTTCGTCAGAAAAAATGGCATCAATATCGGGTGCGACCCAAATTGTAGAGCCGACTTTTATGCATCTTTAAGACGCTCCGGGCTCATATATTTGGGTACTTTAAACCGCTTAACGATTAGAAATATTTCTTCAAATCCATCCCTGTGTATAACGATGCGACGTCGTTATACCCATTGAACATCAAAGTGGGACGCTTTTTGGTGAAAAAACCGTCTTCGCCGATTCGGCGTTCGGTTGCCTGCGACCAGCGTGGATGATCGACGTTGGGATTTACGTTGGAATAGAACCCATATTCATTCGCCGCAGTCAGATTCCAGGCAGTTCTTGGCTGCTCTTTCAGAAAGCGAATTTTGACAATCGACTTAGCTGACTTGAAACCATATTTCCACGGCAATACCATCCGCACCGGCGCACCATTTTGGTTGGGCAATACTTCGCCGTACATACCGAAGGTCAGCAGCGCCAGCGGGTGCATCGCCTCGTCCATGCGCAGACCTTCAACATAAGGCCACTCAAGCACTGGACTACTCAGGCCAGGCATTTGCTTTTTGTCAGCCAAAGTTGTGAATTCAATATATTTTGCATTGCTGGTCGGCTCAACTTTTTTGATCAATGCCGAAAGCGAATAACCGATCCAAGGAATCACCATGGACCACCCTTCCACGCAGCGGAGCCGATAAATGCGCTCTTCCATCGGCGCCAGTTTCATCAGGCTGTCCAGATCAAGCGTCATCGGTTTTTTCACTTCTCCTTCGATTGAGACGCTCCAGGGCCTGGTCTTCAAGGTCCCAGCATTTTGCGCAGGGTCGGCCTTGTCAGTCCCGAACTCGTAATAATTGTTATACGTTGTGGCGTCTTTATAAGGAGTCGCCTTATCGGTGACTACGTAGGTAGCATTGCGCTTCGCGGCAAGTTTTGGCAACGTAGAGTTTTGCGCAAAAGCCTCATGCGAGGCAAGTTCCAAGATCGATCCGGTGGCGATAGAACCCACGGCCAATTGACGAATAAAACTGCGGCGCGAATCAAATATCGCACGCGGCGTAATGTCGGATGCGGCGGGAATTTCTATGATGTTTTGGCTGCGGCGAATCAGCATGCGAATCTCCTGTGAAAATCGGTGAGACAATTTGTCTATTGTGCTTGGCTGTTTAAATACGAATAGGGGTGTTGCTGATATGCTCATTGGTCGACGGGCGTCACCTATCCTTACAGACCCTCTCTAACTTATACGCAAAATGTTGAGTCGCAGATGCAACTTAATCTAAGTAAAGGACTTTTTTCAATGCAATAAAAGCAATGGAGGTGCGTCATTAAACAGAAACCGCCATCACACTGCTACCTGAATTTTGCCATCGCTGTGCCAAAATCCCAATCGATCCGGCAGAAAGAGTTGCCGACCAATTAAGGCAGCCGAAATAGGTCGAGCTCGACTAAGCTGAGACTACCAAATGACATCGCCAAGGCGTAACCGCAAGTTAGCATTGTCGAAGCCGACGCCACCAATTAGCCATCATATAGGGATAAGGCAATTAAGGCAGAACGCGGACGTTTTAATGCGCAAGCGCACTCACGGCGATTAGCCGAAATGATCGTATAACTCATCCAACCGTTTGATAACGGTTGCTTGTGCCGGCATGCCAGGCTCGACGTCGCCGGTTTGTAACGCAAATACGCGCATGCCAGCTGCAACGGCCGCTTTTGCGCCGGGAACACTATCTTCGACTACGACGCAACGCGAGGGGTCGACGCCCATTTGCTCGGCTGCGTGTAAGAATAAACCTGGCTCGGGTTTCCACGTGCCCACTTCATAGGCGCTAAAAATGCGTCGCTCAAAATAGGGTAACAAACCAGTGACTCCCAGGCACAACTCAATTTTGTCACGCGGCCCATTGGAGGCCAGACAGAAAGGTATGCTGAGGGAGCGCACCAATTCCAGGGCGCCTTCAACCGGCTGTAGTCGCTCCCGAAATAGAACGGCGGTGCGTTGACGTAAGGTCAAAGCAAATGACTCTGGCAACGCCGCGCCACCTAATTGCTCCATGGCGAGAACCCAATCGGCCATTTTGCCGCCCTTGAATCGCTCCATGATTTCGGTCACGGTCATGACTATCTGGAACTCGGCAGCATAATCTACCATTGCCTCAGCAGCCAGTAGCTCGCTATCAACCAAAGTACCGTCAGAATCGAAAATAACCAGATCGACTTCGCCATCCGTTAAAGAGTTTTTAATCGCACTCTTCAACGAACCATCAAGCGGGCTTGCAATAATAGGCAATAGTGCGGACATCTTTTTACAACTCGCCGTAAGAATGCAAACCAGACAGAAACATATTCACGCCGAGGAAAGCAAAGGTCGTCACCAAGAGGCCGATTAACGCCCACCAAGCGGCGACGCGACCGCGAAGGCCCTTCATCAACCGCATGTGTAGCCAGGCGGCATAATTGAGCCAGACAATCAGCGCCCACGTTTCCTTTGGATCCCATGACCAATAACCGCCCCAGGCTTCCGCAGCCCAAAGCGCACCGAGAATGGTAGCAATAGTGAAGAATGTGAAGCCAACCGCAATCGCCTTGTACATCACGTCGTCCAGCACTTCCAACGGCGGCAGACGATCAACCAGATAGCCGCTTGATTTCAGCAAATAGGCCATCGCCACCATCGCGGACATTGAGAACGTGCCATAACCGATAAAGTTGGCCGGTACGTGAATTTTCATCCACCAGCTTTGTAGTGCAGGCACCAGTGGTTGAATTTCAGCGGCATCGCGCGCAACCGTGTACCAAAGCAAAAAGCCGACAGCAGCAGAAATCACCAGCATGACAAACGGACCAAGTTGGCGCGTACCGTAGCGTTGCTCGTAATATAAATAAAATAATGCTGTAATCAGACTAAAAAGAATAAAAACTTCATACAGGTTAGAAATTGGTATATGACCGATATCCACACCAATCAGATAGGACTCATACCAGCGTACCAGCAAGCCGGTAAATCCCAATATCACCGCTGCCCAACATAATTTGGAACCGATCGACGAACCGAAATCTGACCGCGCAATTAAACCGATCCAATAGAAAAATGTGGATAGAAAGAATAAAGTGCCCATCCACAGAATTGCGGATTGACTGGAAAGAATATATTTGAGAAAAAATTTCTTATTTGCCATATCAAGCACGCCGCCATACATGGCAATCGCAGACAGCGCCAATAAGGCTAGCAACGGCATTAACCAGCGGACCGATTTCCAGTTCCAGCCCACTAGCGCAAAGGTCGGAGCAGCCAGAAGCAACACGCCTTTTTCGTAATAGTCCATATGCGTGCCATACCGACCCAATGCGAAGAGTGAACCGGCCACCAGCGCAAAAGCGAACAACCAGTCTAGTATCGACAAACGCTTAAAAAAGCCATCCGGTGGTGAATAAGTTTGGGTCAGTTCCATCATGATCTCCGAATCGTTCTTATCTTTGCGCAGGGCGCATGTATGTATTTAATTGCTGAATCTGAGGACGCGTAATGACGATTGCATTTTAGTCATTACTGCGGGCGGATTCGGGTTAGCCTTGCGATTGCTTTAAATGTATTTTCATCACATCAACTTCTTTTTCAAAATCCAGCGTCTTTCGCTGCGTGCTCATGGCCATCAATATGTGCGACTGACCTTCGACCAGACTGTCGGGACGTATCCATACCCACAAGCGCCGCTCTCGTATGTATAACATCGAAAAGATACCTAGAACCAAGAATAAACAGCCCAAATAGACCACTTTCTTACCCGGCGAACGCGTCACCTGGAATACCGAGGCCTTGATTTCGTCGAAGCCAGTGAGTTGAAGATATACCGGAGCATTATAGAAGGTTGCGTCAGACAGTGCATTACTGCTCAATTGTAGGAAGCGCGTGTTTTTTTCATTCACAGGAATATCCTTCAAACCATCCTTTTCACGCGCCACCTGCCATAAATCCCACAGACTGCCGTTCAATATTTTCATGAAAATATCAGCTGCTTTTTCTTGCTCCTGCGCCGGAACCTGCTCCAAGAATTTCGATATCGCCATATATCCGGCCTGTTTGCCATCACCGGCAAACATCGACAATCCGCGCAATGCAGATTGCTCCAACTGGTCGCGCAAAGTTGGCATATCGGCTCGTGCTTGAGGAATAGCACGCTGCGCATAACGCTGCGCTGCCAGTTTCCGCAACTCCGGGTTCATCAACGCCGAACGCAGGCGCATCCACTCTTCTACCGAGTCATTTTCATCAGCCGGAATGCGCAGATAACGGAATGGCTCATCCGGCACATCGCGCACACCCGCCAGGAACACATAATCCTGATCGACTTTCACCGGTTGCATGTAATTGCTAAACTCGCGTGCCTGACCCGTTTTGTCACGCAACTTATACTGAACACTCGGCCCGACGTTTTTCAACTCTTTAACATTGGCGCTTTTAGCACCCGAACCCATATGCTTACCAATGTCGTCCGACAATGTCTGGTTAAAACTCCTTTTGGTCTTGGTAACAGCACGTAAATCTTGACCGGATTGCGCCATATTCTCCACGTTAAACGGGCGAAAACCTGACCATTCAACCGTATACTCATTATTAGGACCGGCAGTTAGTGGCGTCGTTCCATTGACAACACCGGCCAAAGGTGAGGTCTTGTTTTGATCGCCTAGCATCGGAAATGCGGTAAGCCGTAATTTGCTGCCACCGTCCTCAAAGCTGGATTGGTAAATCGATATTCCTTTGTAAATCAGGGGCTGGTTAACCTTGACGGTTGATGTGACTGTTTCACCCGTGACGTTGTCGCGCAATACCACGTCACTGGCAAACAACTTAGGCATGCCGGTGCTGTAATAATCAATGACAAAACGTTTGAGTTGCAGCGTAAATGGCAAATCCTGAATCAAGACCCCATTTTGTTGCGGAATAATGGCCGTGCTACTGGCAGAACCTTCAGGTATCAACGAGTTGCCCCGAAAGGTTGGATTTCCCAACCCTAAACGGTGCTCCGGACCAATATCGGCGATGACGCCCGTGCCGCTGAAAGGCGTTTTATTAAAAATTAACTTTTGGGCGCGAATTGGCAGATCAGAATCTAATAGTCCGCCGATACAAATGATCACAATGGCACTGTGTGCGAAGATGTAGCCCCACTTATTCGCTGCGCCCTGTTTTGCCGTTATTAATACTGCATCATTCTTTTGAACAACTTTAGTCTTATATCCTTTGGCAGCGATCCGTGCCAATAACTGCTGCGTCAGCGTGGCCGGTATCACTGGAGCGGTCCACTCCGCTTTGTGATGGAAGTTGCGCAATGATTGCTCGCGGACATTTTCTTTCCAGCTACGCATGTCCTTTAGCATTTTCGGACCATTGCGGCTAATGCAGAGTGACGTAGACAGGACCAAAAATCCCATTATCAGCAAAAACCACCATGTCGAATACACAGCGTACAAACCTAGTTTTGCAAAAACATCAAACCAAAATGGCCCAAACTGGTTAACGTAGTTCGGCATTGGCTCGTTTTGCTTTAGTACGGTGCCGATGATTGAGGCGATCGCAATTAACGTCAGCATGCTAATGGCAAAACGCATCGAGGACACTAATTCCACTGCCTCGGCGAGCCACCGGTGTTTGGTCTTCAACTCTATGCCGCCAGTGCGCGGTGCGTCGTCAAGGCCGGTCGTCGGTTTGTTACTGATGCTCATAAGTAATTGCTCTTTTGAAAAGAAAAAGGGACGACCTTCGCCGCCCCCCCTTTATTTGACTTCTTTCAGAACCGTCGCGACCACCTTCAAGGTTGTGCCGAAAACCGCAACTGTACGCAGCTACGGCGAGCATCACGGGCGCAATCTTGATGGTGCGTATGAGGTTTCAAAAAAAAGTCTATTCGCGAATTTAGTATTTGTTGCTACTTCAAGCCAGCAATGTAGTCTGCTACAGCTTTCATTTCGTCGTCGGACATGCGTTTGGCAATGGTCATCATTTGTGGACTATTCTTACGCACGCCGCTACGGAAATTGGTTAGCTCGGCGACAGTGTAATCCTGATGTTGTCCGCCAATACGCGGAAATTGATTTGGAATGCCAGAACCGCCAGGACCATGGCAAGCTGCGCAAGCCGGAATATTCTTTTCTGCTATGCCTGCGCGGAAGATTTTTTTGCCCATATCGAGCGTATCTTTGTTTTTGGCCGCACCTGGCTTGGCTTTTTGCGCATCCAGATAACCAGCGATATTTCTCATTTCATCGTCAGTCAATGCTTTGGCAAACATCGTCATGATCGGATTATTGCGATCAGGGCCCTGGAAATCTTTTAACTGCTTATAAACATATGCAGCGTGCTGACCACCCAATTTCGGATTTTGGCTAATTGTGGAAGCACCGGCAGCACCATGACAAGAAATACAGGCGGCAATATTCCGGGTTGGATCGCCATTAGTATATAAGGCTTCACCCTTCGCAAGATCGACTTTTGGAGCCACTGCCGGTGCATCTGCTGCATAGGCAAAGGACGACAAAGCCAGCATGGAAATAAATACTGACTTTAAAACGGATAGAAACGCACGGTTCATTCAAACACCCTGAGACTTTATAATTAAACTTGACAATAAATTCTGCCCAGACGGCGAGTAATTATTGCTGCTATCGCTTATGGCGGCTGTCACTGCTATCAATGTTACGCATGGTCTGTTGGCGGTTTAACAAACTCCAACTATATCTCCTCTGCGTTAGCGGCATGCTATTGACATACGCAATGCAGCATTACACAACCCCTTATTGTACAATAGCTTTCCGGCATTTTCGCCGCCTCTACCGCATTTTCTGCTCATTCCATGTCTCTACTCTGGCAAGCCCGTTTTTTTACTACGGTAAATCACCTCCGTGATTTACCCAACACCCAAATCCCTGAGATTGCCTTCGCGGGTCGTTCAAACGCAGGCAAATCAACCGCCATCAACCTTCTGTGCAATCAGAAGAAGCTTGCGTTTGCCTCTAAAACGCCCGGGCGCACCCAGCATATCAACTATTTTTCAATCGGTGGCGCGCAAGTCGGTCAGCATCGCAAAGATGAAACTAAGGTCGATGAAATTCGCGCAATGTTGGTCGATTTACCCGGTTATGGCTATGCGCAAGTTTCAGGATCCGCTAAATTGCACTGGCAGGAGCTACTCGGCGATTATGTTCGCCGTCGTTCACAATTAGCTGCATTAGTACTTATTGTAGATTCCCGTCGGCCATTTACTGACCTGGATGTGCAAATGGTCGAGTGGTTTGCCCCAACCGGCAAGCCAATTCATTGCATATTAAGCAAGGTTGACAAGCTCAATCGAAACGATGCAACCAATGCTTTACGCCAGGCACATACTTTTTTAGGTAGTTACGTTGACGAAAATAGTCAACCACTGCCATTTACGGCACAGTTGTTTTCAGCGTTGAAACGCACTGGTTTAGATGAAGCCAATCAGCGCATTCTTGAGTTAGCGGGTTTAGTTAACGTCACGAAAGAAGAACCTGACGCCGACGCTGGCGTTGATACCCAGAAAGCAGATAACAAATAATCTGGTTCGTGCGGCTGCTGATAAAAGAAATTTTAGTGAAACCTGTAGGAACCGACAGGGAAACTAAAGCACATTATTAAATCCGTGGATGCCATGATGTTTACATCGCAAACCTCTCGGGAATAAAAAAGCCCTGAAGAAAGGGGAAGATCTTCAGGGCTGAATGCCTTATCACTAAAAGCGACATGGCCCCGCTCAGGGAGGGAAGCGGGAGGTGAATAATGCACCTATCGCTAAGAGGCGGTTAAACATGAAAAGTTCAAGAGTTTCTAATTTTTTCTAACATTTTATTTTTTCTTCCTCAACACTCAGCCCAGACACCGATTAACGAATACCGCACCACGCGTTGACTAAAAATCTCGGAGCTCATATGCAAAATACCCCAAAAGCCAACCAGTTGGTTGCCCCATTCCCAGCATTGCGTATGCGTCGTATGCGCAAGGACGCCTTTTCTCGCGCGATGATGCGCGAAAATACCGTCACCGTGTCCGATCTGATTTATCCAGTCTTTGTGGTCGAAGGAAATAATCATAGCGAGAAGGTTGCTTCCATGCCAGGCGTGGAGCGCCTCTCCATCGATTTGCTAATAAATGTGGCCGAGGAATGCGTCGAACTGGGCATTCCGGTTATAGCCCTATTTCCCGTAATCAATCCCTCACTAAAAACCCCCGACGGAATAGAAGCGACCAATCCAAACGGCTTGATTCCGCAAGCGGTCCGCGCGCTAAAACAGCGCTTTCCTGAGTTGGGTATTTTGACTGACGTAGCGTTAGATCCTTATACCAGCCATGGCCAGGATGGCGTCATGAACGCCGATGGCTATGTGCTCAATGATGAGACCTGCGTCCTTCTGGTCAAGCAGGCACTCACTCAGGCCGATGCTGGCGTTGACATTGTGGCGCCCTCCGACATGATGGACGGACGCATCGGCGCCATCCGGACTGCGCTGGAAGCGCATCATCACATTCATACGCGCATCATGGCTTACTCAGCAAAGTATGCTTCTGCATTCTATGGCCCGTTCCGCGATGCAGTGGGCTCAGCGGCCAATCTTGGCAAGAGTAGCAAAAATACCTATCAAATGGATCCGGCCAACAGTGACGAAGCCTTGCGCGAAGTGGCTCTGGATCTGGCTGAAGGTGCAGATATGGTAATGGTTAAGCCGGGCATGCCATATCTGGACATCATTCGCCGCGTCAAAGACGAATTCAAAGTCCCAACTTTTGCCTATCAAGTCAGCGGCGAATACTCGATGATTAAAGCGGCGACACAAAATGGCTGGCTAGATCACGACAAGGCAATGATGGAGGCAATGATGGCCTTTAAACGTGCTGGTGCCGATGGCGTACTCACCTATTTCGCTCTGGATATTGCGCGACTCTTGCACAAAAATTAAACGAACTAATCAATGTGGTGCTTCTTTGTACCAAAGAGTCACCGCATACAAAACTTGCTTTTGCGAGCGAACAGCTTTCGCACATTCGACAATCACGAAAGTCAGATGATGGCAGAACAAGGCCATGTAATTAGCAATAATTACATGGCGCATCACTCCCATACACTTCAGCGGTTTCGTCACTCAATATGGATATTTTTTTAATCGGTGACAATCAAGTCACCCAAACTAGCGAACTACCAGACAGCGTTCCGCCGCAAGGTTTTTTATGGATAGACACCACCCATGAAGAAGTTGCCGCTGATCCAGAAGGCTGGCGCGATCTGATTGCTTGCGCTACCGGCACGCAGATCTACGACCCTCATTTAAAGGATGCGATCAATCCGGCTCACCCATCCTATTTTGACTCAACGCAAGATTACGGCATGGTGGTATTTCGCAAGCTATCGCTACATGGGAATGATAATGGTAGTCGCAATATCGATACGGCAGCGGTTGCAGCGGAGGAGCCTGATAACCCCACCACTGCGATTGGTAGTAAGCGCCCGCTGCCCGCCGCTTTTGGCAACCTGACCACGCAACCGATTACATTTTTCATTCTGGAAAATGCGCTGGTGACAGTGCACGAGCACCACAGCCGCACCATCAGCGCAACGCGCAGCCGACTGCTGGATTATGCGAATAAAAGTAACAAAGCACAGCACACAAACCGATTGCCCACGTCACCCGAAGACTTGATGCTGCGGCTTTTAAATGCAATGGTCGATAAATATTTGGAATTGCGCCAGCCGCTGACAACACAACTGGATCGCTGGCAACGTGCCTTGCTCGATCCCGCACGGCCGTTCAAGGATTGGCTGACATTACTTGATGCACGGATTGAATTACGCAAACTTGAAAGTTTGTGCGAAGAACAGCACGATGCGATGCAAGAGCTGCGCGATTATTTTGTGGATATGGATGATGAGGGTGACGGGGTTACCATCAGTCGTACCCGCGACCTGTTATTAGTGCGCATCAACGATGTCATGGAACATATCACCCGCGTGCTCAATCATGCCAGTCGTCTCGAATCATCGATTGAATCTGCTGTACAAATCCACTTCTCTGCGGTTGCACATCGGACCAATGAAGTGATGCGCACGTTGACCGTTATTACCGCGCTATTCATGCCGCTTACCTTGATTACCGGTATTTTCGGAATGAATTTTGCCGTCATGCCATTACTACAAAATAAGACTGGATTTTGGTTGACCATGATCAGCATGGTCCTCATTGTCGTCGGGATGTTAGCGTTCTTTCGCCGCCGCCGCTATCTTGAAAATCCTCCGTCAGAGCGCCATTAATGCGGTCATCGTGGCGTAATGAAGATAGAAAAAAAAGGCCTCAAACACACGTGTTTGAGGCCTTTTTTTAAGGTACGTTTTTATTTATTTGGCTGCGGAGTTAAGCGTAAATAAGGCCGTATCGCCTTGTATCCTTTAGGAAATTTTTGCTTGAGAATTTCCTCATCTTGTAACGAAGGCACGATCACCACATCGTCACCATCCTTCCAATTACCTGGCGTTGCGACCGAGTGACTGTCAGTCAATTGCAACGAATCAATCACCCGCAAAATTTCATCAAAATTACGGCCCGTGCTGGCCGGATACGTAATGGTCAAACGTACTTTTTTGGCTGGATCAATGACGAACAATGAACGTACAGTGGCCGTTGTACTCGCGTTCGGGTGAATCAAATCGTATAGTTCCGAAACCTTGCGGTCGGCATCGGCGATAATAGGGAAGCCCACTATGGTGTTTTGGGTTTCATTGATGTCCTTAATCCATTCCAGATGTTTATCCGCAGGATCAACCGAGAGTGCAATCACCTTAACGCCGCGCTGCTCAAACTCCGATTTCAATTTAGAAGTCAAACCAAGTTCGGTCGTGCATACGGGTGTAAAGTCAGATGGATGAGAAAAGAGTACCACCCAGGAATCGCCAGCCCAATCGTAAAATTTAATCTGGCCCAGCGAAGAATCTTGCTGAAAATCAGGGGCAACGTCGCCAAGACGTAGGGTCATGTCAATCTCCTTTAAATAATTCGGTTATCGGACAAATTTGCGCCAGTGAATCGGCGAAATATCTGTAAAGATATCGTAAAAAATACCGACGGCATTCTGAAAACCACAGAAAACATTAACGCAATCTCATGAAATTTGTCTGCTCATCTGACTGCCTTCGGTGCGCATTACCAATTTCTTAGAACCGTTATTGATTCCAGCCGGGACTTTGATAGCCCTAAAACTATAATCTCATCGAAAGACTTTTCTAAGGATTTTTAACGACTATGCAAATAACTTTACCCTATGTTGAAACTCGTGACATGTTGATTTTAAGAACTTGATGCAAGGCACTATCACTGATCACTTGTAACCGGCGGTGTACCCCTTTACCTTACCGAGGCTGATCTAAAACAGCCAATGACTGCGTAAATTTATCCGCATTCTGAAAACCAATCACTCGACCGCCAGCCAACTCTTTACCCCGATGATCAAAAAGTATAATCCCGGGAGGCCCGAATAAATTGAAGCGTTTGAGCATGGCCTTGTCGTCGGCGTTGTTTGCGGTCACATCAATTTGCAGCAACACAATATCGTTGAGACGGGCTTTAACACGCGGATCAGTAAACGTAAATTTCTCCATCTCTTTGCACGATACGCACCAGTCAGCATAGAAATCCAGCAATGCCGGTTTACCATTCGTTTGGGCCAACGCTGCATCCAGCTCAGCAACCGACTTGACTCTCACAAATTCGGTATGCGCCACTTGCGTACCGCTACCTAATTGCGCCAGCGGTGCCAGTACATCACGACCACCCGTTACAACGCTCACTAACTGCAAAATTCCGAGTGCAGCGAACACCAAACCGACCGCTTTCGAAAACCAACTGGTGGACACGTGCCACAACAAATAAGCGCCGTAACCGATTCCTAGCGCGGCCCAACACAGAATTTGCACTGCCGCAGGAATGACCGGCGAGACCATCCACACCGCCACGCCTAACATCAGCACGCCAAAGAATCGTTTAACAGACTCCATCCACGCACCTGCGCGGGGCAATAGCGCACCGGCCGAAATACCGACTAATAATAACGGCACGCTCATCCCCACAGCCATCGCAAACAACGCACTACCGCCAATAACCACATTGCGCGTTTGACTGATGTATACCAACGCGCCCGCTAGCGGAGCCGCGACGCAAGGACCAACGATCAATGCAGAAAGCGCACCCATTACGAAAACACCTACCAGTTTGCCCGATGATTGCTTATCCGACACTTGTGACAACTTGGTTTGCATCGATCCGGGCAACTGCAATTGATATACACCAAACATAGATAGCGACATCAATACCATCAGCAGCGCGAAAGCAGACAATACCCACGCGTTCTGCAACGCCGCCGACAAACCTTCGCCAGCAAGACCTGCTGCGACGCCGAGCGCGGTATAAACGAGCGCCATTCCCAACACATAAGCAACCGATAACACAAACGCACGACGTCGTTTAACCTTCGTCCCTTCGCCGACAATAATCGACGACAAAATAGGGACCATCGGTAACACGCAAGGAGTGAATGACAAGCCGAGCCCTAATAACAAAAACAACGGCATGATAACCAGCAGTTTGCCGCCCTTCAATGATGATTCGATACGGCCGATGTCAGAGCCGCCGGATAAGTCCACGGAAGATACTGCGGAATTACTAACAACAGAATTCGATGGCGTATCGATATTTGGATTTGATGTACGGGACGATGAGGAGGTATCAAGCGCTGCGCCAGCACCTTTCGCTGCAGAGATTGCACCCATCAAGCCTCCGCCAGCTGTAATGCCATCGGCAGACAGATTAACGCGATGCTCCATAGGTGGGTAACACAAGCCCTTATCCGCGCATCCCTGACCTGTAACAATCAACGTAAATGCCTTGGTGGACTCGACCGGAATATTGATGGTCACCCTGTGATGATAAATCTCCACATTTTTCTGAAAAGTCCGATCAAATTTAACCACACCCGCGGGAATTTTCGGCTCACCCAACGTCGCGCCCTCAGCCTTAAAGCTAAACCGCTCACGGTACATGTAATAACCATCTGCAATTGCATAAGTCACTTCGGCGGTTTTGGGATCGGCCATACGCGCAGAAAATTTAAATGCGACTTCAGGCGCCAGATAATCCTCTTCTGCACGCGCAGAAGACATCAATAGAACCATCAGGCTCAGGATGACAAAAAACATCGATCGCAGTTTGCTCCAGGTAAACATTCAATTCCTTTGTGTTGCTGCGCCTATCCATTCGAGATAGGCTGGTAAGCCGCTAACCAGCGGGATCGCAATGATTTCTGGCAGCGCATAGGGATGCGCCGCTTTTATAAATTCCTCAAGTTCACTGTAACGCTCCGTCGTAGTCTTAATCAGCATCGCCACCTCGTTTGCTCGCTCTAAAACTCCCTCCCATCGATATACAGACTGCACCGCCGGCAGTAGGTTGACACACGCCGCCAGCTTACGTTCCACGAGTTGCTCCGCGAGTACGTTTGCGTCGACCACATTCGGCATTGTGGTCATCACTAAGATCACATCCAACATAGTCGCCCCACGAGTCTACTCCTTACAACAAACGCCGCCGGGTCAAGACCACGGCAGCATAAAATCCCACGCAACAATACGCTACCAAAATAGCCAAATCAGTGATTGGCGTGACCGGCCAATTGCCTAACAATAGCGGTCGCACCAGATTTACCGCGGCATTCAGAGGCAATATATGGGCGACTATTTGTAGCCATGAAGGCAACTGTGCGGATGGATAATAGACGCCAGACAAAAAAATCATGGGCGTCAACACTAAAGTGAAATAATAAGTGAAGAAGTCATAACCTTTGGCCAGCGCATTGAAGACCAAGCCTAACGACCCAAACGTCATGCCGATCAAGAACAATAGAGGCAGTACCAGCAACGTGTGGAGATGCAACCCTATTCCCAGACAAAACATCACCAGAAGAATCGCCACACCGGAAAAAATCGACTTCGTCGCGGCCCACAACATTTCGGCTAATATCACGTCATCGAGCGCCAATGGCGCATTTAAAAGCGCATCCCAGGTTTTTTGCACGTGCATGCGTGAGAAAGCTGAATACAATGCCTCAAAAGACGCCGCCCACATGATCGACATGCAAATAGAGCCTGATGCGAGATAGTGAATGTAGGGAATGCCGTCAACTTCTTTTAACAAACTACCGAGGCCGTAACCGAACGCGAGCAAGGTAATCAGGGGATCAGCTATATTACCCAGAACACTGGCGACAGCGAGCTTCTTCCATACCAGAAAATTGCGTCGCCAGATCGGTTGGAAGCGTTTAGAAAATTCAGGAAGTGCGTAGATATTCATTTTAATCCCGCATTTCACGGCCAGTGAGTTTTAGAAATAAGTCCTCAAGATTAGCGGGGCGATGAATGTAACGCACGCCGTGTGCCCCCTGAAGCATTCTGACCAACGTCTGCGCATCGTTGGTATAACAAAAAACCGTTTCACCACTTATCTCTATCCGCGCCGAAGCATGGCCATTATTTGCATCAAGCCACGCCTTTGCATTGTCGCCGTAAATTTCAACGACCTCAGACTCAATATGCTGCGCGATCAACTCACGCGGCGATCCCTCAGCAATCATTTTTCCATGATCAACAACCGCGAGTCGGTCACATAAACGCTCTGCTTCGTCCATAAAGTGCGTAGTCAACAGGATTGTCTTGCCCTGACTCAGCAAAGTCTTCAATCGCTCCCAGATCATATGCCGGGCTTGTGGATCGAGGCCGGTAGTCGGCTCATCCATAAAAATCAGATCAGGATCATTCACCAAAGCGCGCGCCAGGGTCAAACGTCTTCGCATGCCGCCCGACAATTCATTGATACGCGCATGCTGCTTGGTACCTAGATTGGCAAACTCCAGCAACTTCGGAATCCTGGCGTTAATAACCGCGTCAGGAATGCCAAAATAGCGACCAAATACCAAAAGGTTTTCCGACACGGTGAAATCAGGATCCAGGTTGTCGCCCTGTGGCACCACACCGACTCTTAAGCGAGCCAAACGCGCGTCTGCCGGCACAGGGTGTCCTGCGAGGCAAATATCTCCACTGTCCGCTGTCGTCAAGCCCAGACACAAGCGCAATGTGGTTGTCTTACCTGCACCATTCGGCCCCAACAATCCGTAGCATTCGCCCGCCCGCAAGGCAAACGAAAGCCCATCGATGACAACCGTCCGAGAACCTTTTGCACCAAAGGATTTACGTAAGTCAGTGACGCTTAAAATAGATGAATCTGGGATTTCAGACATAAATTATCAATTTACCTATTTCACCTATTACGAGAGCCACGCGCCAATGCGTAGCAAATCATCGGACAGCGACGTTTCATATCAATGATAAAAATCGTGACTAATCGACAGCAGAATGAACAACCGCAAAAACTTCTTTCAGTGTACGGGAAATGCAAAAAAGCCAGGCATAGCCTGGCTTTCGATTTTAACGCAATGCGTTACTTGTAACCTGTGACGTCTTAGTCAGCTGTTGGGACTTCAGCGTCGTCGCTGACTTCAGGACGATCCATCAGCTCGATGAATGCCATCGGAGCGTTATCACCAACACGGAAACCCATTTTCAAGATGCGTAGGTAACCGCCATTACGGTTTGCGTAACGAGGGCCGAATTCAGCAAACAATTTCAATACCATTTCGCGGTCACGCAGACGGGCGAAAGCAAGACGTTTGTTCGCTAGTGTATCGGTCTTGCCCAATGTCAGAATCGGCTCGATAACGCGACGCAATTCTTTTGCTTTTGGCAATGTCGTCTTGATTGCTTCGTGACGCAGCAACGAAACAGTCATGTTGCGCAACATGGCCAAACGATGGGAAGAGGTACGATTTAACTTACGTAGGCCGTGACGATGACGCATGATAATTCCTTTCAGTTTTTGAGTTTAAATCCAGCTCTTCGATCGATTTAGGCTTATCACCTAGTCGCGGGCCGGTTAGTACGAGTTAACAACAGCTTGGTCAACATAACCAAATCGTCTCAACAGGGCCGAGATTTTAACCCGCCCGCGTTGAAACAACAAATATTAATTACAACAGAATTACTTTTCCAGACCAGCAGGAGGCCAGTTCTCTAATTTCATACCCAGAGTCAGACCACGAGATGCCAAAACTTCTTTGATTTCGTTCAATGACTTGCGACCCAGATTCGGTGTCTTCAACAGCTCATTTTCACTACGCTGTATCAAATCACCAATATAGTAAATATTTTCTGCTTTCAGGCAGTTCGCTGAACGCACTGTCAGTTCCAGATCATCGACCGGACGCAGCAGGATAGGATCAACTTGCGGTGCGCGTGATGGTGCTTCAGCAGCTGCTTCAGTACCTTCCAGTGCGGCAAACACATTCAATTGATCAACCAGCACACGTGCTGACTGACGAATCGCTTCTTCTGGCGTAATTACACCATTCGTTTCAATGTTGATGACCAGCTTATCCAAATCCGTACGTTGTTCGACACGAGCCGACTCAACTGCGTATGACACGCGGCGAACTGGTGAGAAAGATGCATCCAAAATAATACGGCCAATCGTCTTGTTCGAATCTTCCGACAAACGACGAACATTACCCGGTACATAACCACGGCCTTTTTCGACCTTGATTTGCATATCCAACTCACCGCCACCGGTCAAATGCGCAATAACGTGGTCTGGATTAACCAGTTCAACATCGTGCGGCAGATCGATATCGGAAGCCAATACAGCGCCTTCGCCGCCTTTTTTCAAGGTCAGTGTTACTTCGTCGCGGTTGTGCAGTTTAAAAACTACACCCTTCAAATTCAACAAAATATCAACAACGTCTTCTTGCACGCCATCCAATGATGAATATTCATGCACAACACCAGCGATAGTAACTTCAGTCGGTGCATAGCCTACCATCGATGACAGCAGGACGCGACGCAACGCATTGCCTAAAGTGTGACCATAACCACGCTCAAACGGCTCCATCACAACTTTAGCGTGACCTGCACCAAGCGCTTCTACTTCGATAATACGGGGCTTCAACAAACTGTTTTGCATGAAATGTCCTTTTCAATACCCTCGGCTCATTACACCGATAAGGCTGATGGCATTACGAAAAAAGCCCATCCGAGGATGGGCAACAAAAATAATAACGAATTAACGCGAGTACAGTTCGACGATCAACGATTCGTTGACATCAGCGGCGATTTCGCTGCGATCTGGCATGGACTTAAAAGTACCTTCCATTTTCTTAGCGTCAACGGATACCCATGAAGGCATACCGATTTGCTCTGCAAGCGACAACGCCTCAACTATACGTACTTGCTTTTTCGATTTTTCACGAACAGCAACAACGTCACCAGCCTTGACTTGATAAGAAGCGATGTTAACAACGTTACCGTTGACTGTGAACGCTTTGTGCGAGACCAATTGACGGCCTTCAGCACGAGTCGAACCAAAGCCCATACGATAAACAACGTTATCCAGACGCGCTTCCAGCAATCTCAGCAGCGTTTCGCCGGTGTTACCCTTGCGACGGTCTGCTTCAGCGAAATAACGACGGAATTGACGTTCCAAAATACCGTACATACGTTTAACTTTTTGCTTTTCGCGCAATTGGTTACCGTAGTCCGAAGTACGCGCACCTGAGGTACGACCATGTTGACCCGGCTTTGAATCCAGTTTGCACTTCGAATCCAAAGAGCGACGTGCGCTTTTGAGGAACAGATCCGTACCTTCACGGCGTGATAGTTTTGCTTTAGGTCCAATATAACGTGCCACTTTAATTCCTTTGATGAGTGACGCCTGGCTGTATAGCCTGTAAGGGCTAACGCTACCTGACGCTAGTCTGTTCTACCTACAAACAGACGGTGGGCTTAAGAACAAAACCCGCCAAGGTCATTGGCGGGTTACTTGCTAACTGTCAATCCGAAAACTAACAGCGCAATAATTGCTTAGATGCGACGACGCTTTGGGGGGCGGCAACCGTTGTGTGGAACTGGTGTCACGTCTTGAATTTGGGTAATTTTGATACCCAGGTTATTCAAAGCGCGAACTGCAGATTCGCGACCAGGACCAGGGCCCTTGATACGAACTTCCAGATTTTTTACACCACATTCAACTGCTACTTTACCGGCGGCTTCAGCTGCTACCTGCGCTGCAAATGGAGTCGACTTGCGGGAGCCTTTAAAGCCAGCACCACCAGATGTCGCCCATGACAACGCGTTACCTTGACGATCGGTAATCGTGATGATGGTGTTGTTAAAGGACGCGTGAATATGTGCGATACCTTCTGCAACGTTCTTTTTAACTTTTTTACGCACACGTGCTGCTGCGGCGTTATTGGGGGACTTTGCCATAATAATTTCCTTGAATCCGACTACAAATCAACGCGAAGTTAATTATTTCTTCAGCGATTGAGCGGCTTTACGCGGCCCCTTACGGGTACGGGCGTTGGTACGGGTACGTTGACCACGGCAAGGTAGACCCTTACGGTGACGCATACCACGGTAGCAACCCAGATCCATCAGACGCTTGATGTTCATCGACAGTTCGCGACGTAGATCACCTTCGACGATGAATTTTGCAATTTCATCGCGCAGCTTTTCTAATTCGCTATCGTCTAGATCTTTGACCTTTTTACTGGTCGAAATACCCGTCGCGTCGCAAATTTTCTGCGAACGTGGGCGGCCAACACCATAAATGGCGGTTAAGCCGATAACAGTGTGTTGATGGTTTGGGATATTTACCCCTGCAATACGTGCCATTCGTTATTCCTCGATCAATAACGTTAGTTAACCTTGACGCTGTTTATGGCGCGGTTCTATGCAAATGACGCGTAGAACGCCTTTGCGCTTAATGATCTTACAGTTGCGGCAAATCCGCTTAACTGATGCGAGCACTTTCATGGTAGCCCTCTTTCTTTCAGCTTAAGGTTCTAAATACTATTTATTTGGTACGGAAAACAATCCGTGCCCGGCTTAAATCATAAGGAGTCAATTCTACCGTCACCTTATCTCCTGGAAGGATACGAATATAATTCATTCGCATCTTGCCAGAAATATGACCGAGAACGATATGTCCGTTTTCCAACTTGACTCTAAATGTAGCATTGGGGAGATTCTCAAGAATCTCGCCTTGCATCTGGATAACGTCGTCTTTTGCCATTCGGTCTACTGGTTCCTCTGGGCGCTGCATCCAACTTAACGCGTAGGAATTCCGCCCTTAAAATTTGCTTTACGAAGCAGCGATTCATATTGCTGCGACATCACATAATTTTGTACTTGCGCCATGAAGTCCATGGTAACCACAACAATAATCAACAAAGATGTACCACCGAAATAAAATGGTACTTTCCAGCGCGCAATCAAGAACTCTGGTAACAAGCACACCAGTGTAATATAAACCGCACCTGCAAGCGTCAAGCGCATCAAGATCTTGTCAATATACCGTGCAGTCTGATCACCCGGACGAATCCCTGGAACAAATGCACCGCTCTTTTTCAGGTTATCTGCTGTTTCCTTGCTATTAAATACCAATGCGGTATAGAAAAAGCAAAAGAACACAATCGCAACTGCATACAATAACGCGTGAATCGGTTCGCCAGGAGCCAGTGACGCAGCCAGATCTTTCAGAAAACGTACTACCGGATTAGTAGTATCACCTGAAATGAACCAGCTGGTAATCGTTGCCGGAAACAAGATAATCGACGAAGCGAAGATAGGAGGAATTACTCCAGCCATATTTAGCTTCAGTGGCAAATGACTACTTTGACCACCATAAATCTTATTACCGACTTGCCGTTTGGCATAGTTCACCAGAATCTTGCGTTGACCACGTTCGATAAATACCACCACAAATGTGACCGCCGCAACAATAAGGCAAATCAAAATCGCTGATAGTGCTGCCATCGAACCAGTACGCACCAACTCAAACAAACCACCAACTGCATTCGGCAAACCAGCCGCTATACCCGCAAAGATAATGATCGAGATCCCGTTACCAAGACCACGCTCGGTAATTTGTTCGCCCAACCACATCAAAAACATCGTACCAGTCACCAGAGTAACTACCGTCGTGAAACGAAAAGCTAAACCTGGGTCAAGTACTAAGCCTGCTTGTGATTCAAGTGCTACTGCTATACCTAAAGCCTGAAAAGTCGCTAATAGTAGCGTACCGTAACGTGTATATTGCGTGATCTTACGTCGCCCCGACTCGCCTTCCTTTTTCAAGGCCTCGAGTTGAGGTGACACGATCGACATCAGTTGCATAATGATCGATGCCGAAATATACGGCATGATACCTAATGCAAAGACAGTAAAGCGTGATAACGCACCACCGGAAAACATGTTAAACATACCCAGAATACCGCCCTGGTTCTGTTTAAACAACTGGGCTAACTGTGTCGGGTCAATGCCCGGCACAGGAATATGTGCGCCAATCCGGTAAACAACCAATGCTGCAAGCAAGAACCACAAACGGCCCCAAGGGAAACCGCTAGCAGCACTTTTCGCAAGTTGTGGAGTAGTCGCCAATTTTCGCTCCGAATCAGTAAGCCAAATTAAGCAACAGTGCCGCCAACTGCTTCAATCGCAGCTTTAGCGCCTTTAGTGGCGATCAAGCCTTTCAAGTTTACTTTTCTTGTCAGCTCGCCAGACAGGATAACCCGTACCACACGTGCCAGTTCACCGATAACACCGGCTTGCTTCAAGACCAAAATATCGATCTCAGTAACAGGCAATTGTTCCAGTTCCGACAAGCGAACTTCTGCTTTGAACGGTGTCGCCATTGATTTAAAACCGCGCTTAGGCAAGCGGCGTTGCAAAGGCATCTGACCGCCTTCAAAACCGACTTTATGGAAACCGCCTGAACGAGATTTTTGACCTTTATGACCACGACCGGCAGTTTTACCGATACCTGAGCCAATACCGCGACCTACGCGACGCTTGTAATGCTTTGCGCCATCTGCTGGTTGGATAGTATTCAATTCCATAATTTGCTCCGTTCGTAAGCCTAAGCTTACGAAACTACTTTCACAAGATAGGACACTTTATTGATCATGCCACGCACAGACGGTGTGTCTTGCAATTCGGAAACCGAATTAACACGACGTAAGCCCAAACCGCGCACTGTCGCACGATGTGTTTCACGCGTACCGATCAAACCTTTGATCAATTGTACTTTTAGAGTCTTTGTCATCTTGATCACCTTAGCTGATAATGTCTTCAACGGACTTACCGCGCTTAGCAGCAATTTCCGATGGAGTGTTCATTTTTGCCAGACCATTCAACGTAGCCCGAACCAAGTTGTAAGGATTAGTGGAACCGTTGGATTTAGCCACAACGTTAGTTACACCCATCACTTCAAAAATAGCGCGCATTGGACCACCAGCAATAACACCAGTACCTTCTTTAGCGGGAGCCATCAAAACAGATGAGGCGCCATGCTTACCGGTCAGGGTATGCTGCAAAGTACCGTTTTTCAGCGTTACTTTGATCATCTTGCGACGGGCTTCTTCCATAGCCTTTTGCACAGCAACTGGCACTTCTTTCGATTTGCCTTTGCCCATGCCAATACGGCCATCGCCATCACCAACAACAGCCAATGCTGCGAATCCCATGATACGACCACCCTTAACCACTTTGGTTACACGGTTGACCGCAATCATTTTTTCGCGCATGCCATCATCCGGCTTGTCGCTTTGCATTTTCGATTGCATTTTTGCCATGACGATTTTCCCTTAGAACTTCAGACCAGCTTCACGTGCGGCATCTGCCAACACTTTGACGCGGCCATGGTAACGGAAACCGGAGCGATCAAACGCAACTTCGGTAACTCCGGCTTTCAATGCCTTCTCAGCGACACGCTTACCAACCAGCGATGCAGCAGAAGTGTTTCCGCCCTTGCCAGATTGGCCTGCCAACTCTTGGCGAACTTCGGCTTCCAGTGTCGAGGCCGAAGCCAACACTTTTGCGTCAGGGCCAATGATGCTGGCGTAGATGTGCAAGTTAGTACGATGCACTGCTAGGCGAGTCACCTTTAACTCTGCGATCTTGGCACGCGTTTGGCGTGAGCGGCGCAGACGTGATTGTTTCTTATCCATCGTCAACCCCTATTACTTCTTCTTGGTTTCTTTAAGGATTACCACTTCGTCCGAGTAACGAACGCCCTTGCCTTTATAAGGCTCAGGTTTGCGGTAAGCACGAACTTCAGCAGCAACCTGACCAACACGTTGCTTATCGATACCCTTGATGAGGATCTCGGTTTGCGTCGGAGTTTCACACTTTACGCCTTCTGGCATTTGGTGAGCAACAGGATGCGAAAAACCGAGCGACAAATTCAACTTATCGCCTTGCGCTTGCGCACGAAAACCAACACCTACCAAGTTCAGCTTCTTTTCGAAACCCTTAGTAACGCCGGTAACCATATTGTTGACCAGAGCACGTAGTGTTCCGGACATCGCATTGGCTTCGCGACTGTCATTCGCAGCTGCGAAATTAAGCGTACCGTTGTTGTTTTCGATAGTCACCAGACCTGTTAAGGACTGGGACAAAGTGCCCAACGGGCCTTTTACTACGATCTGCTCTGCAGAGATGGTCGCTTCCGCGCCAGCTGGCAGTGCAATCGGCATTTTACCTACACGTGACATGTTGGGCTCCTTAGGCGACGTAGCAAATAACTTCGCCACCGACACCGGTTGCGCGCGCTTTGCGGTCCGTCATGACACCTTGTGGTGTCGAAATAATTGCAACACCCAAGCCGTTCATCACATTTGGAATGTCATCTTTGCCCTTGTAGACGCGCAACCCTGGACGGGATACGCGCTCAATGCGCTCGATAACTGGACGGCCAGCGTAATACTTTAAACCGATTTTCAGTTCTGCTTTGCCACCTGCTTCGGCAACAGCAAAATCTTCGATGTAACCCTCGTCCTTAAGGACGTTAGCAATCGCAACTTTGACCTTCGACGATGGCATTGCCACGGCGGTCTTTTGTACTACTTGCGCATTGCGGATACGGGTCAGCATATCGGCGATAGGATCGCTCATACTCATTGCATATTCTCCTATTACCAGCTAGCTTTAGTCATGCCCGGAATCTCACCACGCATGGCGATTTCACGGAGCTTAATACGGCCCAGACCGAACTTGCGGAAAGTGCCACGTGGACGACCAGTCAAGGCGCAACGATTACGTTGACGAGTCGGATTCGAGTTACGTGGCAGCGCTTGCAATTTCAAGCGAGCTTCGTAGCGCTCTTCTTCCGACTTCGATTGGTCATCAATGATTGCCTTTAACTCGGCACGCTTACCAGCAAATTTCTTTACCAGGTCAGCACGCTTTTGTTCACGGTTAATCAGTGCCAGTTTTGCCATGGCAACCTCAGTTTCTGAACGGAAATTTAAATGCGGCGAGAAGCGATTTTGCTTCATCGTCGGTCTTAGCAGTCGTCGTAATACTAATATTCAGACCACGCAATACGTCAATCTTGTCGTATTCAATTTCGGGGAAAATGATCTGCTCTTTCACACCGATATTGTAGTTTCCACGACCGTCAAATGCACGACCGGACACACCACGGAAGTCACGAACGCGCGGTAGCGCGACAGTGACCAGGCGATCCAAAAACTCGTACATATGAGCGCCACGAAGCGTAACCATGCAACCAATTGGGTAGCCTTCACGGATTTTAAAACCCGCAATCGCTTTACGCGCCTTGGTCACAACTGGCTTTTGACCTGCAATCTTGGTCAAATCGCCAACAGCGTGCTCAATGATTTTCTTATCCGCAATGGCTTCAGATAAACCCATGTTCAGGGTGATCTTTAGAATACGCGGAACTTCCATTGCCGATTTGTAAGCGTATTTCGCTACCAGATCAGCAACGATCTTATTTTTATAGAACTCTTGGAGACGGGCCATGATCTCTTAAACCTTAACAACTTCGCCGCTGGACTTGAAGACGCGAACTTTTTTACCGTCCACGTCTTTAAAACCAACGCGATCTGCCTTGCCAGTTGCTGCGTTGAACAACGCAACATTTGACACATGAATTGGCATCAGCTTATCAACGATGCCACCAGTTTCACCCGTCATCGGATTTGGCTTAGTCGCTTTTTTAGCGATGTTAATACCATCAACGATAACGAAGTTAGCATCAACGCGTTGCTTTACAACTCCGCGCTTGCCCTTGTCTTTACCAGTCAGGACGATTATCTCGTCACTTTTCCGAATCTTATCCATCTCGACTCCTTACAGCACTTCAGGCGCGAGTGAAACAATCTTCATGAAGCGCTCTGTGCGCAATTCACGAGTGACTGGTCCAAAAATACGCGTACCAATTGGCTCCAGCTTTGCGTTCAGCAACACAGCTGCGTTACCATCGAACTTGACCAACGAACCATCGGGGCGGCGCACACCTTTAGCAGTGCGAACAACCACGGCGTTGTAGATCTCGCCCTTTTTAACACGACCACGCGGCGCAGCAACTTTGACAGTTACCTTGATAACATCGCCGATGCTAGCGTAACGACGCTTGGAACCACCCAGAACCTTGATGCACATAACTTCGCGCGCACCAGTGTTGTCGGCTACTTCGAGCCGGCTTTCCGTTTGAATCATAATATTTTCTTTCCCAACTTAACTCGCGGCCGCACTATGCGGATTTACGGTCAGTCTTGGTCCTGTCAGAAACATCCTGATGGATGTACTGCTTAGGTGGACGACTTCCAAAACTTCTTGCTAATTCTAACTTTCAACTGCAGAGTATTCATTTCGCTCTCATCGGGAACCAACAAGAGCGAAGCCAAGCATTATTACATCAAAATGCTTGGCTCGCAACAAATACTTATAAAACTTGTCCAACCTGTACAACACGCGTCACACTCCAGGCTTTAGTCTTGGAGATAGGGCGGCCTTCCTGGATCTCAACTACGTCGCCTTCCTTGGCCTGATTGGCTTCGTCATGCGCGTGGTACTTGTTAGTACGTACGATGATTTTGCCATACAGAGGATGCTTTACGTGGCGTTCGATTAGGACGGTAACTGTCTTATCCATTTTATCGGATACGACCTTACCAACCAGCGTGCGCTTCAGCGGTTGTTTCACTTGATCGTTCATTACTGGGCGCCCTTCAGATTGATGACGGTCTTTACCCGTGCGATATCGCGACGAACTTTCTTCAATTGCGACGTATTGTTCAATTGCTGAGTACCGATTTGCATACGAAGGCTAAACTGCGCCTTCAGCAACTCTTTCAGCTCTTTCGCCAATGCCGCTTGATCTTTGTCGCGGAGTTCAGATGCTTTCATGATTCACTCCAATTATTGGCCGATTTGACGCACGACGAACGTGGTCAATAGCGGCAATTTAGCTGCAGCCAAACGGAATGCCTCACGCGCGAGTGTTTCATCGACGCCATCCATCTCGTAAAGCATTTTACCTGGCTGAATTTCAGCCACGTAGTACTCAGGATTTCCCTTACCGTTACCCATTCGGACTTCGGCAGGTTTTTGGGAAATTGGCTTGTCTGGGAAAATACGAATCCAGATCCGACCACCCCGTTTGATATGACGTGTCATTGCGCGACGTGCAGCTTCGATCTGACGTGCCGTAATACGACCACGGCCAACCGCTTTCAGACCAAACTCACCGAACGACACAGCAGTGCCGCGCGAATGAGAAATGCCTTTGTTGCGGCCTTTTTGCTCTTTACGAAATTTTCTGCGTGCTGGTTGCAGCATGATTATTCTCCTGCTTTCTCAGCCGGTGCAACAACAGCACCTTCAGCAGCGCCATCCGGCTTTTTGGCACGGGCTGGGCGCGCAACTGCTGCACCTGGTCCTGCTGCCGTTGTAGTTTTAGGGCGTGGACGGCTAGACGGCTTACCATCGTCACGACGTGGACCACGACGCTTTTTGTCATCGTCATTAGGGATGTCGACTACCGGTGTTTCACCGTTAGGCAAACGATCGCCTTTGTAAACCCAGACTTTGATACCGATAATGCCGTACGTAGTTTCAGCTTCGCCGAAACCGTAGTCAATGTCAGCGCGCAGAGTGTGCAGTGGCACACGGCCTTCGCGATACCATTCAGTACGAGCAATTTCGATACCATTCAGACGACCGGCTGACATGATTTTGATCCCTTGCGCGCCCAAACGCATTGCATTCTGCATTGCGCGTTTCATCGCACGCCGGAACATAATACGCTTTTCGAGCTGCTGAGCAATCGAATCAGCAATCAATTGTGCATCAGTTTCAGGCTTACGAATTTCTTCGATATTAACGTGAACCGGTACACCCATCAATTTAGTCAACGCTGACTTCAATACTTCGATGTCCTCGCCTTTTTTACCGATAACAACACCAGGACGTGAGCTGTAAATTGTAATACGGGCGTTCTTTGCAGGACGCTCAATAACAACACGGCCAACGGAGGCGTTCTTCAGTTTTTTCTTGAGGTAAGCGCGAACTTTCAGATCTTCATTTAGCATAGTGGCAAAATTACTATTGCCAGCATACCAACGTGAGCTCCAGTTACGCGTTACTGCAAGTCGAAAACCGGTTGGATGAATCTTCTGTCCCATCGTGACTCCTTAGTTTCCGACAGTCACGTAAATGTGACAGGATTGCTTCGAGATACGATCACCACGGCCCTTTGCACGCGCTGTGAAGCGCTTAAGGACCGAACCTTTTTCGACATAGATCGTCGTGATTTTCAGTTCGTCGATATCAGCACCATCATTGTGCTCGGCGTTCGCAATTGCGGACTCCAGAACACGCTTAATGATAGCTGCACCCTTCTTCGGACTAAACGTCAGAATATGAAGAGCTTGATCAACTTTTTTGCCGCGAATCAGATCGGCGACCAGACGGCCCTTTTGGGCCGACAGACGCACACCGCGGAGGGTAGCTTTAGTTTCCATCATCGGACCTTATCTCTTAGCCTTTTTATCGGCGGCATGACCCTTGAACGTACGAGTCAAAGCGAATTCGCCGAGTTTGTGACCGACCATATTTTCGGAAACATAAACCGGGACGTGTTGTTTGCCGTTATGCACAGCAATCGTCAAACCGATAAAGTCCGGCATGATGGTTGACCGACGCGACCAAGTCTTAATTGGCTTTTTGTCTTTGATTGCCTGAGCAGCCTCGACCTTTTTCACCAGGTGGGCGTCGCAGAACGGCCCTTTTTTCAATGAACGTGTCATGTGTTACCCCTTATTTCTTGCCACGGCGCGAGACAATCATTGAAGTAGTACGCTTGTTACGGCGTGTCTTCTTCCCTTTTGTCTGTTGACCCCATGGCGAAACTGGATGACGACCAGCTGCGGTTTTACCTTCACCACCACCGTGAGGATGATCGACCGGATTCATAACCACACCGCGAACGGTAGGACGAACACCACGCCAACGCATCGCACCCGCTTTACCAATCTTGCGCAGACTATGTTCCGCATTGCCGACTTCGCCGACCGTTGCACGACATTCGACGTGCACACGACGGACTTCGCCGGAACGCAGGCGAACCTGAGCGTAGATTCCTTCGCGAGCCATCAACACAACGCCAGCACCAGCAGTACGCGCCATTTGAGCGCCTTTACCTGGAAGCATTTCGACGCAATGCATGATGGTACCAACCGGAATATTGCGGATTGGAAGGCAGTTACCAGACTTAATCGTCGCTTGCGAACCATTCATCACTTGATCGCCTACTGCCATGCCTTTAGTTGCAATGATGTAATGACGCTCACCATCTGCATAGCATAACAAAGCGATATTCGCTGTGCGGTTTGGATCGTATTCGATACGCTCCACTTTCGCTGGAATACCATCTTTGTTACGTTTAAAGTCAATAACGCGATAGTGTTGCTTATGACCACCACCGATATGACGAGTAGTGATGTGACCGTTGTTGTTACGACCCGCAGTTTTCGATTTCTTTTCGATCAGGGCGGCAAATGGACGGCCTTTGTACAGGTCGGGATTAACGACCTTAACCATTCCACGGCGACCCGGCGAGGTCGGTTTAACTTTAACGAGTGCCATTATTTAGCCTCCTCGGTGAAGTTGATCTCTTGACCCGGCTTCAAACATACAAATGCGCGACGAGTATGATTACGTCGGCCGTTGGATTTACCGGAGCGCTTTTGCTTACCAATGCGGTTGGCGACTTGCACCGACTCAACCTGCACTTTGAAGAGCAATTCGACAGCAGCCTTAACTTCCAATTTGGTAGCGTCTGGTGCGATACGGAAAACGACTTGCTCGTTTTTTTCCGCAACAAACGTTGCCTTCTCGGAAATAACTGGCGCTAACAGCACTTTCATCAAGCGCTCTTCGCTATGTTTTAATGCGTTCATGCCAGCATCTCCTCAATCTTGGCCAATGCCAACTTGGTGATCAAGATCTTCTTGTAGAACACCAGAGAAACTGGATCAGCATGACGTGGCTCACATACCAGTACGCCTGGCAGGTTACGCGCCGCTAATAACAGGTTTTCTTCCAGGTTGTCAGTAATGATCAACACGGAATCCAGACCCATATCTTTTAGCTTTTGTGACAACAGCTTAGTCTTTGGTGCTTCTACTGAGAAATTCTCGACAACCGACAAACGACCTTCGCGTGCTAACTGAGACAGAATCGAGCAGATACCTGCGCGATACATCTTCTTGTTAACTTTATGCGTGAAATTTTCGTCAGGCGAGTTCGGGAAAATACGACCACCGCCACGCCACAAAGGTGATGACGACATACCAGCACGAGCGCGGCCCGTACCTTTTTGACGCCAAGGCTTTTTGGTTGTGTGATGAACTTCTTCACGATCTTTTTGCTTACGGTTACCGCTGCGAGCGTTAGCCTGATAAGCGACGACGACTTGGTGAATTAGCGCCTCATTGTAGTCACGACCGAATATAGTATCCGGAGCGGCAACATTTGAAGCAGCTTGTCCTTGGTCATTCAGGAGCTTGAGTTCCATGAATTAGGCTCCCTTCTTTGCTTTGACTTTAACAGCAGGCATCACGACAACTTGACCGTTCTTTGCACCTGGAACTGCGCCCTTAACCATCAGTAGCTGGCGCTCAGCGTCAACACGTGCGATTTCAAGGTTTTGCGTAGTTACAGTAACGTCACCCATGTGACCGGTCATACGCTTACCAGGGAAAACGCGACCTGGATCCTGCGCCATACCGATGGAACCTGGAACATTGTGTGAACGGGAGTTACCGTGGGTAGCACGACCGGATGAGAAGTTGTAACGCTTGATAACACCAGCGTAACCCTTACCGATTGAAGTACCCTGCACATCGACCTTTTGACCAGCTTCGAACAAACTAGCAGCGATAACGTCGCCGGCAGTCAATTCAGATGCTTTAGCAGAATCGATACGGAATTCTCTTAGGATGGTACCAGCTTCTACGCCAGCTTTGGCATAGTGACCGGCTGCAGCTTTATTCACGCGTGAAGCGCGACGCTGACCGAATGCTACTTGAACAGCGGTATAACCGTCTGTTTCAGGCGTTTTGATTTGAGTCACACGGTTGTTCGATACGTCTACAACGGTAACAGGAATTGATTCCCCATCATCCGTAAAGATGCGCATCATACCAACCTTGCGACCAACAAGGCCTAGGCTCATTGTTTTCTCCATTCCCGCCTACGATTGGGCGGGGCTGATGTTGTACTACTAAATACGTGTGATTGTGGAATCCACGACCACACCGAAGCCGACTAGTATATCCGGGATAAATTTAATTTGCAACACCAAGTTGATCATGGTATGTGCAGAATATATCCCGTTAAATCTTTTTTACAACAGTTGCAACGCAACTGTTGTAAATCAGAAATTACTGCAGTTTGATTTCTACATCAACGCCAGCTGGCAAGTCCAGTTTCATCAATGCATCAACAGTTTTGTCTGTAGGATCAACGATGTCCATCAAACGTTGGTGCGTACGGATTTCGAATTGATCGCGTGAAGTCTTATTAACGTGCGGCGAACGCAAAACGTCAAAACGCTGAATACGTGTTGGCAAAGGTACCGGACCCTTAACGACTGCACCAGTGCGCTTTGCTGTATCGACGATTTCTTGTGCCGACTGATCGATCAAACGATAGTCAAATGCTTTCAGACGAATCCGGATTTTTTGATTTGGAGCAGACATGATTTTCCTTTAAAGAACGACCCTTGAATGAATAGCCATCCAAGGTATATTTAACAACCTGTCCGGCCTAAAGCGCTCCGAACAGGTACACCAACTTATTGTGGATCTGGCAGGATCTTGGCAACAACACCCGCGCCAACTGTACGACCACCTTCACGAATAGCGAAGCGCAAGCCTTCTTCCATCGCGATTGGGTTGATCAACATCACAGTGATCGACACGTTATCGCCCGGCATGACCATTTCTTTGCCTTCTGGCAAAGCGATCGAACCAGTGACGTCCGTGGTACGGAAATAGAACTGTGGACGATAGTTGTTGAAGAACGGTGTATGACGGCCGCCTTCATCTTTCGACAACACATAGATCTCGCCAGTGAAATGCTTGTGTGGCTTGATCGAACCTGGCTTGGCCAAGACTTGACCACGCTCAACGTCTTCACGCTTGGTACCGCGCAACAACACACCGACGTTATCGCCAGCTTGACCTTGGTCTAGCAACTTACGGAACATTTCAACACCAGTACAGGTCGTTTTTTGTGTGTCGCGGATGCCGATGATTTCCAGCTCTTCGCCAACTTTCACAATACCACGCTCAATACGACCAGTCACAACAGTACCGCGACCGGAGATCGAGAATACGTCTTCCACTGGCAGCAAGAAAGCACCGTCAACTGCGCGCTCCGGGGTTGGAATGTAGCTATCCAACGCATCGGCCAGTTTCATGATCGCTTCTTCGCCCAACGGACCTGTGTCGCCTTCCAGCGCCAGCTTCGCTGAACCCTGGATGATTGGCAGATCGTCGCCTGGGAAATCGTACTTGCTCAATAACTCACGCACTTCCATTTCAACCAGCTCGAGCAACTCAGCGTCGTCAACCATGTCTACTTTATTCAGAAACACAATGACGTATGGCACACCAACTTGACGCGCCAACAGGATGTGCTCACGCGTTTGCGGCATTGGACCATCAGCAGCAGAACAAACCAGAATCGCACCGTCCATCTGAGCAGCACCAGTAATCATGTTTTTAACATAATCAGCATGGCCTGGGCAGTCAACGTGCGCGTAATGGCGATTCGCTGTTTCGTATTCTACGTGCGAAGTATTAATAGTAATACCGCGTGCACGCTCTTCCGGGGCAGAGTCAATCGTGCTGAAATCGCGCATGTCGCCGCCGAATTTCTTGGTCAGCACTTTAGAAATCGCCGCAGTCAGTGTAGTTTTACCATGATCAACGTGGCCAATCGTACCGACGTTAACGTGCGGCTTGGTCCGTTCGAATTTACTTTTTGCCATTTTATTCTTCCTTCAAAAGAGCGATTATTCAATGAAATACTGAAATTTTTCAGGCAAATGCCTACCCCTTCCGAGGCGGGCAAAATGCCGTGTCTTACTTATTAATTACTTAGTCTTCGATGTCACGATTGCGTCGATGATGTTCTTCGGCGCTTCGGAGTAATGCTTGAATTCCATCGAATAAGTTGCACGGCCTTGAGTGGCCGAACGCAACGAAGTCGAGTAACCAAACATTTCTGACAATGGTACTTCGGCTTTGATAATTTTGCCGCCACCGCCAGCAATCTCATCCATACCTTGCACCATACCGCGACGTGAAGACAAATCGCCCATTACTGTACCGGCGTAGTCCTCTGGCGTCTCAACTTCAACGGCCATCATTGGCTCCAGAATGACCGGGCTAGCTTTACGGCAGCCGTCTTTGAATGCCATTGAAGCGGCCATGCGGAAGGCGTTTTCGTTGGAGTCAACGTCATGGTACGAACCGAAGAACAGTGTGACTTTAACGTCAACAACTGGATAGCCGGCCAATACACCTGAAGTCAATGTTTCACGAACACCCTTTTCAACTGCAGGAATGTATTCGCGCGGAACAGTACCGCCTTTAATAGCGTCGACGAACTCAAAGCCCTTACCTGGCGCTTGTGGCTCGATCTTCAGAACCACGTGACCATATTGACCACGACCACCAGATTGCTTAACGAACTTGCCTTCAATTTCTTCGCAAGTCTTGCGGATCGTTTCACGATACGCAACTTGTGGCTTACCAACGGTCGCTTCGACGTTAAATTCACGACGCATACGATCGACAATAATATCCAGATGCAACTCGCCCATACCGGCGATGATGGTTTGACCCGATTCTTCGTCGGTACGTACGCGGAACGATGGATCTTCAGCGGCCAGGCGATTCAGAGCCAGACCCATTTTTTCCTGATCTTGCTTAGTCTTTGGCTCAACTGCTTGCGAAATAACTGGCTCAGGGAAGATCATGCGCTCGAGCACAACAATTGCTTTGTCGTCGCACAATGTATCGCCGGTAGTTGTATCTTTCAGACCAACGACCGCTGCGATATCACCCGCCAACATTTCTTTAATTTCTTCGCGTTGATTTGCGTGCATCTGAACGATACGGCCGATACGTTCTTTTTTCTCTTTAACAGAGTTATAAACTGTGTCGCCCGAATTCAAAGTGCCTGAATAGCAACGGATAAAGCACAATTGGCCAACAAACGGATCTGTTGCAATTTTGAATGCCAATGCTGAGAATTTCTCAGTATCTTCTGCTTTACGCACTACTGGCTCATTGTCCTCATCCATACCTGGAACAGGTGGAATATCGACTGGCGATGGCAAGTATTCAATCACGCCATCCAACATTGCCTGCACACCCTTGTTTTTAAAGGCTGTACCGCACATCATTGGAACGATTTCACTAGCGATAGTACGCTGGCGAATCGCCGCTTTGATTTCTTCTTCTGTCAAATCACCTTCGTCGAGGTACTTGTTCATCAGTTCTTCTGATGCTTCAGCAGCCGCTTCGACCATGTTCTCACGCCATTTTTTGGCTTCGGCCATCAGATTTTCAGGGATATCACGGTAGTCAAACTTCATACCCTGAGTTGAATCATCCCAGTAAATCGCTTGCATTTTTACCAGATCGATGACGCCTTCAAAATTTTCCTCGGCACCGATAGGTACTTGCATAGGAATTGGGTTCGCTTTCAAACGCGCACGCATTTGTTCGTAAACTTTGAAGAAGTTAGCACCAGTACGATCCATTTTATTGACAAATGCCAAACGTGGAACTTTGTACTTGTTAGCTTGACGCCATACTGTTTCAGATTGCGGCTGAACGCCACCAACTGCGCAGTACACCATACAAGCGCCATCCAATACGCGCATCGAACGCTCAACTTCAATTGTGAAGTCAACGTGACCCGGAGTATCAATGATGTTGATGTGGTGCGGAGGGAAGTTACCCGCCATACCTTTCCAGAAACAGGTGGTAGCAGCGGAAGTAATAGTGATACCGCGCTCTTGCTCTTGTTCCATCCAGTCCATGGTGGCCGCGCCATCATGCACTTCACCAATTTTGTGGTTCACACCGGTGTAGAACAACACACGTTCAGTGGTTGTTGTCTTACCAGCATCAATGTGAGCGGAAATACCGATGTTGCGATAGCGCTCAATGGGGGTCTTGCGAGCCATGATTTATTCCTAAGTCTTTTAATGCACGAAACCGAGCGCTATTTTTCAATGAAAATATGCGCTCGGCTCGAGCAAATTTCAGATGCGAATAACTGTTTCCATCTCGGGAAACAGCTATCCAGTCTATTAGAAGCGGAAGTGCGAAAACGCCTTGTTCGCTTCTGCCATACGGTGTACTTCATCGCGCTTTTTCATTGCGCCGCCGCGACCTTCAGCAGCTTCGAGCAACTCACCGCCGAGGCGTTGTGGCATCGATTTTTCGCTGCGCTTGTTAGCTGCTTCACGCAACCAACGCATCGACAAAGCCATACGGCGAATAGGACGAACTTCTACTGGCACCTGGTAGTTTGCACCACCAACGCGACGCGATTTAACTTCAACCAGCGGCTTGCAGTTACCAATAGCCAATGCAAACACTTCCAGCGGATCTTTGCCGGATTTAGTTTGAATGTGCTCAAAAGCACCGTAAATAATATTTTCAGCTACCGATTTTTTACCGGAAAGCATCAAGACGTTGACGAATTTCGCAACATCAATGTTACCGAACTTAGGATCCGGCAATATGTCCCGCTTGGGAACTTCACGACGACGTGGCATTTCGATTCCTTTCAATCTTCAGTTGAGTGTGTAGAGCTTTGCTCCTGCACCCTCGCGGACAGCCATCATAGCTAACCACTTACTCGGCCCATTGGGGACCGACACCTGTTTCATCCGGCCTAAGCCTGACGAAATTATTTCTTTGTAGCTTTAGCGCGCTTGGTACCGTACTTCGAACGCGATTGCTTACGATCCTTGACGCCTTGAGTATCCAATGCACCGCGAACCATGTGGTAACGCACACCCGGCAAATCTTTTACACGGCCGCCGCGTAACAACACGACGCTATGCTCTTGCAGGTTATGGCCTTCACCGCCGATGTACGAAATAACTTCGAAACCGTTGGTCAAGCGTACCTTGGCAACTTTACGCAGAGCCGAGTTTGGCTTCTTTGGAGTTGTCGTATAAACACGGGTACATACTCCGCGTTTTTGCGGGCTATTTTCCAGCGCCGGCGATTTGCTTTTTACAACAGCAGATACGCGTGGCTGGCGAATCAATTGATTGATGGTTGGCATCGTTTTTTATCCAACAAAATTACGACGTTAATAACAACAATCCCGAAATCGGTTGTCCGGGATTGGACAGATACTTGCACGAAAAACCCGCGCAGTTCGATTTGGCAATAAAGGAGAAACGCACCACAGCAGGCGTAAGCACACTAAAGAACGTCGAAACCAGTAAAACTTAGAATCGAGAACCCGCGAGTATATCGGCATGAGGCGTTTAGGTCAAGTCTTGCACTACTATATGCATGGGTGTGCAAACTTTGCAACAACTAACGAAAACAAACGCCATACTTTGCTATATTTCGGCCTGAGTCTCTCCCCTCCGTCTCATTATGAATGAATCCCTGACCTTCGCCCTCAACCGCGAAGGAACAGTCCGACTAGAATCATAAGTAACAAGCTAACAACTGGTAGTTTGGTTGTTTATAGCGCGCAAGTGTGCGGCGTTACGGGATAATAGCTTTTCTCTTTTTTCCGTCATCACAATGCCCTACTTGCTGCGCCGAAATAATCTGTTTGTATTAATTACCTATCTAATGTTGTCATTAGTTCCGTTTGCGCCTTGGCTGTTTGGTCAGATAGTGGTCCGGCCGGGCCGGGTCGTCGCAATCGAATTTATCGCCTGGATTACGGTGTGGGGGATTTTCAAACGCCCAGCAATGTTCCATTGGCTGCTGCTGCCCGCATTTATCGCATTACCCGTCGAGCTTTACTTGCGCAAGTTTTATGGACAAGGTATTTCCACGCATCATTTAGGGATCATTGCAGAGACATCTCCAGCGGAAGCAATTGAATTCCTGGGCAATAAAATCTGGCTGCTGGCATTTTTACTGGTGGTTATCATTTTGTGGTGGGGCCTGAGCTGGATTGCTGCGATCCGAACCCGCGATCTGGACTGGCGTGGCGGCTCACGTGGGATGATTTGTGTGTTGGCTTTGGTGGCATTTGGAATTTGGCTGTACGGTGAACAAGTTGGGATTAAGGCATCCCCGTTCGCGTCGCTAATCGTGTCGCAGCCGCTGAGTAAAAGTTCGCCGCCGGATAGCGCTGCGATCATAGCCGTTACTAAAGATGGCGCAAGTAGCGTCCAGACTCCGATGGCGGGAGCAAGCGACATATCGGACGCGGGCCTCACTTCTGTACCAAAGGAGGCCGTAACCTCAATTAAATTAGGCAAGCTACCGAGCTGGGCAAGCATTCCCTTTCAGGTTGAGCCGTTCGGCGCCACTTGGCCGTTCGGACTGGCGGTGCGCGGATACGATTTTTGGAAAGAGCATCGATATTTAGAGGATTTGCAGCACAAGAATCGCAATTTTGCATTTGTTGCGCATCAGGCGAGTCAGCAAGAAACCCCACAGATCGTTGTCATGGTGATAGGCGAATCATCACGATATGATCGCTGGAGTCTGAATGGTTACGCGCGTGAAACTAATCCGCTATTAAAACAAGAACCAAACCTTGTCAGCTTTTCAGACGTGCTTACCGGGGTCGCCGCGACGCGCTTGTCAGTTCCCGTGATGATTTCACGTAAGCCAATCGTACAAAGCTTGCGTGCCGGATTTTCAGAAAAGTCCTTCATCACAGCCTATAAGGAAGCTGGTTTCAAGACCTACTGGATTTCTAACCAAATGTCCTTCGGCAAATTCGATACGCCGATTTCTGTATTCGCCAATGAAGCGAACGTCACACAATTTATCAATCTAGGCGGTTTTACAGATACTTCGAGCTTGGATCAGGCGCTGCTTTCGCCTTTTCAGTCCGCAATTCATGACCCGCATCCAAAAAAACTCATTGTGCTGCATACGCTAGGCAGCCATTGGAATTATAGCCACCGATACCCACAGGCATTCGATAAGTGGCTACCGTCGCTCTACGGCATCTCAAATCCTGCTTATACCAACCTGGGGAACAAGCCAGCGCTCAATAACAGTTACGATAGCTCCGTACTGTATACCGATTGGTTTTTAGAGCAGGTCATTAAGACGCTCAAATCTACTAACCAGCTGACGGCCATGATGTATTTTTCTGACCATGGGGAGACTTTATACGATGGCAGTTGCAAGATCGCTTTCCACGGACACAATACGCAGTTCGAGTTCCATATTCCAGGTCTGATGTGGTATTCAGATGCGTACAAAGTTGCGTACCCAGAAAAAGTAGCGCAATTGATACGTCATAAACGTGCCCGCATCAACACTGAAAATGTGTTTCATTCCTTATTGGATTTGTCGGATATCCGATACCCGGACGAACATCTGGAAAGGAGTTTCCTCAGCAGTAAGCTGCGTCCTCAGAAGCGCTATGTGGACAGTTATGGCTGGTCTGACTACGACAACTCGACCTTTAAAGGCGATTGCAGAGAAGTGAAAGACAACGGCAAGCCCTTAGTGCAATTGAAAGATTAATGGAGGACTAAACAACGCAGTCGGTCGCCTCGTATTTTTTGAATTAAATGCGCAAAGGGCTTAAAGTATAAGAAGTGAATAAGTCTCTTTTACCCCGAATAGAGGACCCTGTAATCCTACTTTTACCATCGTCCTAGCCAAATACCCGCTCCGCATCAACCTACCGGCCCAACGGCATAAATGGGGCATTGCAGCGTCTTTCCACCTCCACGATACTTGACCACCAGCGGTCGGAAAACCAGAGAAGTTAGCCACAACTTCACAGCCCCACTTTTCTATTCCGGTACAGCGCAAGAAACACCGTTGGGTACGCACAAATAAAAACGGCACCGAAGAATATCTTCGGTGCCGTTTTCTATTGAAACGATGCTAACGAATTAAGCTTCGCCGTCAGTCGTTCCCAGTGTTTCCGCTGCGTGCACTTCCGCTTCAGCCTGAAGGTTACGCGCCTGTTGCTCAGATTGCAGCAACGCAGTGCGCTCTTCCGCTTCCCACGTGTCTTTTTCCTTACGTGCACGGTGGAATGCCAGACCCGTACCAGCCGGGATCAGACGACCAACAATGACGTTCTCTTTCAGACCGCGCAGACCATCGCGTTTGCCCATGATCGCAGCTTCAGTCAGGACACGAGTAGTCTCCTGGAACGATGCTGCCGAAATGAACGAGTCGGTCGACAACGATGCTTTGGTAATACCCAACAATACGTTTTCGTAAGTTGCTGGAATCTTGCCGGAAGCAATCACGCGATCGTTCTCATCGAGCAACTCTGAACGCTCAACTTGTTCACCAGTGATGTAATTAGCATCGCCAGCATCAACAATTTGCACGCGACGCAACATCTGACGAACGATTACTTCGATGTGTTTGTCATTGATCTTCACGCCCTGCAGACGATACACATCCTGCACTTCGTCAACGATGTAACGCGCCAATGCTTCAATACCCAGCAAGCGCAGAATGTCTTGTGGATCGGCTGGGCCGTCAACAATCATTTCACCCTTGTTCACCACTTGACCATCATGGACCAGCACTTGTTTGTCCTTAGTAATCAAGAACTCATGCTTGTTGCCGTCCATGTCTGTGATTTCCAGACGTTGTTTACCCTTGGTTTCTTTACCGAATGCCACGGTACCGGTAACCTCAGCCAACATACCAGCATCTTTCGGTGAACGCGCTTCAAACAACTCAGCAACACGCGGCAGACCACCGGTAATGTCACGTGTTTTTTGCGATTCAGTCGGGATACGCGCCAGTACTTCACCAACGTGTACTTGCTGACCATCTTTCACGGTAATCAGCGCACCGACCTGGAAACCAATCGTCACAGCGTGTTCAGTGCCGGATATCTTTACTTCTTGTTCTTGTTCATTCAGCAATTTAACTTGCGGACGAACAGTTTTAGTCACAGAGCCACGACGCTTGGCATCGATAACAACCAATGTCGACAGACCGGTTACTTCATCGATCTGACGTGCAACGGTTGAACCTTCTTCAACGTTTTCGAACTTCACAGTACCGGTGTACTCGGTAATGATCGGACGTGTCAGCGGATCCCACGTTGCCAATGTTGCACCAGCCTTGATCGTCATACCGTCATTAACGATCATCGTTGCGCCGTAAGGCACTTTATGACGTTCACGCTCACGACCATGGTCATCAGTAATCAACACTTCGCCGGAACGGGAAATAACGATTAGCTCGCCCTTACCGTTAGTGACGTAACGCATGGTTGCCGTAAAGCGCACCACACCGTTCGACTTGGCTTCAACACTAGACGCGACAGCTGCACGCGATGCCGCTCCACCAATGTGGAACGTACGCATCGTCAGCTGGGTACCTGGCTCACCAATCGACTGCGCCGCGATCACTCCGACTGCTTCACCGGCGTTAACCAATGAACCACGTCCCAGATCCCGACCGTAACATTGTGCGCACAGGCCATAGCGTGTGTCACAAGTCAGCGGCGTGCGAACTTTCACTTCGTCAATACCCAGACGTTCGATTTCTTCGACGGAGTCTTCGTCAAGCAATGTACCGGATTCGTACAACGTTGCCTGCGTTTCAGGATTCACGATGTCATTCGCAGCAACACGGCCAAGGATACGGTCACGCAACGCTTCGATCACTTCACCGCCCTCAACCATCGCCTTCATGACTGCACCGTTTGACGTGCCGCAATCATCTTCGATCACAACCAAATCTTGGGTAACGTCAACCAGACGACGCGTCAGGTAACCCGAGTTTGCTGTCTTCAACGCAGTATCTGCCAAGCCTTTACGCGCACCATGGGTGGAAATAAAGTACTGCAAAACGTTCAGACCTTCGCGGAAGTTCGCGGTAATCGGCGTTTCGATAATCGAACCATCCGGTTTTGCCATCAAACCACGCATACCAGCCAACTGACGAATCTGTGCTGCGGAACCACGTGCACCGGAGTCGGCCATCATGTAAATGGCGTTGAACGACTCTTGCGTACCTTGGGTGCCGTCGCGGCGAACGACGTCTTCAACCTTCAGCTGTTCCATCATGGCTTTACCGACGTCATCACCGGCTTTGCCCCAGATATCAACCACTTTGTTATAGCGCTCGCCAGCAGTAACCAAACCGGACGAATATTGCTGTTCGATCTGTTTGACTTCTTGTTCTGCAGTAGCGATCAATGTCACTTTTTGTGGCGGGACCAACATGTCGTCCACGCAGATCGAGATACCGGCACGCGTCGCCAAACGGAAACCCGACTGCATCAGTTGATCGGCAAAGACAACGGTCGCACGCAAACCACACTTACGGAACGAAGTGTTGATCAGCTTTGAAATTTCTTTTTTCTTCAACGCACGGTTCAGAACGGTGAATGGCAGACCCTTAGGCAGAATTTCTGACAGGATCGCACGGCCAACGGTCGTTTCGTAACGCTTGATGGTCTTGACGAACTCGCCCGTGACCAAGTCCTTCGGATACTCGGTAATACGGACGGTGACACGGGTTGTCAGTTCGACTTCCTTGTTGTCATACGCACGGATCGCCTCTGAAACATCCGGGAACATCATGCCTTCGTTCTTACCGTTGATCTGTTCGCGAGTAGCGTAGTACAGACCCAGCACGATATCTTGCGAAGGAACGATCGACGGTTCGCCGTTCGATGGGAACAGAATGTTGTTCGACGCCAGCATCAGCGTACGTGCCTCCATCTGTGCTTCGATCGACAGTGGAACGTGGACCGCCATTTGGTCACCGTCAAAGTCGGCGTTAAACGCAGCGCAGACCAATGGATGCAGCTGAATCGCTTTACCTTCGATCAGGACCGGCTCAAACGCCTGGATACCCAAACGATGCAATGTAGGCGCGCGGTTCAACATGACCGGATGTTCACGGATCACTTCTTCCAGAATATCCCACACCACGGAAGTTTGATTTTCAACTTCCTTCTTGGCTGCCTTGATGGTGCTTGCAATGCCCATTACTTCAAGTTTGTTAAAAATGAATGGCTTGAATAGTTCCAAGGCCATCAATTTCGGCAAACCGCACTGATGCAATTTCAGTTGTGGACCAACCACGATCACTGAACGACCAGAGTAATCGACGCGCTTACCCAACAAGTTTTGACGGAAACGACCGCCCTTACCCTTAATCATCTCAGCCAACGACTTCAGCGGACGCTTGTTGGCGCCAGTCATTGCCTTACCGCGACGACCGTTATCCAGCAACGAATCGACAGCTTCCTGCAACATCCGTTTTTCATTACGCGTAATGATTTCCGGCGCGCGCAATTCCATCAGGCGCTTTAGACGATTGTTACGGTTGATGACGCGACGATAAAGATCGTTCAGATCAGAAGTGGCGAAACGACCACCATCCAGCGGTACCAGCGGACGCAATTCTGGCGGCAGCACTGGCAACACTTCCATGATCATCCAGTCCGGCTTAATACCCGAACGCTGGAATGCTTCCAGCACTTTTAGACGCTTGGAATATTTCTTGATTTTGGCTTCTGACTTGGAATCTTTCAAGTCTTGACGCAAAGTTTCAGCTTCGCGATCAATATCGATCGCGCGCAGCAATTCACGGATACCTTCGGCGCCCATGAATGCCGTGAAGTCATCACCGTATTCTTCGTATTTAGCTGCGTAGTCGTCTTCCGACATAATCTGGCAACGCTTCAGCGGCGTCATGCCTGGATCAGTAATAACGTACGCTTCAAAATAGAGAACGCGTTCGATATCCCGCAACGTCATGTCGAGGACCATACCCAAACGTGACGGCAACGATTTCAAAAACCAGATATGTGCAGTTGGCGATGCCAATTCGATGTGGCCCATGCGCTCACGACGCACTTTTGCCAGCGTGACTTCAACACCACACTTTTCGCAGATTACACCGCGATGCTTCAGACGCTTGTACTTACCGCACAGGCATTCGTAGTCTTTGATTGGGCCAAAAATCTTGGCGCAAAACAGACCATCGCGCTCAGGCTTAAAGGTACGATAGTTGATGGTTTCTGGCTTTTTTACTTCGCCATAAGACCATGAACGGATTTTATCTGGCGACGCGAGGCCAATTTTGATTGCGTCGAACTGTTCATTTTGCTGAACTTGCTTGAATAAATCGAGCAGTGCTTTCATGTATCACTCCAGGTTGGCGTGAAAAAACTAAATTCTTTTATTAGTACGGTGGGCTGTTTCTCTCATTATTCACAAATGAGGGGGCAACTTTCACCGACCTTTTAGCTGCTAGTTGAATCAGTTGTGGGACAGGGTCATTTGGCGCCTATTTTAGTAGTCAGCCGCATAAACACTGTCCCACAATGGATCAAAATCGAAACCGCTTTAGTCGCGATCGAGATCCATATCAATACCTAGCGAACGGATTTCTTTCAACAGCACGTTGAAAGATTCCGGCATACCGGCTTCGATAACATGGTCACCCTTGACCAGGTTTTCATAGACCTTAGTACGACCGTTCACGTCGTCTGATTTAACTGTCAGCATTTCTTGCAGTACATACGATGCGCCGTACGCTTCCAATGCCCACACTTCCATCTCACCGAAGCGCTGACCACCGAATTGCGCTTTACCACCCAACGGTTGCTGAGTAACCAGCGAGTAAGGACCGGTGGAACGTGCATGCATCTTGTCGTCGACCAGATGGTGCAGTTTCAGGTAATGCATATAGCCAACGGTGACACTACGCTCAAACGCTTCACCAGTACGACCGTCATACATCGTGACCTGATTCTTCGATGGCGTCATGCCAAGTTGCTTAGCAACGGCATCTGGGTAAGCCAGATTCAACATACGGTTGATTTCAGCTTCGTTTGCACCGTCAAATACCGGCGTTGCGAAAGTCACACCTTTTTTCAGATTCGCGGCCAAACGCAATATCTCGTCGTCGCTCATGCTGTCCAAATCTTCAACTTTGCCCGATTCGTTATAAATCGTGTTGAGGAACTGACGCAACTCGGCAATTGCAGTTTGCGCCTTCAGCATTTCGCCGATACGCAGACCCAGACCTTTTGCAGCCCAACCCAAATGGACTTCCAGCACCTGACCGATGTTCATCCGTGACGGAACGCCCAGCGGGTTCAATACGATGTCAGCTGGCGTACCATCTGCCATATGTGGCATGTCTTCGATAGGCAGAATGCGTGACACCACACCCTTGTTACCGTGGCGACCCGCCATCTTGTCGCCAGGTTGCAGACGACGCTTAACAGCCAGGTAAACCTTGACCATTTTTTGCACGCCAGGCTGCAACTCATCGCCTTGAGTAAGCTTCTTACGCTTTTCTTCGAATGCCAGATCAAACTGATGACGTTTCTCGGCGATCGATTCTTTGATCGCTTCCAGCGCGATAGCAGTCGGATCGTCCGATGGACGGATATCAAACCAATGGTATTTATCCAGGTCAGCCAGGTATTCCTTGGTCAACTTGGCGCCTTTGGCCAATTTCTTAGGACCACCATTGACGACCTTGCCGATCAACATACGCTCTAGACGTTCAAAGGCATCGCCTTCAACAATCCGCAACTGATCGTTCAGGTCGAGACGATAGCGCTTCAGTTCGTCATCGATAATTTGCTGCGCACGTTTGTCGCGCACAATACCTTCGCGTGTAAATACTTGCACGTCGATAACGGTACCGACCATGCCCGATGGCACGCGCAACGAAGTATCTTTTACGTCTGACGCTTTTTCACCAAAAATCGCACGCAGCAGTTTTTCTTCTGGTGTTAGTTGCGTTTCACCTTTAGGTGTAACTTTACCAACCAATGTATCGCCAGCTTCAACTTCTGCACCGATATAAACAATCCCTGCTTCATCCAGACGCGCTAGCTGATTTTCGGCCAGGTTCGAGATGTCACGCGTGATTTCTTCGGCGCCCAGCTTGGTATCACGTGCCACCACCGATAACTCTTCGATATGGATTGACGTGTAACGATCATCAGCAACAACTTTTTCAGAGATCAGAATCGAATCTTCGAAGTTATAACCGTTCCATGGCATAAATGCCACGAGCATGTTTTGACCAAGAGCCAACTCACCCAGGTCAGTCGATGCACCATCAGCGATAACGTCAAGCTTAGCAACGCGATCACCGACTTCAACGATAGGCCGCTGATTGATGTTGGTGTTTTGATTCGAGCGGGTGTATTTGATCAGGTTGTAAATATCAACACCGACTTCACCAGCCAACGCTTCTTCATCATTGACCCGAATCACCACACGGCCAGCATCGACGTAATCCACAATACCGCCGCGCAACGCTTGCACCGTAGTGCCAGAGTCAATCGCCACAGTACGTTCGATACCGGTACCAACCAGTGCCGTTTCCGGACGCAAGCAAGGAACTGCCTGACGCTGCATGTTGGCGCCCATCAACGCACGGTTCGCATCATCGTGTTCCAGGAATGGAATCAACGAAGCCGCTACCGAAACCACCTGACCGGTTGCCACGTCCATGTATTGAACACGTTCGGGCGATACCAGAATTGTTTCACCCGCTTCACGCGCCGAAACCAATTCATCCGACAACTTGCCCGATTTGTCGATGGTCGCATTCGCCTGAGCGATGATGTAACGACCTTCTTCAATCGCGGACAGGAAATCGACTTGTTCAGTGATTTTGCTGTCAACAACCTTGCGGTATGGTGTTTCAAGGAAACCGTACTCATTCAAACGCGCATACAACGCCAAGGAGTTGATCAGTCCAATGTTCGGACCTTCCGGTGTCTCAATCGGGCACACACGGCCATAGTGAGTTGGATGCACGTCACGTACTTCAAAACCAGCACGTTCACGCGTCAAACCACCGGGCCCAAGTGCCGAAATACGGCGCTTGTGGGTGATTTCCGACAACGGATTGGTTTGATCCATAAACTGCGACAACTGCGACGAACCAAAGAACTCACGAATTGCGGCCGAAATCGGCTTGGAGTTGATCAGATCATGCGGCATCAAATTATCAGCTTCAGCTTGGCCCAAACGTTCCTTGACCGCGCGCTCAACCCGCACCAAACCAGCACGGAATTGATTTTCTGCCAATTCTCCGACGCAACGCACACGACGATTACCTAAGTGATCGATGTCATCGACTTCGCCGCGACCATTGCGCAACTCAACCAAAATCTTAATGACAGCCAACACATCTTCGTTCGACAACGTCATCGCGCCGGTCAACTCATCACGACCAATACGACGATTGAACTTCATACGACCAACAGCCGACAGATCGTAACGATCTTCGTTGTAGAACAGGCCGTTGAACAACGCTTCAACTGAATCTTCAGTTGGCGGTTCACCAGGACGCATCATGCGATAGATAGCAACTTTAGCCGCCATCTGATCGTTAGTGTCGTCACTGCGCAGCGTTTGCGATATGTATCCGCCTTGATCCAGATCATTGGTGTACAACGTCTGGATAGCAGCGATATCAGCTTCGCGTAACTTTGCCAGCAATTCTTCAGTCAACTCGTCGTTCGCGTTGGCAACTACTTCGCCGGTATCTTCATCGATAATGTTGCGCGCCAAAACGCGGCCCAACAAGTAATCTTCCGGAACCGAGATATTCTTAATACCAGCAGCTTCGATGTCGCGAACATGCTTCGAATTGATACGCTTGTCTTTGGCGACCAATGCGTTGCCAGCTTTATCAACGATATCGAAACGCGCAACTTCACCACGCAAGCGCTCAGCAACGAACTCCATCTCTGCGCCTTCATTGCGCAATGCGAAATTGTCGAATACAAAGAAATTAGCCAGAATCTGCTCGACCGACATACCAATTGCTTTTAGCAGGATCGTGACAGGCATCTTACGACGACGGTCGACACGGAAGAACAAGATGTCTTTAGGATCGAATTCGAAGTCAAGCCATGAACCGCGGTAAGGAATGATACGGGCCGAGAATAACAACTTACCGGACGAGTGCGTTTTGCCGCGGTCATGTTCAAAGAACACACCAGGCGAACGATGCAACTGCGACACGATGACACGTTCAGTACCATTAATCACAAACGAGCCAGTAGTTGTCATCAAAGGCAATTCGCCCATGTAAACTTCTTGCTCTTTCATTTCTTTAACAACCGGTTTAGTTGGAGATTCTTTATCAAGAATAACCAATCGCACCTTGGCACGCAGAGGCGACGCGAACGTCAATCCACGTTGTTGACATTCCTTGACATCGAACGGTGGATCACCGAGGACGTACGACAGGAATTCGAGACGCGCAAATCCATTGTGCGAAACGATAGGAAAAATGGACGAGAAGGCAGATTGCAAGCCCTCGTTTTTGCGTTGAGACGGTACTTTGTCTTGCTGCAAAAAGCCCAGATACGACTCGAGCTGGGTCGCCAGCAGGAACGGAACTTGATGAACATTCGCACGTTTCGCAAAAGATTTGCGAATGCGTTTTTTCTCAGTAAATGAGTAATGCATGGACACTCCGTGAGTGACAGGAAGGATAGAGAATTCAGGATTCGATAAGTTAGATAGATATATCTCCCGGCTAACCAAATTGATTAACCGTTAAGACAAACTATAAAACCCAACAGCTACGAAACCTCAAGTCTCAGCCCTTCGAGCTTGGCTGCAAAAAGAACGCTATAAACCGGTCAAGAGCTAACCTGGTTCAACGAGTAAAACTTATAACAACAATAAAATTGAAAACGACAAAGGAGCCAAAGCCGAACCCCCACTTTCGGGGGATTCTGCACTTTGACTCCTGCACCTCCTTGACGGAGGCGCACTGTGAAATCAGAATTACTTGATTTCCGCTTTCGCGCCAGCTTCAACCAATTTCTTCTGTGCGGCTTCAGCATCTGCTTTAGAGACAGCTTCTTTAACTGGCTTCGGTGCGCCGTCAACCAGGTCTTTAGCTTCTTTCAAGCCCAGACCAGTGATTTCACGAACTGCCTTAATTACGCCAACTTTGTTCGCGCCGAATTCAGTCAGGATAACTGTGAATTCAGTTTGCTCTTCAGCAGCAGCAGCGCCACCGCCAGCAGCGCCGCCAGCAACAGCAACAGCTGCAGCCGAAACGCCAAACTTCTCTTCGAATGCCTTAACCAGGTCATTCAATTCCAAAACGGTCAGGGCGCCAACTGCGTCCAGGATTGCGTCTTTGTCAAGTGCCATGTGAAACTCCTAAATTTATTTGATAACAACATCTAATTAGTACTAACGCTGAAAAAAGCGTCGAAATGCACCTTAACTATGAAATTAAGCGGCTACTTCTTCGACTGCAACTTCGCCGGCAACAACGCCAGCGTCGGCTTCTTTTTTCGCTGCCAAAGCAGCCAAACCACGCACAAATCCGGATATCGGAGCTTGCATCATGCCCACAACCTGGGCCAGCAGAACTTCACGACTTGGGATATTTGCCAACGCTACGACAGCCGCTTTATCAAGCGATTTGCCAGCGAAGTTACCCGCTTTGAGGACCAGTTTGTCGTTGGTTTTTGCAAAGTCAGCAAGGACTTTAGCAGCAGCAACGGCATCAACCGAGATCGAATAGATCAACGGACCGGTCATTTCGTTTGCGAGTTCAGCAAAAGCGGTACCTTCAACGGCACGACGTGCTAATGTATTTTTCAATACACGCAAGTACACCCCTTGGGTACGCGCATTGGCGCGCAGTTGCGTCAAGTGACTAACCTGGATGCCACGGTATTCGGCCAAGACGATAGTCTGCGCAGCTTTCACTTTTGCAGAAACTTCGGCTACAACGGCCTTTTTGTCATTCAGATTGAGACTCAAGATCAACCTCCATAAATGATGCTCAGTAACAACATAGCCGCAAGTGGCTACTCACCTCACATCGGTTCGAACACGGCGTCCGAAGTTAGGAGTTCAGTACCAGGGCGCTATAAATAACGCAGCAGTGTTGAGACTACAAAACTTGTTCGGGTGCACCATCTGCGCTGGGGTCCAGACAACTTAACATCATCTGACATTTTAACTTTGTGCATAAACCTGCATGCACGCCGCCCAACGGTCTTTGATTGTCTAAACCGCCATCATCGTTGACGATGACGATCTAGCCCAAAGATTTGCCTTAATCACCAGCGCTAGTACAAGTTGTACCTTCGCGGCGCCATAAGGACTTGATTCAGTAATTAAGCAACCAAGCTTGCTTGCTCAACGCGGATACCAGCACCCATCGTTGAAGACAGCGAAACCTTGCGCAGGTAAACACCTTTGCTGGTTGTTGGCTTAGCTTTAGCTAATGCATCGATCAGTGCCAACAGGTTCGATTTCAGATCAGCATCGCTGAACGATTTACGACCGATTGTTGCGTGAATGATACCGCCTTTGTCGGTACGGTATTGCACTTGACCAGCTTTCGCATTTTTAACTGCAGTAGCAACGTCAGGAGTAACAGTACCGACTTTTGGGTTAGGCATCAGGCCACGTGGCCCTAGGATTTGACCCAGAGTACCAACGATGCGCATTGTGTCTGGCGAAGCGATAACGATATCGAAAGGCATGTTACCGGCTTTAATTTGCTCAGCCAGGTCTTCCATACCAACAATATCTGCACCCGCTGCTTTAGCTTGTTCAGCTTTTTCGCCTGAGGCAAAAACAGCAACACGAACACTCTTGCCTGTACCAGCTGGTAATACGACGGAGCCACGGACAACTTGATCCGATTTCTTTGCATCAACGCCCAATTGGACGGAGACATCGATTGACTCATTGAATTTAGCAGTTGCGCATTCTTTGATCAAAACAATGGCGTTATCGAATGGATAAGCCTTGGTGCTGTCAATTTTTGCTTTGATTGCTTTTACGCGTTTAGTTAACTTAGCCATTACAGACCCTCTACCGTGATGCCCATCGAACGAGCGGAACCGGCGATAGTACGCACGGCAGCTTCCAGATCAGCACCAGTGAGGTCGGGCTTCTTCTGAGTAGCGATATCTTCTGCTTGTTGACGAGTAATCGAGCCGACCTTATCGGTATGCGGCTTAGCCGAACCCTTAGTGATACCAGCTGCTTTTTTGATCAAAATAGTTGCAGGAGGCGTCTTCATGATGAACGTGAAGGACTTATCCGCAAATGCTGTGATCACAACTGGAATTGGCAGACCTGGCTCAACACCTTGAGTCTGGGCGTTAAACGCTTTGCAGAACTCCATAATGTTAAGACCGCGCTGACCCAGTGCAGGACCGATCGGAGGGGACGGGTTTGCTTTACCAGCTGGAACTTGCAGCTTGATAAAACCAATAATTTTCTTTGCCATGATGGCTCCTACGTTGGTTGAGTGTTAGCGCCTTTTCGCTCAGTTGCCTGACCTAATTGGGCTCCTCTCTTACTAATAACAGCGAATTGACAAGTTCTTCGAACTTACTGCGCTTCGCTGGGCGCATCCTAAAATTTCTCTAATACTCACTTCTGTATTACTAATTCTTTGCTTCCGAGCCCTGCATTCCTTGCGACGATTAACAACATTCGACTCAAAAATTAAACTTTTTCGACCTGCCCAAATTCCAGCTCGACCGGTGTGGCACGACCAAAAATGGTGACCGTCACGCGCACGCGCGATTTTTCGTAGTTCACTTCTTCAACGTTACCGTTGAAATCTGTAAACGGACCATCTTTAATACGCACTAACTCGCCGACTTCATACAATACCTTTGGACGCGGCTTCTCGACACCATCTTGCATTTGCTGCATGATTTTGTCGACTTCGTGCTGTGGAATTGGAGTCGGCTTGTTTGACTTGCCACCAATAAAACCGGTAACTTTATTCGTATTCTTGACCAAATGCCATGTTTCGTCAGTCATTTCCATTTCAACCAGAACATAGCCAGGAAAGAAGCGACGCTCGGTGACAGATTTTTGACCGTTCTTGACTTCAATTACTTCTTCAGTTGGCACCAAAATCTGGCCAAACTGATCTTGCATACCGGCACGTTCAGCACGCTCGGTGAGTGCACGCATGACGCTTTTTTCCATACCAGAATAGGCGTGCACAACATACCAGCGCTTCTTGCCCATAGGCGCAGACGCCGGTGTCGTTACATCGACCGGCGTTGCTTGTGCGTCGTCTTGTGTGCTTTCGCTCATTATTATTTCCAACCCAGAATCACGTCGTACAACAAAACCTCGAGGAGCTTATCGGTGCCCCATAGGAAAATTGCCATCACCAGAACAAAGACAAATACGATTGCAGTAATTTGCATCGCTTCTTTGCGGGTAGGCCAGACCACCTTTTTAGTTTCGCGTATAGCTTCTTTCGCGAAACTCAGAAAACCACGACCTTGCGTCGAGGTCCATGCCAAGGCAATCGCCACAAGCAAACCGGCGACCAAAACGCTTGCACGTACCAAGCTTGGCTTGTCCGACAAAAAATAAAAGCCGACTATGCCGGCAACGACAGCTAATACTGCCAATACTACTTTGAGCTTGTCGCCGGATGGGCTGACTGTTTGCACAGGGTGGTTAGACATACTTGGATTTATACTTTCAGTACCCTACACCTAAATCGGTGGCAGGGGCGGAGGGCATCGAACCCCCAACCTCCGGTTTTGGAGACCGGCGCTCTGCCAATTGAGCTACACCCCTAACGCTTAACATTACCATGAGTTATCTGGCTTCTTAACTCACTCTAGACTCTACTACTCACTACTTTTACAACCACTATTTGCTGAGACATCAACGCCGCAAGACGGATAAATCCAGAATTGCGGCGCGTTCAGCTAACTTATTGTGGATCTGGCAGGATCTTGGCAACAACACCCGCGCCAACTGTACGACCACCTTCACGAATAGCGAAGCGCAAGCCTTCTTCCATCGCGATTGGGTTGATCAACATCACAGTGATCGACACGTTATCGCCCGGCATGACCATTTCTTTGCCTTCTGGCAAAGCGATCGAACCAGTGACGTCCGTGGTACGGAAATAGAACTGTGGACGATAGTTGTTGAAGAACGGTGTATGACGGCCGCCTTCATCTTTCGACAACACATAGATCTCGCCAGTGAAATGCTTGTGTGGCTTGATCGAACCTGGCTTGGCCAAGACTTGACCACGCTCAACGTCTTCACGCTTGGTACCGCGCAACAACACACCGACGTTATCGCCAGCTTGACCTTGGTCTAGCAACTTACGGAACATTTCAACACCAGTACAGGTCGTTTTTTGTGTGTCGCGGATGCCGATGATTTCCAGCTCTTCGCCAACTTTCACAATACCACGCTCAATACGACCAGTCACAACAGTACCGCGACCGGAGATCGAGAATACGTCTTCCACTGGCAGCAAGAAAGCACCGTCAACTGCGCGCTCCGGGGTTGGAATGTAGCTATCCAACGCATCGGCCAGTTTCATGATCGCTTCTTCGCCCAACGGACCTGTGTCGCCTTCCAGCGCCAGCTTCGCTGAACCCTGGATGATTGGCAGATCGTCGCCTGGGAAATCGTACTTGCTCAATAACTCACGCACTTCCATTTCAACCAGCTCGAGCAACTCAGCGTCGTCAACCATGTCTACTTTATTCAGAAACACAATGACGTATGGCACACCAACTTGACGCGCCAACAGGATGTGCTCACGCGTTTGCGGCATTGGACCATCAGCAGCAGAACAAACCAGAATCGCACCGTCCATCTGAGCAGCACCAGTAATCATGTTTTTAACATAATCAGCATGGCCTGGGCAGTCAACGTGCGCGTAATGGCGATTCGCTGTTTCGTATTCTACGTGCGAAGTATTAATAGTAATACCGCGTGCACGCTCTTCCGGGGCAGAGTCAATCGTGCTGAAATCGCGCATGTCGCCGCCGAATTTCTTGGTCAGCACTTTAGAAATCGCCGCAGTCAGTGTAGTTTTACCATGATCAACGTGGCCAATCGTACCCACATTCACGTGCGGCTTGGTCCGCTCAAATTTACTTTTTGCCATCTTGGAACTCCTAAAGATTTGATGAGAATGTTCAGGCACGCGCCCGACTGCATTGCATTGAATACTACGATTGACTAATCCAGAGAACACAGCGCTAACTTCACACTGATTCGGGCACTGCAAACAAACTGTATAGCTGGTGCCCTTGACGTGGATCGAACACGTGGCCTCTCCCTTACCAAGGGAGTGCTCTACCACTGAGCTACAAGGGCTATGCTGCCCGTACACCGAAAACTCACAGTGGCACGTTCAACTTATAAACTTGAAAACCATTTACTTGCAACTCATGTACTACTAAATCTGTAATGCCAAACTTTTTACTGAACTGGAGCGGGTGAAGGGAATCGAACCCTCGTCGTAAGCTTGGAAGGCTTCTGCTCTACCATTGAGCTACACCCGCGAGATCATTTCTTCAACCACAACATTTTTACTTACTCTGCACAACAGTACTACTTCACTATTTCCGGCAATGGTGGAGGGGGCTGGATTCGAACCAGCGTACTCGCAAGAGGGCAGATTTACAGTCTGCTGCCATTAACCACTCGACCACCCCTCCGCACGGAACCCAAAACTATAGTGAAACTTCCTGACTTTGTCAACCACTACCGATAATTTCTTATGAATTAGTTTCATAATGCATTAAACAGCTTTATCGCTGAAAGCCAAGCCCAACAGTATACAACGAAGATTTTCAAATAGACAAGCGCTACATCAAAATATAATGATATTTCTTGCGAATGTGTATTTTAGAAACGCGTTTCCCGCGCTGCCCGCAAAAATCCATCCAATATTGGCGTGCAATCGAGCAATTCTGGACCACCTGCACGGTGGAATTCGGGATGCCATTGCAAACCCATGACAAAAGGTGCTTTGCGATAGCGGATAGCCTCTGTGATGTTATCTACGCCGGACACTGCCTCAACGGAGAGATCGCGACCAAGATCCTTAACTGCCTGGTGATGAATTGAATTCACCACCCACTCTTTGCGCGTATCACTGTCCGACGCAAATAGGGCCGCCAGCGACGATCCCGGTGGAAACTGGATCGCGTGATGTAGACGATCATATTCATCGTTCACATGGGCGATCGAGGTCGGGACGTCGGTAGCGATGTCCTGATACAAGGTCCCGCCCAACGCGACATTGATTAGTTGACAACCACGGCAAATGCCCAGTACTGGCTTGCCTGCCTCTATAAATTCGTGCAGCAACTCGAGCTCATACATGTCACGCACGCGGTCACCACCCCACTCTGGTCTGGTAGCGGCTTCGGCATAGCTTTGCGGCGAAACATCTGCACCACCTTGCAATACTAATCCATCCAGATGCTTGGCATAGTCACGTAGACGAATACTACTAGGATGTACCAGGCCATTGGTGTTCACGGTCGGAATCATGAATACGAGTACGTCGCGCGACATCACCCACTGTGCAATCGATTCTTCAAGATATTGCAATGTCCGTCCGCGTAAACCTTTTGCCCCTTCTTCAGGATGAAATATACGCGCGGAAACGCCAATTTTCAGCGTACGCTGCATCATTCTGCGGCCAGCCTTGTCCGATATTGCTCGGACCCGCGCTGCAATCAATTTCCAGGTTTGCGTCCATGGCGCGTCATCTGCTCGAGCGCCGGAAGTTGCGCTGCCAGCGTGGCCTAAACTGGTATACACCGTCGGTTGTTCCGCCGGCTTAATAATTTTTTCTGCCATGGCGGGAGACGACGCAGTTACTGGCTCAGGAGACGCAGCAAGCGGCTCAGAAGCATTTTCGGATATAACAGGGGGCTCAATAGGAAGGGTAGGTATTGATTCAGAATTTTTCTTATCGGTCATGGTGTCGAAAACTTAAAGTGGAATGTAGGTAGACTATCGCCAGGGCAAAACTATCCGTAGCAGCTAAATTTCGCTAATCCTCGTTATTACATTGCTTTATTACGTTGACCACTCAGCACTTTATTGATACTTCTGGCGATCCATTCGCTTCCGCGCAAACTGGCTCACTGCGCTGGCGCCAGCGATACAATTTTGCCAGCAGGATAAAAAATTATTTACCAAAGTATAGGCCTACTTAGTTTAATTTAGCGCTTGATGCAATATTTAGGCATATAGAACGGTCGATCAAGCGTTACCTCTGCGTTGAGGCCTAAACACGCCTACAACCTCTGGCATCATCGCGGTATCACGATGTTTGATACCATGATTCCACTTGGAGCAGCGTCGAGCAACTATCGATCAACGTGGTGCAAATGTCCCACAATAAATTACACATAGCCAATGGAAAAAAGTCTCTTACTCAATGCATTAATCTATTTGGCCGCAGCTGTCGTCGCAGTACCGATTGCCAAGCGCCTAGGACTAGGGGCGGTCCTAGGTTATCTGTTGGCGGGTATGGTAATCGGACCTTGGGGTCTGCGCCTGATCGATGGCGTTGAAGATATTTTGCATTTTTCTGAGTTCGGCGTAGTTCTGCTGCTCTTTTTGATCGGACTGGAACTTGAGCCTAAACGTTTGTGGTCATTGAGGCGGCCAATTTTCGGTTGGGGCGGTACGCAGGTTGGTATCGTCACGCTAGCGCTATTTGGCGCAGCAATCGGCTTTGGTGTTGACTGGAAAACCGCACTCATCGCCTCGCTTGGGTTATCGCTATCATCCACCGCTATCGTGCTCGCCACGCTGTCAGAGCGTAAATTGACAGCCACGCCTGCAGGTTCTGCTGGATTCGCGATACTGTTGTTTCAGGATATTGCCGCGATTCCGATGATTGCGATTGTTCCCTTGCTAGGGGTCGCTGCGGTCCAAGGCAGCGATGCCGGTTGGCTGAGCGCTGCTAAGGCTGTTGCTGTAATCGCTACACTGATTTTTGGTGGCCGTTTTTTGGTACGACCTCTGATACGCATGATCGCCAAAACCGGCCTGCGAGAAATTTTCACGGCATTTGCCTTACTCCTGGTGATCGCGACTGGATTACTGATGGAGTGGGTCGGCATGTCGATGGCATTGGGCGCATTTTTAGCTGGTGTTTTGCTGGCCGATTCTGAATACCGACACGCCTTGGAAACCGACCTGGAACCTTTCAAGGGCTTGTTACTTGGCTTGTTTTTTATTGCAGTAGGGATGTCCGTAGATTTCGGCGTATTTCTTGCGCAGCCATGGTTAGTACTTGGCTTGGTCGCAGGTTTTTTACTTATCAAAATAAGCGTGCTATATATCCTCAGCAAGCTATTCAAAATCGCCCGAGCCCAACAATTTTTGTTCGCAGTATTGCTATCCCAAGGCGGCGAATTTGCTTTCGTCGTATTTGGTGCGGCTGCCGCAGCCAAGGTCTTCACACAGGAGACTTCCTCACTCCTGGTGGTGGTCGTGGCGCTCTCAATGGTCACCACACCCTTATTGCTAATTTTTTATGACAAGGTCGTCTTGCCGTATTTTGTGTCAACGCGCCAGCGGCCCGATGACGTCATCGACGACAACGAAAATCTTGTCATCATTGCTGGGTTTGGACGCTTCGGACAAATTGTAGGACGCTTGCTGCACGGCAATCAGGTCAGCATGACGGTGCTTGACCATGACCCTGATCAGATCGATTTATTACGTAAATTCGGCTTCAAAGTTTTTTACGGTGACGCTACCCGCATCGATTTGTTACGCACGGCGGGCGTCGCCAAAGCGCGCCTGCTGGTAGTTGCCATTGATGATATTGACGGCAGCTTGCGATTGATCGCTGCAGTTCGACGCGCTTATCCTTTGCTGCCGATTGCGGCGCGTGCACGCAATATTACCCACTATTACGATTTGATGGACCTTGGCGTCACTGTTATTGAGCGCGAAACCTTCGACTCCGCCTTACAACTTGGTCGACAAGCTTTACAACAACTGGGCTTCGGTCCATCGCGCGCGGAGCAAGCTGCGATAAAATTTCGTGCACACAATTTACAAACCGTGCATGATATTTATCCGCATCATAAAGATCAGCAACAGATGGTTTCGTTAGCAAGGCAAGCGCGTGCCGAACTTGAAGAAATGTTCGCGCACGATCAGATGATTCGCAATAACGAAATTGCAATTGGTGGTGAAACAGGCAAGGATCCGGATGCGGACGATGGGCGCGACTGAGTCGCCAACGCAGGCGGAATCAACCTTCACGGCGGATCGGGCGATCTCGCTGCTGCTTAGAACCGACAAACTCGACATCCTTCGCTAGCGCGTTTACACTCAACGCCGCCAGCATTTGGCAGCAGTATTACAAAAAGGCTTCCAATTATGATCACAATTTATCACCATCCTCGCTGCCCGTTTTCGCGCGAAGCACTTCACCTGATCGAAGAAATTTCGACCCGTGAAAACCTTATCCTCGAGATAATCGACTATCAGCAACTACCGTTGAGTATCCCGCAGCTGATTAACTTGCAAAAGAAATTAGGCCTTCCGATCAGTGCCATGTTGCGCAATCAGGATCCAAAGTACACAAAACTCAAGCTCTCCAAGGCTGACGACTCCCAGCTATTACAAGCACTCGTTGATTATCCAAAATTGCTACAGCGCCCCATCGTGGAATATCAAAATCGTGCCGTCATCGCACAACCATCCGCATTGGTAGAGACATTATTTGAAACCTCGGGGAAAGCAAAACCCCGGTCAAAATCTGCGGCTGCGGCTGCGGCTGCGGTTACCGTTGCGGATGTGGTCCCGGCACCACCTTCGGCAGAATAAACCGCCTATAAGACGCATGACCAGCAAGCTATCGCGATAACACTTGGACGCCCCTTTTCTACAGAAATCGTGCGAGCAAAAATACGACTGTCGAAATCAGAATCGTCGAGGCAAATGGCAACGAGAATACTTTGCCAAACAGCTTAAATCGGACGTCTCCAGGCAAGCGTCCGATGCCCATTTTTTCTAACCATGGCAGAGCGCTGGACAATACAATTACCGCAAGAAAAATTACTAAAACCCAACGAATCATACCGTTCTTTCAATTGAAGCCACATCTTGATGCCAGCGGCAGGACGGTCTTACGTACAACACCTTAGAACATGATCGACAGCTATGACCAAGCCGCTAAATGCGTTAAGTAAAACAAACAAGTTTGGCAATTTAATTTGAGCCTATCGCTATTTAGGCCCATCAAGCTCGATCACAATTTGTGGCAACGATCATTGCGTCCAAAGCGGGCCGGAAAAATTGCTTGCTTCCCTACAATCAACACCTTAAATAATTCACCCATCTCAGCCGGAGATATTAATTTTTGAACCGCATTCGCCTGAGGTAAATACTGCAAGGCATTTTCCGGCGGGGTCCGCAACAACAATTCGGCAATCCCTGCATCAAGTAGAAAAGCCGCCTGGCAGGTATACCCCAACACATCCATGCCACCATGAATGGCGGCGACGGCCATCGCGGTAAAGTCAACATGGGCCGTCACATCCTGCAAACCCGGCCAATAAAATGGATCTGGGTGTGCGTGGTGACGATAGTGGCACATCAGCGTGCCTTGATCGCGCTGTCCCAAATAATATTCAGCCGCAGGAAATCCATAATCGAGGAATATCGCCACACCACCAGAACCGGCGTTCAACATTGCGGCTACCGAGTGCATAAAACCGATTGCTACCGGATGGACTTCTGTCAAATAGCCAACCGCCAAGTCATCAGCGCCTGGGATTTGCTCCACCAACGATGGATTTGCTAACCGATCAACATAGACGAACTGCGCCTCACCGACTGAATCCGTCACCTCTTCTAAGCCAACTCCGCGCTGCATCCAGGTCTGTTCGCCCCGTAACAGCATCTCAACCGGCATCGCATCCAACACTTCATTACCGATCACCACGCCTGAAAAAGACGCTGGCAACCGATCCAGCCACTGCACTTGCCTAAAGCCACTCAGCTTCTGCTCTTGCCGTGCGCGCAACTCGGCCGACAGCTCAACGATGTAATATGCGTCAAGACTAAACCCATTGGCATGCAATTCGGTCAGGATATCAAAGGCCAATTGCCCGGTACCGGCGCCGAACTCCAGCATCTGCGGCGCTAACGTTGCGTCTGTCGCAGTGATCAGTTCTGTGGATAATTGCGCAAGTGTTGCGCCAAAAAGCGGCGTAATCTCCGGTGCGGTTGTAAAATCACCGTCTTTACCCAGTTTTGCTGCGCCACCGCTGTAATAACCGAGGTTTGGTGCGTATAACGCCAACTCCATATAACGAGCGAATGAAATCCAGCCATCATAATGACGGATTTCGGCGGCAATGAGGTTGTGCAGCAAGCGTGACGCGTGCTGCGCTTCGATAGAAGCTTCGGGTAGTTGCAGTTGCATGGCGATATTGTAGGAGATATCACCGGTTTCATAGCAACTTCAATAGCTTTTTTTAAATGCTAACATACTGTCAATTCGCTGCAAATCTTAGCGTAAGCAATGACAAACAAAGACGAATAGTCATCCCGAGCTTGCACGATTTTTGAAACAACTCAGAAAATTATTCGAGAATATTAAAGAAACATACTCGACTTTAATGAATTTTAGCCAATTTTAGTGAATTTTTTCCCCAATGAATTACTCTCCCACACGGCCGCTATTAAACGCCAAAGTAGCACTTGTTACCGACGCCTCGAATCCACTCGGCAGCATCATTTCGCGCGCGCTGGCACAACAAGGGTGGGACCTTGCCCTACATTACGGGGATGCACAGCCACCGGCATTGCTGCTGAAGCTCGTCAAAGAATGCGAAAATCTGGGTCATCGCGTGCATCTCATCAGCGCCGATCTAGCCGATGAAACACAGGTTAAGTCGTTGATCCCACGGATCATTGTCGCCCTTGGAAGCCTAACGTGCGTGGTCAATAACGCAGCCCGTGTTGTGGCTGATGTTGCCGCCGATTTTTCAGCCTCACACCTGGAACGGCATATGCGCACCAATTTAGCCGCGCCAATTCTATTGGCGCAATCGTTGCATGCAACCACTGCTGAAGGAGCGCAAGCGGTGGTCATTAATTTATTAGACCAAAAACTGTTTAATCCCGCACCTGACTTTTTATCTTACACATTGTCAAAAGCGGCACTTCAAAAGGCGACAGACTTGCTGGCCCTGGCGCTGGCACCAAGGGTACGCGTGGTTGGCATTGCCCCGGCGCTCAATCTTGATGCTCCCGGTTTGACTCTCACATTGGACGCTGCCACGACCGCGGATGACTTTGCCGCCAGCATCTGTTTTATCGCCAGTTCGACCGCCGTTACCGGCACCACTTTGCTGATCGACGGCGGCGCGCATTTGCGCGCTCGTTCAGGAAATCGGAATGTCATTGTCCCGACCACAGCATCTGCACTATCGGCGACCTGATTCATGAAAAAATCAGCCAACATCAACCTTATTTTTACTGACTGAAACCATGCCATCTGCGCTCATCCATCCCGATCTTAGCGACTGCCGCCGCCTATTTTTGCGTAACTACGAAGTGCAGATCAATATCGGCGTCTTTGAATTCGAAAAAAAAGGCGAACAGCGGGCGCTCATCAGCGTTGATCTGTTTATCCCATTGGCGGTGTCGACACCCAATAATGATCAACTCGATGAAGTTGTCGACTACGACTTCATGCGTAACACTGTCGCGAAACGCATGCAGCAAGGCCATATACATCTCCAAGAGACTTTATGTGATGACCTTGCCAGCGCGTTGCTGGCACATCCCAAGGTACGTGCCGTGCGTGTCATCACCGAAAAACCGGACGCTTATAACGACTGCGATTCAGTTGGCGTCGAAGTATTTCGGATCAAACCGAAAGCATCATTGTTGGAGCCATTATGAATTCCGTATTAAAAACATTTTTCGATCCAAATATGCTGGATCTCATCCCAGCCATACCCCATCTCGCGAGCGCCGTTGCTGAGCAGCCAGCGCCGCCGAGTGCAAAGCAAGTCGAAAAGATCGCCCACGAAAATAACAAGCTGCATAAACGTCTTTGTCGGCAAGTCGGACAAGCCATCGGCGACTTCAACATGATTGAAGACGGCGACAAAATTATGGTGTGTTTATCGGGCGGCAAAGACAGCTACGCGCTGTTGGATATTTTGATCACGTTACGCCAGCGTGCACCGATCAATTTCGAGATCATCGCAGTCAATCTGGATCAAAAGCAGCCGAATTTTCCTGCGCATATACTGCCCGACTACCTGACCAAACTCGGCGTGGCGTTCCACATTGAAAATCAGGATACTTACAGTATCGTCAAGCGCCTGATCCCGGAGGGCAAAACCACTTGCTCGCTATGTTCCCGCCTGCGCCGCGGCATTCTGTATCGCGTCGCCACAGAACTGGGTGCCACCAAAGTCGCGCTTGGTCATCATCGTGACGACATCATGGAAACTTTCTTTCTAAACATGTTTTTTGGCGGCAAGTTAAAAAGTATGCCGGCCAAGTTACAGTCAGACGACGGCAAACAAATCGTCATCCGCCCATTGGCCTATGTAAAAGAAGCGGATCTCAGCCGCTACGCTGAAGTGAAACAATTTCCGATCATTCCCTGCGATTTGTGCGGCAGTCAGGAAAATCTGCAGCGCAAACAGATCAAAGGCATGCTGCGTGATTGGGAAAAGAAGCATCCTGGGCGCGTAGATAACATTTTCTCGTCGCTGTCCACCGTCGCGCCATCGCATCTGATGGATCGCAACCTGTTCGACTTCACCGGACTGAAAGCAACCGGCATTGCCGACCCCAACGGCGATATTGCCTTTGATGATGAGCCATGCGCCGTGCCAACTAATACTGTCTCAAGCATCATTCCGTTGCAAGTTGCCGAATAACTGAATAACCAGTTCGGCAAATCAAACGGCTTATTTGTGACGCTAAACGTTACAAATAAGCCGTTTTCCAACTTTGGATCACTGATTTAACCGATAAACCGTTTATGGCAGTTAAACGCACAATTCACCATCTTGCAAATTTTCAATGGTAGTTGCGAGATCGGACTATATAATCAAAACTCCTGCTGGCATTAAGCAAAGTCGATAAGCGGCCTCAATAAGCTGTATCAATCCGCCATGTCAACGGGACGTGAATTTGTTTTACGGGTGCTCATCTCGCTCTATTAATCATCGGAGAAGAAATTATATGCCCGCTTCCTACACCCTCAAAAGGGACAGCGATGGACAGTTTTATTTTGTGTTGTACGCAGCTAATGGTGAAGTCGTCTTAACCAGCGAAACCTACGCAGCCAAAGCATCTGCAGAAAATGGCATCGCCTCAGTACAAACCAACAGCTCGCATGATGACCGGTACAGCCGAAATCAGGCAGCCAATGGCAAGTTTTACTTCAATCTGAAAGCTGCCAATCATCAAGTCATCGGCCACAGTCTGATGTACAGCACGACCGTTGCCCGCGATGTTGCCATCGCCACGGTAAAGAAAAATGGACCAACGCAATCGGTAGTCAATGACACGTGACGACATAGTCACGTAATGGGCCAGTCAACGTCATCACATAACGGTTTAAAAATACGATTTCCATCGACCTCCGCATAACTTGGCGGATCACTTGATGGTTGTGTGAAGTTAGCTTTCTGTTGCGCGACTGTTGCACAAGAGGCAATAATTATTATTGTATTTGCAACCAACTGTAAGCCGCGTCATCTTTTCTGACGACAATCCGTTCTAGACTGCACAATACTAATTAAGGGCTCACATGAAACATCGATACCTTCATCGTTATGCTGTCCTGGCGTTCACTATTGCAGCCACTCTTACTGTCGCCGGTTGCGTGGTCGCACCGCAACAGCGCGTAGCGCATGAAAATCACATTGTTCAAACACCACCAGCGCCATTATCCGAGGTGATCCCGCCGCCACCTTATCCCGATGCCTATTGGATTGGCGGCCACTGGAAATGGGAAGGTAACCGCTATGTCTGGAACAACGGACACTGGGAACAATCTCGTCAAAATCAAGTGTTTCAGCATCCTTATTGGAGTAACAATGGTGTCGAATGGACCTATCATCCAGGTCGTTGGGTAACGCTAGTTCCAACCACTAGCACCTCAGCAATAGTCATCAACGTCGCGCCGCCTCCACCTAGAATCGAAAACCTGACGCCCTCGCCTAGTCCGAACCATGTCTGGATCGGCGGCTATTGGCGCTGGAACAATGGCGAGCACGTATGGGTCAGCGGACATTGGGAAGTGCGACGCGACGGTTATTTTTATGCACCGGCACATTGGTATCGAAGTGGCAACACCTGGACCTTTTCCAGCGGATTCTGGCAGCACTATTAAGCCTTTAAAGTGTCTTTGATGAGATGAAGTTGCTATAAATCGCATATTTACCTCCCACCGTGGCAATGCCACCATGGGAGGTTGACGTCTAGACGGATTATTTATCTGGGTTGACGTCCAATCCGTATTTAAAAATATCCTCAGCGTCGTAGCAGAAGCTCCAGCATCGACCAAATGGAAAGTACTATCTTTCTCGCTTCGTTCTCTTTTAAGGCCTCTCATTACTGATCGCGGAGATATTGCCTTGCCATATTGTTTATCCGCTATTGCCGACCAAAAACCATTGAAATGATTGTGGGCCATCGTGCTAAAATTTCGCACCTCATTTCACTGCAAAGTACCGTCATGAACGTCGTCATCCTCGCCGCTGGAATGGGCAAACGCATGCAGTCCGCCCTACCCAAAGTCTTACATCCGCTGGCGGGTAAATCCTTGCTAACGCATGTTATCGATACAGCACGCACCTTATCGCCCACGACGTTGTGCGTCATCTACGGGCACGGCGGCGATGCAGTGTTGACCCAATTTACTGCTGCCGACTTAGTATTTGCCAAGCAAGAGCCGCAACTAGGCACCGGCCACGCGGTCATGCAAGCGATTCCACAACTCGACGACGCTGTGCCGACACTAGTTCTATACGGCGACGTGCCGCTGACCACCAGCGCATCGTTGCAACGTCTGGTAGCCGCAGCTGGCTCAGACAAACTCGGCATCTTGACAGTACAACTTGACGACCCAACCGGCTACGGCCGCATCGTTCGAGAAAATGGCGCAATTGTTCGTATTGTGGAACAAAAGGACGCCACCCCAACCGAGCGCGCTATTACCGAATGTAACACCGGCATCATGGTCGCACCCACCGCGCTGCTAAAGCAATGGCTCGCTGGCTTATCGAACAACAATGTACAGGGCGAATATTATCTGACCGATATCGTCGCCAGCGCCGTTGCCGGCGCCACCGAAGTCGTATCAGCGCAGCCAGACGCAGTATGGGAAACCTTAGGCGTCAACAGCAAAGTCCAATTGGCCGAACTGGAACGCATCCATCAACGTAGCGTTGCGGATCGTCTGCTGGAACAGGGCGTGACCTTGCTTGATCCAGCGCGTCTTGACGTGCGCGGCACGCTAACTTGCGGTCGCGATGTCACGATCGATGTTAATTGTATTTTTGAAGGAAGCGTCACGTTAGAAGATGGCGTGACTGTGGGTGCCAATTGCGTCATCAAAAATGCCCACATTGGCCTTGCAGCCAATATCAAACCTTTCTGCCACATCGAGCAAGCGACAGTCGGTGCAGCCTCCCAAATCGGACCTTATGCCCGATTACGGCCCGGTACCACACTGGGCGAAGAAGTCCACATCGGCAATTTCGTCGAAGTCAAAAACAGCCAGATCGCCGCGCACAGCAAAGCCAATCATCTGACCTACCTCGGCGACGCGACAATCGGTTCGCGCGTTAATATCGGGGCCGGCACGATTACCTGTAACTATGACGGCGTCAATAAATCCCGCACCATCATTGAAGACGACGTATTTATCGGTAGCGTCAGCCAACTCGTGGCACCCGTCACGGTCGGCAAAGGCGCTACTTTGGGAGCAGGAACTACGCTGACCAAAAATGCGCCAGCAGGCAAACTCACCGTAGCGCGCAGTAAGCAAATGACGATCGATGGCTGGGAACGCCCTGTAAAAATAAAAAAATAGTGCTTTTGGTAAGTTGCGCCAGAATTTGAACGCTAGCCAAGGCGGTTCATGGTGAAAGTTACGCCATTCAACCGATCATCATTAACCGCCTTAGACCGTCAACACAGCGAGCACTTCTGTCTCAAACCGCAATGTTAGTCTCAAACTTGCTGCGCAAAATCGAAAAATACGTTTTCACGTTGCGTACATTTTTTTGCGCCGCAAATAACTTATGCGCCATCGCATGATAGGCCGCCATATCGGCAACCTGCGCTACCAACACAAAATCCGGCCCTGGCGATACGCGATAGCATTGCAACACTGACGCCTCTTTCGCAACCAGCGCCTCAAATGCCACTTGATATTCGTCACCCTGATGATCCAGTGTGACTTCCACCAGCGCCGTTAGTCCCGCACCCACCTTTTCCGGCGCAACGATTGCCACCTGGCGCACGATCACGCCCAGATCGGTCAAGCGCTTAACCCGACGCAAACAGGTTGGTGCAGATGCATGAATAGTTGCTGCCAACTGCTGGTTGGTTTGCGATGCATCCATTTGCAGCGCGTTCAAAATACGCCGATCAAGCCCATCTAAAATAATATCCATATGGAAATTCAAAATTAATCTGAAATATTTAACCAAAAATTAGTGATATTTGAATTTAAATATCACCAATTAATTACAGTGAAATAATACGTCATTTTTAACTGTATAAAGAACATTTATTTCATTCTCTTACGCCTAGAATAGAATTATTCATATTTATTCTGAGGTTGCCATGTGCGGTATCGTCGGCGCAGTTGCGCAAAACAATGTCATTCCAATCCTCATCGAAGGATTAAAACGCCTTGAGTACCGCGGCTATGACTCTTGCGGCGTCGCTGTACATCTGGATGGAAAGTTGCAACGATCGCGCAGCACATCGCGCGTTGCCGATCTGGAAAGCCAGATCGTCACATCAGGGCTAAACGGATTTACCGGCATCGCCCACACTCGTTGGGCCACCCACGGCGCACCCGCCACGCACAACGCCCATCCGCACTTTTCCCGCGACCGCATTGCGCTGGTACACAACGGCATTATCGAAAATCACGATGACCTCCGTGCCGAATTGCAAGCCGTCGGTTATGTGTTCGAAAGTCAGACCGATACCGAAGTCATCGCCCATCTGGTTGATCACATGTACACCGGCGACTTGTTCGACACCGTCCAGCAGGCCGTCAAGCGCCTCACTGGCGCTTATGCCATCGCAGTATTTAGCCTTAATGAGCCACATCGCGTGGTCGCTGCCCGCCAAGGTTCACCGCTGATTGTTGGTATCGGGAAAGGGCAAAATTTCGTCGCATCCGACGCAATGGCGATCGCTGGCACGACCGATCAGATTGTCTATCTGGAAGAAGGTGACGTTGTCGATTTGCAACTGCAAGGCGTCTGGATCGTCGATGCCAATGGAAAATCTGTCGAGCGCGAAGTCAAAACCGTCCATGCGTATAGCAGCGCGGTCGAATTGGGGCCGTATCAGCACTACATGCAAAAAGAAATCTTCGAGCAACCACGCGCTATTGCCGATACGCTCGAAGGCGTCATTAACATCATGCCGGAACTGTTCGGCGACAAAGCATTCAGCACTTTTCAAAAAATAGATTCAGTCCTTATACTGGCATGCGGCACCAGCTATTACGCTGGCCTGACCGCCAAATACTGGCTAGAATCAATCGCCAAAATTCCCACCAATGTCGAAATCGCCAGCGAGTATCGCTATCGTGACAGCGTGCCGAACCCAAACACACTGGTCGTCACCATCACCCAAAGCGGCGAAACTGCCGACACACTCGCCGCCGTGAAACATGCGCGTGCCCTAGGAATGCTGCACACGCTGACGATTTGTAACGCCGCCACCAGCGCCATGGTGCGCGAATGCGCGCTAGCCTACATCACCCGCGCAGGCGTCGAAGTCGGCGTAGCCTCAACCAAAGCCTTCACCACGCAACTGGTCGGCCTCTTCTTGCTGACCCTGGCATTAGCACAGTCAAAAAATCGCCTCAGCGACGAACAAGAGCAAGCGCACCTCAAAGCACTACGTCATCTGCCCGCTGCGCTCCAAAGCGTCCTAGCACTGGAACCGCACATCGTCGCCTGGGCCGAAGCCTTTGCACGTAAAGAAAACGCACTTTTCCTCGGGCGCGGCATTCACTATCCAATCGCCCTCGAAGGCGCATTAAAGCTCAAAGAAATCACCTACATCCACGCCGAAGCCTACGCCGCTGGCGAACTAAAACACGGCCCGCTCGCGCTAGTCACCGAAGAAATGCCCGTCGTCACCGTCGCCCCCAACGACGCCCTAATCGAAAAGCTCAAATCCAACATGCAAGAAGTCCGCGCTCGTGGCGGTCAGTTATACGTCTTCGCCGACGCCGACTCCCGTATCAATTCCAGCGAAGGCGTACACGTGATTCGACTGCCGGAAAACTATGGCGTTCTATCACCAATTCTGCACGTGGTGCCGTTACAGTTACTGGCGTATCACACCGCGCTGGCACGTGGGACGGATGTGGATAAGCCGAGAAATTTGGCTAAGTCGGTGACGGTTGAGTGAGTAGAGGTAAGCGCGTTATTTTAATGTGCGGACCACAAAAAATTCACTTAATGATTGAGTAATGCCTCCCTAAGTTGGCAACCGCTATTGCATCATGTGACCAGTTTTTCGGCCATCCGAAACCGCTATGAAATCTTTACGAAAGCGGCTCACTAAGGTCACTTTCACCGTCGTGGAGCCGCTGGTGACTAGCACTAAATGTCGTCTGGTTTAAACAAGCCAAACAGCATGCGGCGCGCGACTAAGCCGCGAGGAGCAAGTTGTCCATAATTGCCGAACCCTCCTTAAACCAACTGCTGAACCACCTTCGGCGGGGCGACAACATCGCGTTGCCGGATCTTTTTATTAAAATCGTCAGCGAACATCCCCGATATTTAATGCATCCAATTTTCCAAAAACCTGATTCCCGTGTGCGTTAGCGCATACGCAACAACTCGGGGGCGCTACCTGTCACCGGCCTCACGTTGGTCACAAGCGATTATTGGATTGCAATGGCGACCGCTCCGCATACATTAAACCGTCATCGCTAACGGTTTACCCAAATCCAGCCCAAGCACTTCTGCAAACTTCGCCAACTGCGCGGCATCTTTGCCGGAAGGCAGCGCACGCAATGCGGCAAACGCAATCCATTTCGCATCGACTTCAAAAAAATCACGTAGGTTAGCGCGTGTATCGCTGCGTCCAAAGCCATCCGTTCCCAATGTAACGTAATCTGCCGGGACGTAGGCACGGATACTTTCGGGAATACTCCTCACGTAATCGCTGGCGGCAATAACAGGCCCCCTACTCGGGCTCAGTTGCTGCGTGACATACGCTTCGGTCGAAACGTAAGAAAGGCGTTGATTGCGTTCTGCTGCGATGCCGTCGCGTGCCAGCTCGGTGAAGCTGGTGACGCTCCAGACTTCCGCGATCACACCGAATTTTTCTTTAAGCAAAGCAGCAGCGCCAATTGCTTCTTTCAAGATCGGTCCGGCACCCAGCAAACGTACGTCAGGATTTTCCTGCGATTGTAGGCAATACATGCCGCGCTTGATACCCTCTTCAGCACCTTGCGGAAGGCTCGGCTGCGCTTCATTTTCGTTAGTCGCGGTGAGGTAGTAAAAAACATCCTCATTGTTGTCCAGCATACGGTGCATACCATCCTGCACGATCACTGCCAATTCATAGGCATACGCAGGATCGTAGGACACACAATTCGGCACCATTGCTGCCATCACATGACTGGAACCATCCTGATGCTGCAAGCCTTCGCCCGCCAGCGTGGTGCGCCCTGAGGTCGCGCCAATCAGAAAGCCGCGCGCACGTTGGTCGGCGGCGGCCCAGATCAAATCGCCGATGCGCTGGAAGCCAAACATCGAGTAGTAGATATAGAACGGCAACATCGGCAAACCATGTACCGAATAGCTGGTTGCAGCCGCCGTCCACGAAGAAATCGCCCCCGCTTCGGTAATGCCTTCTTCCAAAATCTGTCCGTCCTTGGCCTCGCGATAGGACAGAATTGAGCCAATGTCTTCTGGCTCATATAGTTGACCTTGTGCGGAATAAATCCCCACTTGCCGAAACAGGTTGGCCATGCCGAAAGTACGTGCCTCATCGGCCACAATCGGTACGATGTGTTTGCCTATTACAGCGTCCTTCAACAATCCCCCCATCATCCGCACCAGCGCCATGGTGGTCGACATCTCCCTGTTATCGGCTTCGAGCGCAAATTTAGCGTAGGCACTGATTTCCGGTACTGCCAATTTGGTTTGCACTTTATTTCTGCGTGGCATGAAACCACCCAGCGAAGCGCGTCGCTCCAACAAATGGCGCATTTCGGCACTGTTATCAGCGGGCTTATAAAACGCCAGCGCTTCGCAATCCGCATCCGAAATCGGTAAACGAAAGCGGTCACGGAACGCGATCAGATCGCTGGTATCGAGTTTTTTCTGTTGGTGCGTGGTCATCTTGCCCTGACCCGCTGCGCCCATACCAAAACCTTTTTTGGTTTGCGCCAAAATCACCGTAGGTTGACCACGATGATTGGCCGCTGCCTCATACGCCGCATGAATTTTTTTCATGTCGTGGCCGCCGCGTCGCAGACGATCGATCTCATCGTCGGTCAGCGTTGCACCAATCGCCTGCATCGCTGGATTCTGCCCGAAAAAATGGGCGCGATTAAATGCGCCATCATTGGCCGCAAATGTTTGCAACTGACCGTCTACTGTATCGTTTAACGCATTGACCAACTCGCCCGATTTGTCGCGTGCAAATAACGGGTCCCAGTCTGAACCCCACAATAATTTAATGACGTTCCAGCCAGCGCCGGTAAATAAGGTTTCCAGCTCGTCGACGATATGACCGTTGCCACGTACCGGACCGTCGAGCCGTTGCAAATTGCAGTTAACCACGAAGACGAGGTTATCCAGCGTCTCACGCGAAGCAAGGCTGAGCGCGGCCAGCGATTCCGGCTCATCCATCTCACCATCGCCAAATACGCCCCAGACCTTGCGGTCCTGCGGTTTCAGCAGACTGCGGTTCTCCATGTAGCGCATAAAGCGCGCATGATAAATCGCGCTGATCGGACCGAGTCCCATCGAGCCGGTCGGAAACTGCCAGAAATTTTCCATCAGCCAAGGGTGTGGATAGGACGACAATCCCTGCGTACCTTGTTTCTTGCCTTCAATTTCCTGCCGGTAGAACGATAATTCTTTCTCCGTCAGCGTGCCTTCAAGAAATGCACGCGCGTAAATACCGGGAGCAGAATGGGCCTGAAAGTACACCAGATCACCGCCGAAATCGTCAGTCCTGGCACGGAAAAAGTGGTTGAAGCCGACTTCGAACAGATCGGCTGCCGAGGCATAACTGGCGATATGTCCGCCCAGTTCGCCATACGCGCGGTTGGCGCGCACCACCATTGCCAATGCGTTCCAGCGGATCAGACTACCCAGATGTTGCTCCATGGCGAGCGCATCTGAACCGCCCGGAAAAGGAGGCTCGTCTTCAACGCGGATGGTGTTGGTATAAGGTGTATTGCGCGAGTCACGCCATTTGATGCCAGCCTTCTGCGCAGCTGCGCTCAGCCGCGACAGCAGATAACGCGCACGTTCCGGACCAGCGGCTTCGATCACGCCTTGGAATGCCTCCATCCATTCGCTGGTTTCTTGCACATCGCTATCGAACTGACCATTCAAATGGTTCGTGGATGACATTTCCATGACTTTCGTTCCTCGCTTGATACATAGAATGAATCGAAAACAAGATAAAGGAGGGATGGTAATGATTACATCCTCCTACACGTCCAACCTTCTCAAAAAGTTTAAATAATGACTACAAGATCACCACTATCAAGGATTACCGAGCTAGTCCGACTGTTAACGCCCGCTATCATTGGATGTGGATTTTTCAAATGATGTCGTCGATTCTAATACCTATATTGTATTTGCATCAGAACCTGTCAGTTCACAAGCGTGTGCGACGCAAACATTGATTGATGTCTATTCACTTTTCATTGGATTACGATGACCTCAAACGCTCACAACGCCCATAAAAAAAGCTCGCCGAAGCGAGCTTTTTTTGACACTAGAGGCAGTTATTAGAACTGGTTCATCGTATTGTCTTTACCAGATGCTTTCAGCGCAGCGTCGCCACTGAAGTAATCTTTGTGATCATCGCCGAGGTCTGAACCGGCCATGTTTTGATGCTTAACACAAGCGATACCCTGACGGATTTCTTTGCGTTGAACGCCAGCAACATAACCCAACATACCTTGATCACCGAAGTAATCCTTTGCCAGGTTGTCAGTAGACAATGCAGCAGTATGATAAGTCGGCAGCGTGATCAGGTGATGGAAAATACCGGCTTCACGTGCTGAATCGGCTTGGAAAGTGCGGATTTTTTCGTCAGCAGCAATCGCCAACTCCGTTGCATCGTATTCAACACTCATCAAACCAGCGCGATCGTACGAAGAAACATCTTTGCCTTCACTTTTCATGATGTCAAAAATTTGCTGACGGAAGTTCAGTGTCCAGTTGAATGATGGGCTGTTGTTGTACACCAGCTTGGCATTTGGAATAACTTTACGAATCGCCTTAACCATACCGCCGATTTGTGCAATGTGTGGTTTTTCAGTTTCAATCCACAGTAAGTCAGCACCGTTTTGCAGGGATGTAATTGAGTCCAGAACACAACGCTCTTCACCAGTACCAGCGCGGAACTGGAACAGGTTACTAGGCAAACGCTTAGGGCGGACAAGTTTACCGTCGCGCTTGATGATGACGTCGCCGTTTTTCATCGCATCGGCCGACACTTCTTCAACGTCGAGGAAGGAGTTATATTGATCACCCAAATCGCCAGGCTCATTCGTTACTGCGATTTGCTTGGTCAGGCCAGCACCCAATGAGTCGGTACGCGCAACGATGACACCGTCGTCTACACCCAGTTCCAGAAACGCGTAGCGAACCGCGCGGATTTTGGCGAGGAAGTCTTCGTGAGGAACCGTTACTTTACCGTCTTGATGGCCGCACTGCTTTTCATCAGAAACCTGATTTTCGATCTGGATGCAGCATGCACCCGCTTCGATCATCTGCTTAGCCAACAGGTAGGTCGCTTCCGCATTACCGAAACCGGCATCAATATCAGCAATGATTGGTACTACGTGCGTGATGTGGTTATCAATTTTATCCTGAATCGCTTGCTTGGCAGCACCTTCAGCACCGTCTAATTGACGGAATAAACCACCCAACTCACGTGCATCAGCTTGACGCAAGAAAGTGTAAAGCTCTTTGATCAGCGCCGTTACAGCAGTCTTCTCGTGCATCGACTGGTCAGGCAATGGGCCGAACTCAGAACGCAATGCGGCAACCATCCAACCCGACAAATATAAATAGCGACGATCGGTGCTGTTGAAGTGTTTCTTGATAGAAATCATCTTCTGTTGACCGATAAAACCGTGCCAACAACCCAAAGACTGGGTGTACTTGGACGAGTCAGCATCGTAGTTGTTCATGTCATCGCGCATGATTTTCGCAGTGTAACGTGCGATATCCAAGCCCGTTTTAAATCTGTTCTGAATGCGCATACGTGCAGCGGACTCAGGATTAATCGCGTTCCATGCACTACCTTCTTTGTCCTTCAAACCGGTGATGGCTTTGATGTCTTCTTGATATTGTGACATGTGGATTCCTTAATAAAGTAAGTTTGAAAATAAGTAAGACTAAAAAACGAATCGGGTGCTGAGGCATCTCTTCACTCATGCCCGAACAACAGGGCGGTGAACTCAAAGCAAAACTGCATGGATCAATAATAGCCGGTTTTTCTCATATGAGCCATGTCTTATATAAGACATATGACTTAAATTAATCTCTTTATTTTCATATACTTACATACTATTTTTTGCTATGTGAAATGTATTTTCAAAAAAAATGTATAAATTCCCTCATTTTTTTCATGCCGTCATTTCACAGTGTGGAATCAACTTTCCGTATCGTGGAAAAACCACAGTTACAGTTCGCCTTAACCCGTTTAAGCGAGCGAATTGTTAAGCGATGACAGACAAAAATGATGTAAACGCCGAAATTTAGTCACCGCCGGAGAGGCAGTGCAGGCGTGTGTTGCGAAAGCGGCACATTCGCCCTTCCGCCTAATGACTTTTAACGGAAAAAGGGAAACTACTTTTTTACATGAGATGAAAAATACATGGATCGAGCGCCCGCCAAGCCCGGACGCTGACGCTGAAGGACGAACGTTGAAAACGTTAAACGCAAGCCAACATTATCGCAATTACCACATCAAATCGTCCGGGATCTGGAAGGCTGCATACGGATCGTCAGCGTCAATTTCAGTGCTAGTCTTGCTCACCCGCACGACGAGCGAGTCATCGCGCTCCGCGATCTTGTCGGCAATAATTCTAGGCACCAATTCAGGCACGCCACCCTGACAAATAATCACCAGACGCCCAGCCACTAAATGCGCTTGAACCGCGGCAGATACATATAGCCGTTCGATCTTCTTGTCATGCGTAAAATGATAGGCGATATCGCCAGCGCCCTTGCTCTGGCGATTCTGCTGCACCATTTGGGTAATTTGCGCCAGGATTGCCTTTTGGGTTGCGGCCGCGTCGCGCTGTGCATTGAGTTCGCGGGCGCGATCAGCATTCTTGCGTTGCGTGTCGAGTGCTGCCTGGCGCGACTCATCAACACTGGACGTACCTGCACGGCGCTCAGCCTTTTGCTGCTTACTCTTGTCCTGGTGCGCCACTTTGGCTTTGTTTTTGTCGACCAGGCCAGCTTTTAAAAATTGCTCTTGCAAAGAGGCCATATGAACTACTCCGTAAATAGGGTCTACCGGATCATGCAATGATGCCGATCAGTGGAAAGACGCTAGCATAGCAAAAATGTCGACCAAGCAGATCAGGGATCGTGACTGGCAAGCATTCAAACTCTGTCAGAGTACCGCTGTGGCAAGGGATTGTGCGGCTTGAATGTGGATTTTCTGTGCATCAAACCATGCCGATTCCACGCATCGCAAAGCTATAATATGAGTCAATACAAGTAAATGCTGTCGGCACGGACTGCGTCTGCCTCTGCGTCATCAAGGAACCAAATGAAACTCGATCGTCATAGTAATGTAGCGATGTACGTGCAGATCGCCGATGCGCTGGCGCGCGACATCGCGCAGGGCATATACCCACCATCGGCGCGCCTACCTTCGGAAGCGGATCTGGTGGCTCAGTTCGCAGTCAGCCGCGTCACTGTTCGTCAGGCTATCGATCAGTTGGGCCGTCAGGGGCTTGTGACCCGCAAACAAGGCAAGGGGACGTTTGTGTCACGTCAGGTCATGCATCATGAGCTAGGTGATCTGGAAGGCTTCTATGATGTCTTGCTTAAACAAGGAGTCGTGCCACAAACGCAATTGCTGGAATTTGTACCAGTCCTCACGCCGCAAGAACTGGTGGCCACCTTCGACGAAACTGTCACGCAATTGCATTTTCTGAAACGCTTGTATCTGGTCGATAACAAACCCATCGCTATCGCCTATGGCTATCTGCGGTTGGACAACGCCAATGTCACTTGGGAAGAGGCGCAGCGCTATCCGATCTATGGTTTGCTCGACCACTTCACATCTGCCCAAATCGCCCGCGCCGACATACGCATTCGCTCAGAACAAGCCACACGCAAGGTCAGTCAAGAACTCGCCCTGCCGTCGCGGGCCTCCACACTGGTCATGCAGCGTACGTCCTTTTGCAATCTTGGTCGGGTCCGTGAGCACTCGACGTTCTACATTCGACCTGAGAACTATGAGTTCAAACTGAGTGTTTCAGGACCGTTGCCGATTAGCTCATCGCTTTTTAACGTCTTGTCCACGCCCGACCAGCACACTAGCGCCACGGTCTGATCCACACAGCTCAGTTGTTACTCGCGACCAATAAAACGTACCTTCTGTGGCGAACCGTCAGCAGCCAGGTGATCATCCGCTGACGCCGGGGCAATAACAGGGCCGCGCAACACACGCAAGGTTTTGGTTGCCGGATCAATCTCTACCAATGCACCATGGGGAATCAACGACGTCACGTCCTCATCGAACCCCGCCATCATTGAGATGCCGCCAAGCGCTGCACCTTGTACCAAAATCGGGTTGACGCTGTTGAACACAATGGCGAGTGGCACCATGTCACGCGACTGCATTTCATTCAACATCCACGCACTCGCCACGCCACCCTTAGCGGTATCAAGTACCAAAATTTTGCCAATATAGGATTGGCCGACAAGCTTGTGCGTTGGTCGGGAAAACACCCCGCGCAAGCGATTCAAATCGTAGCGTGCGGAGAATCCATCCTTCGCCACCAGTGCTTCAGCGGACACTTTATTTCCCATCGCATAGCGCGCGGTCAAGACTAGTTCACTCATGATAACTCTCCCGTTACAGCAGCATTCACGCAGTCTTCCATCGATGCGAGCATCGGTACATAACCGTAACCGCCCAGTATATTAATCAACTTGGCGCTATTACTGGCGAGCCGTTTCCAGCCCTTGGCCTCTGCGATTTCACGTGCGTACGACTGATAAAAACACATGCCCGACATCACGGTTCCGCCTGCCGCCTCAATCCGGTCGGTGAAACCAAAACGATCCGCATCTGGCTTAACCTGCGGACTGGTAATCGCCAGCAGCGGTATCTTGAAGCGGCGACCTTCGCACAGTTCAGCCAGGGAACGCAGTTCGTACAAGCTCAGTTGCGGCGCGGAGAACACGACGACATCAATAGTCTTTTCCACAGCGTAGCTTTTCGTCAGCGCATCGATATCGCTTCGGGTAATACGATGATGCACTGGAAGCTTGTGGCCTCCAACATCTTCCAGTCGCGACGCTTCCGGCGTGATACCAACGATATGAAACAGCGCGATCGATCCGAAGCTCGCCATCGCTGCGCCAAAGTGTTTCAACTCATCCGAAGTCGGCGCAACGGTGAGGCCATCAATCACCGGCACTTCCCAATAGTTACCCGCCAATCGCCCGATTACGCCACCCAGTGCGCCCCACTCGTTGAGCGTTTTTGGCGTCAGGTTAACCTGAAAACGCAGCGTCGCCTGACGATGCGCATCAAGATGAAAGCCATAGCGCGGCGTCCGTCCGGTCAAACCTGCCGAAATAGCAGAAGGACCACCCTCGAAGTTCGAGCGCGCGCCGTTGATCGAGTTGGAATAGATCACGACACCGGTATCGCCGAACGCGACGTGTTCGCCACGTGTCGCTGCCTGCACCGTCTGATAGTTGATGCAAGTATCCGTCATGCTGACACCGAGCTTGATGAAGGCATCGATTGCGCGACGTTCCAGCTCTAACATCCAAGACTGCTGGCCCAGCTCATTCGCTTTGGAAAAATCGGTCCCGCGCGGATCGGTGATGGTCGGCACGCGGACGCGATGCAGGCCATCTTTGACGTCGCACAAGCGTTCCAGCCACATGACGCCAGCCTGACCAAGGCTTTCGGTATCGGCCATGACGTGCGCTTGCGTGACAGGAACAAAGTCGCGTGCGTCAAAAAAATCACCGACCATGATCTGATGTTGCATAGCGATCTGCACGACTTCACCCATCTCACCGGCCAGCATCGCCTTCTCTTCGTCATTGAGGTGCATGTTTTATCCTGTGTAAGTTGTTTTTAATCTGTTTTGTAACCTGATTTGTAACCTGCTACTCATGCCTTTGCACCCACAATACTCGCCATGATCTCGGTCCCTGGCGCGGAATCGTCGTGATCGATAAACGGTTTGTCTGGTCTCATCCAGAATGCGGCCACCATACCGATCAACAGCAAGCCAATCGATAATACAAACGGCAAGTGCCAGTTCCCCGTCTCGTCGATGATGAAACCAAATAGTAATGGTGAGGTAATCCCTGCCACGCCGAAGCCGATATTCATAAAACCACTTGCCGTTCCTGCATAACGGGGGGTGATATCCATCGGCACTGCCCAGAGCGGAGCAATCACCAACTCCATCAAGAAGAACGCCATGCACAAGCAGATCGATACAACCTTAAGATCAGTGAGAAAGAGTACCGGCAGCAAAAAAATCAGTGCACCACCCATACCCAGAATGATGACGTTACGCCGTGCCATTTGTACGTTACCGGTCCGTTTGAATACATGATCGCTCAACACGCCGCCCACCATATCCCCGCCGATCCCCGCAATGAACACGCCAGAAGTGAACAACGCCGAATCACGCAGATTCAGGTGATAGTTGTGCATGAAGAAGGACGGCAGCCAGGTCAGAAAAACCCATAGCGTCCAGGCGTAGCAGAAGTCGACCAGCGTGACCGGCAGCATCCGCCGTAATAGACGCCTGACCGGCACTTTGACACTTTGTTTATGTAATGCAAGCTTAGGCAACCGCGCAAGCTCTTCAGGATTCATGCCCGGATGCGTTGCTGGGTCATCGCGGAAATACCAGTACCACGCCATGATCCACAGCACGCCGATAACACCTGCGATGATAAAGGTACCGCGCCAGTTCCAGAAGGTCATCAGCAACACCACGATTGGTGGCGTCAATGCACTCCCAAGACGCGCGCACGCATGGGTAATGCCTTGACCAAGTCCGCGCCGTTCCGCAGGCAACCAGCGAGCCATCGCACTGGTGGCGGTAGCAAGCGTCGGCGCTTCACCGATGCCCAGTAAAATCCGGCACATGACCAGTGACACAATGCCGCCAACAAATCCGGTCAGCAACGACGCACAAGCGACAATTAAACCAAAGGCTGTCAGTATCCGACGCGGCCCGAACTTGTCACCTAGCCAGCCACCGAATAACTGCACGATGGCGTAAGGATAGGCAAAGGCGGAAAACGCAAACCCGAGTTGCGTATTCGACAGTTGCAAATCGCGGCGGATGGCATCTGCTGCAGTCGCAATATTGACGCGGTCTGAGTACTGAACAAGATAGAGCAGACAGATCAGAAGAAGTACGCAATCTGACACTTTCGGCTTCCAGCGAAGATTCTTCACTACCGTTCTACTGTCCACCGATCCCTCCTTTTTAGGCAAGCGAGGTGTTTGAATCTATCTCACCATCTCGCCAAGTCTACACTTCAATGTATTAATACGACTTAATACATCTTAGAATATAGACCGGCATAATGCCTGTCAACAGCTTTGCGATAGATTGCCATCGAGACATCTATTTGCCGCTCTCGATACAATCGTCTTAATTCAAGATATCAAGATATAAATGTTGCGAAGGAAGTCAGGTCAACCTGTTTGCCGCTTGTTCTACGTCGCTAAACTGCAGATTATCGTTGGTGTTCATGCGAGCCTGGATTGAGGAAGCATTCCGATGTGATTGCAAGTCGCACCTCACGAACGGAGCAGCGAAATAGGCGTGTTACTCGTCATGCGAGCCGATTCACTCACCTCGACTAACATGAGCAGAACCTCTCCTGGAGTGCAAAAGACAAACCGGCTACGCCAAGGATAATCGCATTGCAGGAAGGTTTAAACGCAACAATGCATAACCTGTTGTCGGGAGTTTCGTCTGTTATGACGGAATCCCGAGTATCAAGGTGTATTGCCCGATTTCTTATGCGGCCACGCTGCCATCGAGTGTCGGATAGTCAACATAGCCATGCGCATCACCGCCGTACATCGTCGATGGATCGGCTTCGCTGAGCGGTGCGGATAGTCGCATACGCTCGACCAGATCTGGATTGCTGATAAACGGTCGACCAAATGCGATCAAATCAGCCTGCCCCGCATCCAACCGATCATCTGCCAATGCGGCGTCGTATCCGTTATTTGCCATATACGCGCCGTTAAACAAAGAGCGTAATAGTTGCAGGTCGAAGCCGCCGGGTACCTCGCGCTCACCACCGGTATCGCCTTCAATGACGTGAAGATATGCAAGATTAAAAGCGTTCAATTTTTCAATCACGTGGGTGAAAAGAGCCTGTGGATTACTATCCCAGATATCACCGAATTTGCTGAGCGGTGAGATCCTTAAACCCACCCGATCGCCACCCCACACTGCGGTGACTGCCTCCGTGACTTCTGCCAAAAGGCGAACACGGTTTTCGATACTGCCGCCATATTCATCCGTGCGTTGATTGGTTTTGTCGCGAAGGAACTGATCAAGTAAATAACCATTCGCCGCATGAATTTCAACCCCATCAAAACCGGCAGCTAACGCGTACTTAGCCGCATCCTGATACTGGGTAACGATGCCCGCCATTTCGTCCAGCCGCAATGCCCGCGGCGTCACCAATGGCACGAAGCCATCGTTGGTATAGGCTTGTCCTTCTGGTTTAATCGCAGAGGGCGCAACCGGCAATTCACCATTCGGCTGAATGGAAGGATGCGAAATCCGACCAACATGCCACAACTGCAAAAAGATATGGCCGCTTTTAGCATGGACCGCGTCGGTAATTTTCTTCCAGGCCCCAACTTGCGTCTCGTTATAAATGCCTGGTGTAAAAACATACCCTTTACCTTGGGGCGAAATTTGAGTGGCTTCGGCAATAATCAGCCCCGCACTCGCGCGTTGCGCATAGTACAAAATCGCCATGTCACTCGGCACATCACCATCAGTCGCCCGACTGCGTGTCAACGGCGCCATCACGATACGATTAGGGAGTAGATAAGGACCGAGTTGAACACTTTCGAATAAACGGTCGTTGCTAGGGTTGGCTGTCTTGCTTGAACCTGTTTGCATAGTGATCCTGATTAAAAAGAATGGGATTGAAGGTGAGCGAGCGAAGAAGATATTTATTTACCTAACGCTGGTGAGAAAAAAACCCGTTATTTAAATACCTCACCATCCGAAGAATGGCAATTTTGCAAGGCTATTGTCGACATCAAACAAAATGTCGCATTTATTTGCCGGGTCATCGAGATTTTCAGGTGATGCGATGATAATCGCATCACCTTGGACAAATGATGATTTTGCCAACAAAGGCGACAATCAGACATCTTGAACACGCTACGTCTTCGACGATCTATCATAAAACTTTAACTTTGCACAAAGCAGCTTTGCGCACGCCATAGCCATGTAAACCTACTTTAACTGCTTTTTCAGTTCTTCACCGGCGTGCTCAATTGATGACCGCACGGCTGGTACCTCGCTGATAGCATTGAGCAGACCGAAGTCATGAATCATGCCGTTAAAACGTACGCTGGTGACCGGTACGCCAGCAGCATCAAGCTTGCGGCCATAGGCCTCGCCTTCATCACGCAGTACATCATTTTCGGCAGTGTGAATCAGTGTTGGCGGCAATCCTTTAAATTGTGCGGTGCTGCCTTGCAAAGGCGAGGCCGTAATTTCGCTCCGCTTGGCAAGGTCGGTCGTATAATTATCCCAGAACCACATCATCATATTCCGCGTTAAGAAATGACCTTCCGCAAATTGTTTATAGGATGCCGTCTCGAAATTGGCGTCAGTTACTGGCCAAAACAATATCTGCGCCCGAAGTGGCGGCCCGCCCCGATCTTTCGCCATCAACGCGACCACCGTTGCCATGTTGCCGCCCACGCTATTTCCCGCCACCGCTAGCCTGGCACCATCAACCCTCATTTCGTTACCATGCTCTGAAACCCACTTTGTTGCTGCGTAAGCTTGCTTAATTGCAATACCATACTGTGCTTCAGGTGAAGGCGTGTAGTTAACGAAGACAGCCACTGCACCCGACTGAACCACCAGATCTCGCACCATCCGCTCATGAGTGGGAAAATCTCCCAAGACCCAGCCACCGCCGTGGAAAAACATGAAAGCAGGCAATGCCTCGGAAACATCGACCGGGCGAACGATCGTCAGCTTGATATCGCCGCCATCGACGTTGATCATCTTTTCCATCACTTCGGCTGCTGGTAGCGTTAAATTAACGCCAGATTGCGCGTTAGCCAGGACCTTTCGTGCCTCCTCAGGTGATAATTTCTCCATCGGCTCACCGCCCGCGGCCGCCAGCTTTTCCAGGAATGCCTGCACTTGATGGTCAACTGACGGGTTTCCTGCCGCAACGTTCTTCATAGGTTTATCTTTATCCGTTTCCATAGAGCTTCCTTTCTAATTGAATGGGATGAAAACTGCGCTAGTGATTGAGATCGTTTGCTATGTTTTTAGCATAGTGCGCTATAAACTTTAGTCAATTAAGGGCGTCATCGATACGCCATTATTTTGCCGTTATTTCGCTATTACCAGCGCATTAATGATCGCGGTGATTAACAAAATACAATTACAATTGTGTTTATGTCTTGTCCGGCAAAAAAGATACTGTTGAATCATTCCTTATTGATAACATGCTGATAACATACCGACATGAGGAAGACGATTCGCGGCATCACCACAGCGAATATTCTTTCTGACTAAAAGGGACTGAATAGAATGCATTTTATTTTTTCGACCTGTCGACAAGGATTGCTAGTGATTTTACTAAGCCTTGTTCCTGCTATCGGCGTCTTCGCTGCGGGTACGCCCATCGCTATCCTGGATTTTGAGCTCAATGACCTGACACTCAATTTGACCGCTAATCCGGTCAATCCTGAAGAGGTAGTGCGTACATCGACGCTTCAATCACTATTAAAAAATGCGTTGATAGCGAAGGGCGGCTACACGATATGCGCTATCGATTCGCCCACTCAGGAAAAAGCAAATGCAGGGTTAGGGTATCTTTATGGTCATCCCGACGTTGCTGCAGAACTTGGGCAAAGCGTGGGCGCAGACTGGATCGTGGTTGGGCGCTTGCACAAAGCGAGTTTCTTGTTTGTCTATTTGAAAGCCCAACTGATTAATACAAAAACCAAACAAGTGGTCGAACAATACTCGGTCGAAATCAAGGGTCAGCAAAACAAGATTACGCCAAAAGGCGTGGACCGTCTGGCACAACAGATAAACGATACGATACGCTCCGAAGCCAGCCAGCCGCACCTCTAATGCGGCATCATGCCGAGACGGCACGCGAATTTTTGTATGTAAATTTTGATTAATTCGGCGCCATATTTCCACCCCAACAGGTTGATAAACGTAACAGCTCCGCAAAGATTGGCAGAGCATGACCCTCAACGGTCATGCTCTATGCCAATTTGCTACTCTTCCACTAATCCATCGCAATTGCCCTGGCAATCACCATCCGCTGAATATCACTCGTACCTTCATAAATCTGCGTCACGCGCACGTCGCGATAAATCCGTTCGACCGGAAAGTCACGCGTATAACCATAGCCGCCCAAGGTTTGCAGCGCCGCGCTACACACTTTCTCCGCGCCTTCAGACGCGAACAGTTTAGCCATCGATGCTTCTTTGAGGCACGGCAATCCGGCATCCTTCAGTGCGGCGGCATGCAGCGTCAATTGCCGCGATGCTTCAATGGTCATCGCCATATCTGCAAGCCGGAAAGCGACCGCCTGATGTGATAGTAAAGGCACACCGAACGATTCACGTTCCTTCGCATAAGTCAGCGCTGCTTCATACGCGGCACGCGCCATGCCGATTGATTGGGCTGCAATACCAATACGTCCCGCTTCCAGATTCGACAGTGCAATTTTGTAACCCTGTCCTTCCTCACCAACCAACGCATCAAGTGGTACGCGACAATTCTCAAAGCTAATTTGCGCGGTGTCCGATGCGTGCTGTCCGAGTTTTTTCTCAATACCGGCAACCCGATAACCGGGCGTATTGGTCGGTATCAAAAAGCACGACATTCCCTTTTTACCTTTAGCGGGATCGGTGAGCGCGAGTACGATAGCGACATCGGCCTCACGTCCGGTGGTGATAAATTGCTTGACGCCATTGAGTACCCATTCGTCGCCATCACGCCGTGCGCTGGTCTTCAATGCCGATGCATCGGAACCCGCTTGCGGTTCTGTCAGACAAAAACATCCCAATAAGCGACCGCTGGCGAAGCCTTCCAGATAGCGCGATTTTTGCGCTTCCGAGGCGAATTTTTCAGTGATCCCGCAGATGAGCGAATTCTGAACTGACACGATGGTGGATGTCGCGCCGTGGCCTGCTGCGATTTCCTCCAGTACCACGGCTAGTGTGACGTAATCCATGCCCGCGCCACCGTACTGTTCACTCACTGTCACGCCCATCGCGCCTAAGCCGCCTAGCGCTTTCAATGCTTCCCTCGGGAATAGGGATTCCGCTTCCCATTTTTCGGCAAACGGAGCCAATTGTTCTTGAGCGAAGCTGCGTATCGCTGCGCGGATCATTTGCTGTTCTTCGGTCAAAATCATGTTATCTCCGATTGTATTTATTAATGCATTGCCTTAACGTTAGAACATTAAAACGCCAAGCACCACATCTTCTAGTTTGATCTTTTCTATCAAGGCTTACGCGGCCTTAAAAGATAGCGTCTTGTAGCCGGATAAATCGACTGGTTTGTCGAATATTTCCAACAGTACAACTTTATCTTCGACATACTTCACGATTGCCGCGTGTTTGACTGGTCCGTATCCACGAATTTCACCCGGTAAGTGGGCCAAGGCGACCGCCGCTGTTAGATTCATCTTGCTGATTTTACTGCAGAGTTTTTCGATCATCGAGAAGTAGTCGACAATCAAACGACGTTCACTGGCACGCTCCTCGGTATAACCGAAAGGATCGAAACGCGTAGCGCGCAACCCGCGACACTTTGCCAACACCGCAAACGCAGAAAATATCCACGGGCCAAAGCGACGTTTCTTAGGTCGTCCCGTAGCCGGATCAATACCCGAAATCAACGGCGGCGATAGCCATACCGAGAGTTTGTCCGTAGTCGAAAATTGCTTTGCCAGCGACGCCCTGAAATCTGGTGCGGCATAAAGACGCGCTACTTCGTACTCATCTTTATACGCCATCAAACGGAATGCCTGCTCGGCGACTGCCGTGGCAAATGCTTCCGAATCGTTGCCCAGACGCTGTTCCGCCTGACGCGCTTGCATAACCAGATTGCGATACCGTCGCGCATAATCACCGCCTTGATAGGCAATAAGTTCATTTGCAAAAAAATCGACCGTTCCTTCAAAGTCTTTCGGGCGAATAGCAGCGGTATTGAGGTCAACCTCTGGCGCATCGATTTTATCCAGCGTTTCTGGACTAGCCGCAGCAATGCGCCCCCAAGCCAACGCGCTTTTGTTCATTCCCACCGCCGCACCGTTGAGTTCAATCGCCCGTGTCAACGCTTCCAGCGACAAAGGGACCAGACCAGACTGCCACGCATAACCCAGCATCAGCGTATGGGCGGCGACGGTATCACCAAATAAAGTTTGTGCCAAAGTACTGGCATTGAATGTATAAAAGCGATCCGTAACGGTACGGTTACGCACGCGTTCGAGCATCTCGTCCACCGGCAAACTGGCATCGCGTTGAGACACGACATCGGCCGTCTGTGTCTGCCCCAGGTTGACGATTGCAGCCGTGCGATGGACAGCAAAACGCGCCAGGTTATCGGCCGCAGCGGCCACTACTAAATCGGTCCCGATAAGCAGATCGACTGCGCCCACACCAATCCGCACTGCGCTGATCTCTTCGGCCATTGTCGCAATCCGTATCTGGCTGACTACCGCGCCGTTCTTTTGTGCCAGACCGGTAAAGTCGAGCACGCTCGCCCCTTTACCTTCAATATGCGCAGCCGCGCCCAACAACGCGCCCAACGTCAGTACGCCAGTACCGCCGATACCGGTCACATACACGTTATAAGGACCGTCGAGTAACGGTACGTTGACTGCTGGCAATGAAAGAATTGTCTGTGCTTCCAGTTCTTGCAAACGTTTAGGGTCGGGCTTGCGCAATTGCACACCGTCAATTTCGACAAAGCTTGGGCAAAAACCTTTGACGCAGGAGAAGTCTTTGTTGCAGGCGCTCTGATTGATTTCGCGCTTGCGGCCGAAATCAGTTTCCAGCGGTTGCACCGCGATGCAGTTCGATTGCACCGAGCAATCGCCACACCCTTCGCACACGCGAGGATTGATGAATAAACGCTTGTCCGGATCAGGAAAAGCACCGCGTTTACGACGCCGGCGCTTTTCCGACGCACAGGTTTGCTCATAGACAATGGCACTGACACCCGCAACTTCGCGCAATTTGCGCTGTACTTCATCCAACGCATCACGATGATAAATGTCCACGCCTTTTGCCAGTTCGGGATTACCTTCCCATCGTTCTGGATCGTCCGAGACAAATGCAATCGTCTCCACGCCTTCAGCCTGCAACTGACGCGTAATACGCAGCGGGTCCATCGACCCTTCCGCAGTTTGCCCGCCGGTCATCGCCACCGCGTCGTTGTACAGAATTTTGTAGGTAATATTGGTTTTTGCCGCCAGCGCAGCGCGAATAGCGAGCAAGCCAGAATGTTGATATGTACCATCGCCCAGATTCTGAAACACATGTGATGTCGCCGAGAACGGCGCCGCACCAACCCATTGCGCACCCTCGCCGCCCATCTGGCTGAAGGTAGTGGTTTTTAATTTTGGATCAGATAATGCCATCACATGGCAACCGATACCACCACCAGAAATTGAACCATCAGGCGTTTTGGTCGAAGTATTGTGCGGACAACCCGAGCAAAAATACGGGCGACGAATCGGAATCACTGTGCGTTGTGGCGGCAACAAACGGGCTTCCAGTGCGGCTAGCCGGGTGTGAAGTATCGGTGCTTTGTCGCCGATGCGCGCCACCAGCGCACGCGCCAGCATCAATGGCGTAAATTCAGAGATTTCCGGCAACAACGGTTTGCCGACCTGATCGGTCTTACCGACGACACAAGGACGCTTTCCACTGGTTTCATGAAATAGCGCTTCCTTAATCTGGGCCTCGACGATGGCGCGCTTTTCTTCGACAACGAAGATTTCTTCGCGCCCGTCAACAAACGCTTTCATGCCGACCGTTTCCAGCGGCCAACTCATCGCCACCTTATAAATCGCAATGCCGAGCGCCGTTAAATCCGCGGCTTTTAGGCCTAAATCTTCCACCGCCTGCATCACATCCTGATGCGCCTTGCCGACCGTCACAATACCTAACCAGCCGCCTTGCGTCGTCACAATAGTGCGGTCGAGTTTGTTAGCGCGGGCCCACGCCAACGCGGCAGGCAGTCTTTCATTGATCAGTCGCCGCTCAAGCTCAGCTCGCTCACCCGGCCACGCAATGCTTGGATCCCAGTTCAAACCGTGCGCTGGCACAATGAAGTCCTCCGGCGTCACGTAATGTGGCAATGGCGGCAATTTAAGTGATCCTGCGGTTTCGACCACTTCAGCGATCGTCTTCAGGCACACCCACAAACCCGAAAAGCGCGACAACGCAATGCCCGCCAGACCGAATTCAAGAATTTCAGCCAGGTTAGATGGTTGTAAAACGGGAATCGACGCCGCAGAAAATATGCCGTCAGTCTGATGCGGATACATCGATGATTGCGCCGAATGATCGTCACCCGATACCGCCAGCACGCCACCCAGAGCCGAAGTCCCCAGCATATTGGCGGAGCGAAACACGTCGCCGGTACGGTCAACCCCCGGTCCTTTGCCGTACCAAATACCGAAAACGCCATCGACTTTGGTCTCGCCATACGCTTTATGCATTTGCGCGCCCCACAAAGCGGTCGCGGCTAAATCTTCATTAAGCCCAGGCTGAAACACAATATCGTGCGCCGCAAGCGCCTTGGAGGCTTTCCATAGTTGCAGATCGTAAGTGCCAAGTGGAGAACCGCGATAACCCGACACCAGACCGGCGGTATTCAAACCCCGCGCACGATCCAGCATTCTCTGCATCATCGGCAAGCGCACCAGCGCCTGTGTTCCGGTGAGATAAATACGGCCATCCGTGCGCGTATAAACATCTTCAGCAGAATACGTCAGATCAACTTGTGTCATACAATCTCCACACTTTTTATAGTCAGAAAAGTATAGGTCTCAACTGCTAGCAATTGGGACCAAAAAGGACTACGTTAACTGTAGTTATTAAAGTGTTTCGACTAACAAAGTGACATTTAATAGTTCAATAAAAATGAAAATAGACAAATTCGACGTCAAAATACTCAATATTCTGGCAAATGATGGGCGAATTAGCTGGCGCGAGTTGGCCGATGCAATTGGTTTGTCTCTAACACCGACTTTACGCCGCGTGCGTTTGCTGGAAGAAAGAGGCTATATTCAGGGCTATATAGCCCGATTGGATGAGACAAGACTAGGCGGGGGATTGGTGGTATTTGTGTCAGTCGCTATGGACAAACAGGCGCTTGAAGCGCTGAACCATTTTGAAGAGAGAATTGCGCTGGTGCCGGAAGTAATGAGTTGCTTCCTGATGACGGGCGATGCAGATTATCTGTTACGCGTGGTGGTCAAGGATTTGCACAATTACCAAGCATTCTTGACCAACACCCTTACCCGTATTCCGGGCGTGGCGCATATCAAATCGAGCTTTGCACTGAAAACCGTTTTGATGAGAAATGCACCGCCGCTTTAATGAACGCCTGAACGCAATGCGGTATTGATGATAGTGCCGCCTTGCTGATAGTGAAGTTGGGATTGCACTATTTTGATGCCGTGAACAGCGTCAACAAACCGCCCAAAAACAAGCATCCGGCAAGCATATAAACGCCGCTGTCGAGCGTACCGGTAATCCCTTTGACCCAACCTATCAGCGTCGGCCCGACAAAGCCAGACAGATTACCGAATGAGTTGATCAACGCAATCCCGGCCGACGCACCCGCGCCGCCAAGATAGGCAGTCGGCAGACTCCAGAAAATCGGCAGCACGCTTAAGATCCCCATTGTTGCAATCGACATGCCCATTAAAGCGATCGGTACGTTGGCGCTAAACTTCACGCTGATGATAAATCCGATGGTTCCGATGACGGCCGGGACGAAGATGTGCCAGCGCCGCTCACCACGGCGATCCGCGCTGCGGGCGATCAATAACATAGGTATTACACCAGCCGCCCATGGCAATGCGCTGAGCAGGCCAATGTCGAGCGCGTCTTTTACGCCAGCGGCCTTGATGATGGTTGGCAACCAGAAGCTAATACCGTACAGAGAGAACACGAACAGAAAATAAATCAGGCTTAGCAACCAGGTACGGGCACTCCCAAAAGCCTTGCCTGTGCCCGAATGGGTCTTAGTCGCTTCTTCTTTTTGCATGAGGGCGATGACTTCGCGTTTTTCTAATTCGGTAAGCCACTTGGCATCTGCAACGTTGTCATCCAGATAGCGAAACAGAAAAAATCCTGCAATCACGGTAGGAAGGCCTTCGATCAAAAACATCCATTGCCATCCTGAAAGTCCCCCGATACCGTGGGTATCGCGCAAAATCCAACCAGACAGCGGACCACCGATCAGACCGGATAAAGGAAGAGCCAACAGGAATAACGATGTAGCACGTCCGCGTCGGTCAGCTGGATACCAGCGGGTGAGGTAATAAATGATGCCCGGGAAAAAGCCCGCTTCGGCCACGCCCAGCAAAAAGCGCAAAACATAAAATGAGGTAGCACCCTGAACGAACATCATCGCCGCCGACAGAAGGCCCCAAGTCACTAAAATACGCGCCAGCCAACGTCGTGGGCCGACTTTATGCATGATGATATTGCTGGGTACTTCAAAGAAAAAATAGCCGATGAAGAATACACCGGCACCAAGTCCATACACAGCATCGGTAAAATGCAGCTCGCCGAGCATCTGCAGTTTGGCGAAACCGATGTTGACGCGATCCAGATACGACAGGATGTAGCAGAATAAAAGAAACGGGATCAGGCGCAAGCTAATTTTTTTTGTATATTTGGTCGATGCCAGTCGACGCGTTAAATCGCACGCCCTCGGCAGTGGTGTCATTCATTTTTTGTCTCCGACTTGTTTATCCGGTTTGAACCGGTTTTAATAGTGTGTTATTTTAAAGCTGCGAAATTAACGTTAAAAAGCTGCCGTGAACTACCTTCCAAAAAATCTATTCTTATTCTGCTAACGCAGTTTTCCGTTGAAATCGGCATTGACCAAAGAGGAATGAATCCTCGTTCGCCCCTTGGCAATCGCTGATCTTTGCCGCCTGAACATTACTTCAGTTCAAATATTTTGCCGGGATTCATCAAATTCAGTGGGTCCAGCGCGCGCTTGATCGCACGCATCACATCTAACGCATCGTCACCGTGCTCGGTTTTTAGAAAATCCATTTTGTGCATGCCGATTCCGTGTTCGCCAGTACAAGTGCCACCCACGGCAAGAGCGCGCTCAACGATATTGGCGTTGATGCGCTCTGCTTCTATCCGCTCTTCCGGCTTATTCGGATCAATCAGGATAATGACGTGGAAGTTGCCGTCACCCACATGGCCCACGATCGGGCAAGGGAGCGATGAGGCCTGCAAATCCACATCCGTCGCCATCACACATTCAGCCAGACGCGAAATCGGTACGCAAACGTCAGTGACCACAGCCTGACAACCAGGCTTGAGTTGTAACGCAGCAAAGTAGGCGTTATGCCGTGCGTTCCATAGCTTCTTGCGATCTTCAGGTTGCGTTGCCCATTCGAACTGATGGCCGCCGTGTTCTGCAGCAATCTGCTGAACAGTCTCGGCCTGTTCCTTGACGCCATTTTCGCTACCGTGGAATTCGAAAAAAAGTGTCGGCATTTCTGCCAATTCGAGTTTGTCGTGCCGGTTAATCGCCTTAATCGACAACGCATCGACGAACTCGACCCGCGCAATCGGCACGCCCATCTGGATCGTTTCGATCACCGTCTGCACCGCATCCGCAATCGTAGGAAAAGCGCATATCGCGGCCGAAATCGCTTCCGGCTGCGGATAAACGCGCAGCGTGATCTCGGTGATGATGCCCAGCGTGCCTTCACTGCCGATATACACACGGGTCAGATCGTAACCAGCCGAGGATTTTTTGGCCCTTGTTCCGGTATGGATAATCTTACCCTCGGGCGTCACCACGGTCAGGGCCAGCACATTCTCCCGCATGGTCTGGTATCGCACCGCATTGGTACCCGACGCGCGCGTGGCGCACATACCGCCAATGGAGGCATCAGCGCCCGGATCAATCGGGAAGAACAGGCCGGTATGTTTGATTTCTTCGTTCAATTGCTTCCGCAAAACACCCGCCTGCACGGTCACCGTCAAATCATCGGCATGCACTGCAACCACGGCGTTCATACCGCTAAGGTCAAGACTGAGACCGCCGTGCGGTGCCAGAACATGTCCTTCAATCGACGTTCCTGCGCCAAATGGAATCAGCGGAACACGGTGTTCGTGGCACAACCGCATAACGGCCGCCGCCTCTTCCGTGGTCTTGACAAAGGCTACGGCGTCCGGGGCGATGATCCCGAACGGCGATTCGTCCTTGCCGTGGTGTTCGCGCACGGGCAGCGAGAGTGTAAATCGCGCGCCAAGCAAGACGGTCATCGCTTCGCAAAATGGCACGGGAAGAATTCGAGCGCTCAAAGGCGCAATTTTTGGCATGGCTGTCATGGTGCATCTCCGTTATGTTGCAGAGCCGAACTCTGGCGGTTCTAAGGCTAGGCTTCTGGTAAGTATGAATTGGAAATCAGGTTACTGTGGAAACAAGCGCCAGTGGTAATATCGATTGCATATCCTGCGTTCTCGTTTCCAGATGGCTGCGAACTGAATGCCATTAAGGCATGGCATAAGCAGGATGGCATTAGAGTGACATGAGAGCGACACAAGAGTGACATAAGCGACACAGAGCGTTAGCAATGTAACAAATAATTAGCCATCAACATTATGTCGGTGTCGGCAGCGGAGACAACTTAGTTGGAAATCAGGCAAATCAAATATTTCCTCGCCGTGGTCGACAGTGGCAGCGTCTCGCGTGCAGCCCGACGCTTGTTCGTGGCGCAATCCGCCCTTAGCAAACAAATCTCGGATCTGGAAATCGACCTCGACGTCAAATTGTTGCATCGCAGTCGCAGTGGCGTGTTTCCGACCGAAAGCGGCAAGGTGTTCTACGAATACGGACAAGCTATTCTGAAACAGATAGGAGATGCCCGTGAAGCTGTCCATTTTTCGAGCGAAGCAATCGTCGGTAATGTCGTCATGGGTGTACCGCAAAGTGTCTCGGCAGCGCTGGCGTTACCGCTGATTAACGCGGTGCAGGCGCATTTACCCAACGTGTCCCTGCATATTAATGAGGAACTAACCGGCAATCTGCTGGAACAACTGTGGCAAGGGCGCGTTGATCTGGCTGTCTTTACGTCTAACATCCAGTTGCAGGGCTTTTCTTTCTCACCGATCGCGCAAGAGGATTTTTATCTGGTCAAGCCCGCCAAAGGCCCGAAGTCCACAACATGCGAAGAAGGTGACGTGTCACTGCAAGAAGCGCTTTCCGGGCAATTGATGCTGTCGGGCTTGCAACACAGCCACTGTATCCGCAGCATCATCGAAGAAACGGCGGTCAGACTAGACATGCAAATGCCGTCCTTGTTTGCCGAAATCAACTCGGTGCACATTCTGAAAATCGCAGTTGAAGCCGGTCAGGGCAATACCATCATGCCGCTGGCACTAGTGCAGCAAGAAGTAACGCAGGGAAGACTGAAAGCCAAACGTATCGATCCGACCCAAATCTCGCGCACCTTGGGAATTTGTACCTCGAACAACATTCCTGCGACTAATGCGAAACGGGCAGTCGCGCAATTAATTGCACGCCTGGTGGGGGAGCTGAGCGCGAGTGGGAAGTGGCCATCGCTGCGGATGAGCAATCTGAAGGATGGCGCACTTTAGTATCTATCCCGCACGAACTCGTTCAGCACTGAAGTCGAGCGCGTTGCCAATATACTGGCAGTCACAGTCCCTGCATTGTCAAATATATACTGAAGATCCTATCTTCTACTTCATAAGTCGTTTTACGCGTTATTGATGAACGTTCTCGATGCACTTCAGTGAGAAGCCAATCCCCTCAAAAATTGAGAAGAGATAGCCGATGGCGGCGTGGCTGAGATTTGGCAAGGAATGGAATAGGAATGCCAAAACAGTAACGGCCTTTTGCTTACCGTTCCAATTACTTAAATCGCTCGAGTTATTGGTCTTTCTTGAAGAATTTTCGCTGTATTCTCACCAACCCCAAAAAGTGTAACGCCCAAATTGTATCAGGCGTTTTTATCAACATTTTTTGCAACCATTCGAGAAGTTTAAGTGAACAAAATTAATATCAAATTACTCCTATTTTCAGTCGCGCTATTGATGGGCACAACTGCCTATTCCATGACTAAAGCCCCTGAAATTCAAGCACCCATAAGTGAAAAACAACTGCCAGTTAAGTGGAAGACCAAAACAATTTCCAATCTTTCTGATCATATTTCTGAGTTAAAGACGTCAGACAAAAAACTATCACTGGAAAATATTACCTACGTTTCTGAAGGTAAGTCACTCACCGTCACCGATACGCTAACTGATACAGCGACACTTGGTTTGCTCGTGCTCAAGCAAGATCAGGTATTGCATGAGGAGTATTTCGGAAATAGCACCCAGAAAACGCTCTTCCCATCCTACTCGATCAATAAATCGATCACGTCTGCGATGGTTGGTATTGCCTTGCATGATGGCACTATCCGATCGATTGACGATAGCGTGGCACAATACGCGCCCGTATTAGCCTCTTCGAGTTACAAAGACGTCTCGTTGCGCCATTTGCTACAAATGTCGAGCGGGATAAAATTTAACGAAGGCTATGGCTTTGACGCAGACTATAAATGGATGATCACTTATCTTGGATGGCCTCCTAATACGCTGGATGGCTACATCGCAGGACGTGGACATATTGAAAATTTTGTGCCTGGCACATACTGGCATTACATCGGTATGGATCCTGCGGCATTGGCAACCGTGCTACGCGGTGCGACGGGTATGTCGATGAGTGACTACATGCAAGAAAAATTGTGGACACCAGCGGGCATGGAAAGTATCGCCACATTAGAAACTGACCGTCATGGTCTTGAGATGGGTTTTTGCTGTACCAACATGACGCTACGCGACTTCGCCCGCTTCGGAAAAATTTACGCAAATCAAGGAAAAATTGGCGGTGTACAAATTGTGCCTGCGGCTTGGGTGAAAGAATCAACAACCCCTACTGACTATCGCTGCGGAAAATATGAGGATAAGGCGATCACTCCTGACGAGCCATGCTTAACCGCCGAAGGCGGTCGTGCCAACCCCGCGCAGGACAAAAGTGCCGATTCACCTAATACCATCATCGGTTACGGCTATATGTGGTGGGTGCCAAAAGATGGGAAAGAGGACTTTATAGCGGTCGGATTAAAGGGCCAATTTATCTATGTCGACCCAAAGAAAAATCTGGTGATCGCCAAAGTTAGTAATGATCTGAACCTCGATAAAAAAGGATACACAGATCAGATGCTGGCGATGTTTCGCGCCATTGGCGAAAAGGTTGAATAATATTTTCCAGACGTAGAATGCCAAATCCGCTGGATTGCTGCAGCTTTGGTTTATAAGGCTGCAGCAGATTTGGTCCCGCCTCTCTTCACTCTGCACTCTCAACTAGCGCAAAAAATCAGAAATAGTGGAAAGTGCAAATTCTGCGACCTGCCTGACGCGGCCTGTTTTATCTTTCTTTCCGTTGTATCTGCAATCGGATTCAGTTCTGTAGCCGCTGGCGTCAACTACAGTGCTTTAGACGTCGATTGATTCACAATTGGCAGCGCCCGCAGACGCTTTTCCATCGCATTAACATTACATTGACGGCCTCTGATACTAACTTCTTTATACGCGGTTGACCGATACCAGCCGTTTTCTGGCTAATGCCACAATGCACACATCTGCATAGAAATCTCGATGGCGTGGGCACTTATCTTAGATCGCTGTCAGCTGAACCATTACCTATAAATAAAATAAATAAACGCCTGATTTCGGCGTTGACAAACACAACTTTGATTCCTAAAATTTAATAGTACTGCGCCAGTTGGGCGTAGTTTACCCACACCAACTCTGCACTTGCGCGGCGACCAAATTATATTTTGACTGATAATGAGGAGGCGCATCATGGCAGTCGATCAAGAACGACTTCAGACTTTTATGGGGCGCATGGTGGGCGAGTTCGGCGCCGTCGCATCAGCGGCGCTGATATTGCTCGGTGACAAACTTGGTTTGTACCAGGCAATGGCAGGGCGCGGTCCCATGACTTCCTCCGAGCTTGCCACGCGCACCGGCATGACCGAGCGCTATCTGCGCGAATGGTTATCAGCACAGGCCGCAGCCGGGTTCGTTGAGTACCAATCATCTAGCCAAACGTATGAACTACCCGCTGAACAGGCACTCTGTTTCGCTGACGAGACCAGCCCTGTCTTCATTCCTGGGTTCTTTCAGGTTTGCGAATCTATGTTTAATGATTTACCGTTAATCGAAGAAGCCTTTCGGACAGGTAAAGGCGTAGGCTGGCATCAGCATAGTCATGCACTTTTCCACGGAACCGAACGTTTTTTCCGTCCCGGTTATGCAGCCAATCTGATCAGTACATGGATACCGGCGCTGGACGGCGTGGATGCAAAACTAAAAGCCGGTGCATCAGTTGCAGATGTCGGTTGTGGGCATGGCTCCTCAACGATATTGATGGCGCAAGCTTATCCCCAATCCACCTTTGTCGGCTTTGATTACCATGAGCCATCCATTCAGTATGCCCGTCGCGCTGCAGAAAAAGCCGAGGTTACCGATAGAGTCAGATTTGAAGTAGCTGCCGCAAAAGATTTTCCTGGGCGCGACTACGAACTGGTGACTTTTTTCGATTGTTTGCACGACATGGGAGATCCAATCGGTGCCGCCGAGCACGTCCGTCAATCACTCAAACCGGATGGCACATGGATGATTGTGGAACCGTTTGCGAATGATAGAACAGAAGATAATCTTAATCCGGTCGGGCGCATTTTCTACGCTGCATCGACTTTGATTTGCACGCCCGCATCGCTATCGCAGGACGGTCAAATGGGTCTCGGTGCGCAAGCCGGAGAAAAGCGCTTAAAAGACGTTGTCGTCAAAGGTGGATTCCGTCATTTCCGTCGTGCCACCGAGACGCCGTTCAACTTAATATTGGAAGCGAGGCCCTGAGAAGCTATCCGTGATCTAAAACCTCATCCAACTAAGCATCACGCACATTGTCAGCAGATAGTTCAGTGTTAAATCGTGACCACTCGGACCGTTTTGCACTCGGATTCTGGCAGGCAATTGCGGTGGGGCCGTAAGTGCTGTAGTCGAGCGCGATGCGGCTATTTGACCCTCGTTAAAGGAGTTCACCATGACACGTAAATACATCGATTGCCGCGAATATCCAAGCGACTCAAACTGCTCGGTAGCGATGTCGGCGGACAATGATAAAGAACTGTTAGAAGCAGCGGTCCAGCATGCCGTCAGCGTGCATGGTCATGAGGATTCGCCTGAGTTACGGGGCCAGATTAGCCAGTTATTTAAGGAGGGCACGCCTCCGTTAGAAATTCGAAAAGATGCAGTGGCCGGTTAAAGGGTGCTGATTCAAGGATTCAATATAAACTAGCGGCGACTAGCGGGTTGCGCGGTTGTTTTACAACACTGGACTATCAGGGTGTTTATTAAAGATTGTAAATGAGGTAAATGCAAACCAAATCACATTCACCATCAAGGTTAGTGCTGGTGCGGTTGTCTTTGAATTTGACTTACCCCGACATTGGCGCTGACAATGTCGGGGTAAGTCAAAAACAAATTCAAATATAACCGCAACCGCCTTTAAAGTTTATGTAATTCAGTTTGTATGAACGTCATCAAAAAAACTTATATGCAAACAGGCACGAAAGACTGGTAATGCATGAATCGGCAGCATCGCCACCGACTCAATCTTCCTTATTACCTGACAATCACATTCCCAGATAATTCTACTTTTGCACATCAGCCGTCAAGATAAATCATTACCTCAAGATGATCAAGCCTTTGTCAATTGATCCGCGATTGGTAACGTCCGCAGACGTTTTCCCATGGCATTGAAGATTGCATTGACGACCGCTGGCGCTACCGGCGGCACACCCGGTTCACCGACACCGCTTGGCTTTTCAGTTGAACCCACAATAAACACCTCAATTTTAGGCATCTCATTGATGCGTAAAACCTGATAGTTGTGGAAATTGGATTGCTCAACCACCCCGTCCTTGAGTGTGATCGCGCCATGCAAGGCAGCGGCCAGACCAAAGCCGATACCACCTTCTATCTGCGCCTTGATGACGTCGGGATTCACTGCAACACCGCAATCGACCGCGCAAATAATACGATCAACCTTGAAAGTTCCATCTGCCTTAACGGTGATTTCGGCGACTTGAGCGACGAATGTATTGAAGGATTCGTGCACCGCCAATCCACGACCGCGACGCTCACCTTTTGCGCCCGGAGCTAATGGTTTTGACCATCCGGCCTGACGCGCCGCCAATTGCAACACGCCGCTGTGACGCGGGTGTTTGGCTAACATCGCCAGTCGAAACGCCAGTGGATCTTTACCGGCAGCAACGGCTGCTTCATCCATCAGGCCTTCTGATGAAAAAGCACTGTGCGTGTGACCGACTGAACGGAACCATTGTATCGGAACGCCAACATCCGTCGGCGTATATAGCTCAACCTGAAGATTCGGCACATCATAAGGCAGATCCGCTTGCCCTTCGACTGAGGTCGGATCAATACCGTCTTTGATCACACCCGCAAACGCAGAACCTTCCATGATTGATTGACCGGCCATTCTTACATGCCATGCCGACAAGCGCCCTTGCGCGTCCAGCGCCAGCCGTGCACGGTGCACATTGATCGGTCGGTAATAACCACCACGCGTATCGTCTTCTCGCATCCAGACCATTTTGACCGGTCCTTTGACGCCTTGCGCGCGTGCCGACTTGGCGATGGAGACTGCTTCCACTACATAGTCGCTATGCGGATTGGCGCGTCGACCAAAACTGCCGCCTGCATATAGCTGATTGATCTTGATCTTGTCGGCTGGCATGTTCAAAAACTTGGCAACTGAACCCTGATCGATGGTCTGAAATTGTTCGCCGTTCCATATCTCGCAAGTGCTTTCACCAAGCTGTACCAGACAGTTCAGCGGTTCCATGGCGGCATGCGCAAGAAACGGCACTGCGTAGTCCGCTTCGATCAGGGTCGCTGGCTTGACCAATGCGGCGTCAACGTCGCCAACTTTGCGCGCAACGAGACCCGGTTTTTCCAATGCAGCACGATACTGCGTCAGAATTTCGGGCGAACCTTTTTTATAAGCGTGAGTTTCATCCCACTCTACTTCGAGCGCATCGCGTCCCTGGCGGGCGGCCCAGGTATTGGTTGCCAGCACTGCGACACCGGCAAAGCTGCGCGCCGTGCCTGCAAACTGGACCACCTCGACCACACCGGGAATGGCCTTGGCCTTGGTTGCATTGACGCTTTTAACCGTCGCTCCAAAGCGGACCGGATGCAATGGTACCGCCACCAACATGCCGGGCAACTTGATATCCTGCGTAAACATTGCGGTGCCATTGGTCTTGGCAAAGCTATCAAGGCGCGGCAATTTGGCGTTGCCGACTAACTTGAATTCCTTCGGCGCTTTCAATTTGACGTCGGTTGGGACCGGCTGTGTCGCCGCCGCTGCCGCTAATTCTCCAAAACCGGCTTTGCGACCAGATGCGGCATGATGCACCACGCTCTTGCTGACGGTAATACTGGCTGGCGCGACTTTCCATTTGGCCGCCGCTGCTGACACCAGCATTGCACGCGCTGTCGCGCCGGCCTTACGCATTTGCTCGTAGGAGTTGGCGATCGAACTACTGCCGCCAGTACCCTGAATACCCCATCCCAGATTCTGATAAAGCTTGACGTCAGCTGGTGCGCCTTCGACGTGGACTTTGCTCCAGTCTGCGTCCAGTTCTTCCGCAATCAGACTTGCCAAACCGGTATAAATACCTTGTCCCATTTCCAGATGTTTAGCCAGAATGGTGATGCTGCCATCGTTGCCGATCTGCACAAAGGCATTCGGTTCGAACGCAGCGGTGGTTCCCTGTGTGCCGGTGGCAGCCATCAAAGAACCTAAATGCAAGCCCAATACCAGACCGCCGGAGGCTTGCATGAAGCGTCGACGGCTGACACCGCGACTAAGACCTCGACTAACATTAGTGATGGCAAAATCATCGTTACTCTGGGCGTCGGGCGATGCCAGTTGGAGGGAAGCTGACTGAAAAGCGCGATCAATAGATTTCATCCTGGTCTCCTGTTATGCCAGCGTTTTAGCGGCTTCGTGGATGGCGGCGCGAATGCGGACGTAGGTAGCGCAACGACAAATATTGCCGCTCATGGCCTGATCAATATCCGTATCCGTTGGTTGTTTGTTCTTACTCAGCAATGAAACCGCAGACATGATCTGACCGGACTGACAGTAACCACATTGCACCACGTCAAGCTTGCGCCACGCTGCTTGTACCGCCTGACCGACGTGACCGATGTCAACGCCTTCGATGGTGGTGATTTTTTTTCCTGCTACCGCAGAGATCGGGGTCACGCAAGAACGGATCGCTGCGCCGTCAAGATGAACAGTGCAAGCGCCGCACAATGACATCCCGCAACCGAATTTGGTACCAGTGAGGTTGACAACATCGCGCAACGCCCATAGCAAGGGCATGTCGGCAGGCGCGTCGATTTGCGTATCCTTGCCGTTAATATTTATGCTGATCATGACTCTTTTTTCCTTGAAAAATAAGGACTTATGAAAAATCGCCCTAGCGGCGTTGCGCTTTCCTAGCGGTACTCGGTGCCGTCTTCGATCGGCACGCCTTGCCGGGATGGTTTTCCATAAGTCCTTGAATTAAATATATTTAATTGAATATAGTTAGTGGCGGCGAAGCTCCTATTTTGCCATTACGTAACGTGTTAATACACCCAACCCCAACGCGCTTGAGCGTCGACGACGATTACGGTTTACCATTTTTAAAAACTCAAAGCACCGCTATATTCAGTGAGACATAAAGCTTTTATCCACGCAGAATCCCGGGCGCAATCCCGAGATTTCTTTAGAACTTGGTTTGTTGATTAAGCGAATGCCGTTATCAATCTGCGGACAAAGGCATTCTCAGGCCATCATTTGCCTGAATTCCAGACTGATAGCCATTCTTAAGAGGTATTAAAGGGATCGGCTCCAGATTCGGTTTGCCGATAAATTTGATGGAGTGATAAAGTTTCTTTTCATCAATAAGATGAGATTACTATAAATTCACGAACTTGATTTAAATCTGCCAATTGTATGATTTGTTGCCATCAAAATTGGATCAGTAAATCTGGCCTTTTCGATTTACCCGAAAATAAATCCGAATTTGAAAATCCGAGACTTTCGCGAAACAGCAATAAGTCTGACTAACTGAATAACGCAACACCAATACTGTTGCAGTATTCGGATGATTCAGCGCAGGGAAATCGACCATCAAACAGATATTGCCGCTTAAATCAACTACTGATACCCACTTACAGAGGCTTTCCCAGTGCTGCCCGCAAATCGAAATTGGTAGATTGTTCCGGTTGTACGCGCTCTTCGCAACTATGCAAATGGTGGGCCATTTGCGCTTGTGCCAGTGCTGCATCGCCATTCTCCAACGCAACCAGTACGCTTTCGTGTTCGTCAAAAGAACAGGCATTTTGCCCCGGCGCTTCGACCTTAGCGATTAGCAATGTCGTGCGCGAGACCAGTTTACGCAGCACCTCTACCAGCATAGCGTTATCGGTGATCTCGGCCAATTCCAGATGAAATTGCGCCGACAGCCGAATCCAGCGCGGGCGATCACCGCTCAGATAGGCGGCCCGCTCATCGTCAACGCACTTTCGCAGCGCCGCCAATTGCTTCGGGGTCGCGCTCCGGGCGACCTTTTCCAGTGTTGCGTGTTCAATGATATTGCGTAACTCAAACATGTCTTTTGCTTCTGCGCTGGTCGGACTGGCGATGAAGGCTCCACGATTAGCCTCCAATTCGACGAGTCCTTCAGTCTCCAGACGGATCAGTACTTTGCGCACAGTATGACGCGCCGTATCGTAAATCTGGCACAAGACCTGCTCGGTCAGTTTGGTGCGAGGCGGCAACCGATGTTCCATGATGGCGTCATACACATCGTGGTAAATACGCTCTTCGGCATTGGCCTGCGGTTTAGCGGCGGCGGCACTTGCCAGGCGCAAGGGTTTGACTGGTTTATTCATATTTATCGCGTTGGAAACAGCCATATCGAAAGCGTTTGTCGATGACAACCATTTAAAAATTCAATAATCCTGTGTTTGACCGTGATCGAATTAATTTGTTTTGATTAAAAAATGAAAAATGTGTGATTGAACTCCATCGACTCTATGTCTAATCGCAATGACACAAAGAAGTGTTTATGTTCATTCTTAATAATATATTTTGATTCAATCGCCTTAAATTGGCGACAACAATGTTCTTATTTCCCTTAAAAAAGTTAAATACAGGAAATAAATAAGTGACGATATTACCCTACATTTTGGAGAGGCATCGGCACACTAGTAATGCGGAAAAATAAGTGCTTAACATGATCAAAAAATCAGCATGCTCTTAGCCCATTAAGATGCCAAGAGCATACAATTGAGCAATGCCAATATTTACTTAGGTAAAGAACCTTCTACACCGTCAACCAGCCAGTTGATACTCATCAACTCACCCATCGGCAATACAGCGCCAGCGGCTACTTTTACAGCACCGGTATTATCTTTAAGCGGTCCCGCAAAAGGTACCAATTTTCCATCCACGATATCTTTTTTCTTGTCGTTGAATAGTTTCGATACATCCGCAGGAACAGACGCATTCAATGGCGACAAAACGACCAGATTTTCTTTAATTCCCCACAACGTTTGCTCTGGTTTCCACGTTCCGGCCAGCTCGCGCTTGACTTCCTGAATGTAATACACGCCCCAGTTTTCGGTATTGGCGGTCAGGTGGGCTTTCGGGCCGTATTTAGCCATATCAGTATCCCAACCAAATGCATGCACACCCTTCTCTTCGGCAACCTGCACAACAGCTGGCGAGTCGGTATTTTGTGCCAGCATGTCCGCACCTTGGGCTACCAATGTTTCTGCAGCTTGACGCTCTTTGCCCGGGTCATACCAGGTATTTACCCAGACAACCTTGGTCTTGATCTTAGGATTGACGCTCTTTGCACCCAATGTATAAGCGTTGATATTGCGCACTACTTCCGGGACCGGGAACGAACCAACGAAACCCAATGTATTGGTCTTCGTCATTTTTCCGGCGATCATGCCTAACAGATAAGCGCCTTCATAGAAACGAGTCTGATACGTGCCGACATTGGCTGCCGTTTTGTAACCGGTCGCATGCATGAAATGGACCTTCGGGAAGGATTTTGCTACCTTCATCGTTGGGTCCATGTAGCCAAAAGAGGTCGTAAAGATCATCTGATTACCGTCAACCGCCAATTGGCGAATCACGCGCTCAGCATCTGCCGTTTCTGGCACGTTTTCGACGAAAGTCGTCTTGATTTTATTACCGAATTCTTTTTCTAAAGCGCGACGCCCCTGATCGTGCTGGAATGTCCAGCCACCATCACCGACTGGGCCAAGATACACAAAAGCCACTTTCAGCGGCTCAGCAGCGTGCGCAACCGGAAGCACACCCAAAACCAAACCGGTAGCTGCCGCAATGGCCGCTAATGTAGAGCGTAATCGAAACATCTTGAACTCCTTTACGTGGATGCAATTTTCCGCAATGTAACTTGCAGAAAATCGAAAAAAAATTGCACAGGCAGACTTAAAAATCTATCGCAGGACCAATTCTCAGGATCGCAGAAACGTATTTATAGAATACGTTTCTGCACTTATTTAGAAATGGTATTCGACACGCACCATCGGTGTTTTTGCTAAAGAGCCGCGTACGTTGGCTGGGTTGCCGAATTTATTGCGCCAGTATTGATATTCCAAACCCGCGCGTAGTGTGTTTTTACCCATTCCCAAAGGTGTGCCGAGGTCATACATGACTTGGGCGTCGATGTTTAATTCTGGCGCCGTGCCGCCACCAAATTCATTGGTACCCTTGGCCGCGATGTAGTTCATATAACCTTCAAATGCAAATCCAGTTGAAGCAATAGGAATTCCCCATGCTGCGCTCAACATGGGATGCAAATCGTAGGTATAACGGCTGGTGATGCCAACTGGTTGATTACTTTCCTGAATCAACAGCAAACTGATGCTCAGAAAACCCGGTACGTCCATCATCAGCGTAGGTCCCAAGACCAACATACGTTTTTTGGAAGCATAGCCAGGATCATTTTTGGTATTCCAGTCAAAACCGGCAGTCACGCCAAGACCACGAACCGGACCGAAGGACAGGTTTTTGTTAAAGACTTTGCCCATATCAAGCGTGTTGCGATAGACGATATAGGCTTCTTGTGCGTTGGCATCCTTGCTATTGGATTGCAGCAAATCGACGTTGAAATAGTTGGTGCCGTATTTATAACCGCTTGCGTGGGTCAGATTGATGATGTTCTTCGAAATGCCATTGCCGACGTATGGCTCAGCAAATTGCGTACCGTAACGATACCCAATTGACGTATCGCTCCACTCCGCTGCATTGACTTGCTGAACACTTGCCAGCGCCGCTGCGACCGTTAATGCATTGACCGCCAACTTGCCCATTTTCATTGCTGCTTGCTTTGCCATTTTTTTTCCAAGATTATTAATAATACAAAAAAGGAATTAAGGAGCCCCGTTTCTCCCTATTACGATGATTATGTAAAACTTGCTGTAAATAAATAATAACTATGCATAAATTCGTTTGATTTATTCACAGCAATTCTCATGCCAATTGTTGACAATTACTAGTCACTGGTGAAAATAATTAATATTCTTATTTATGTAAAAACTTATGACGACTATCGGTGCAGCGCATCAATAATTTGCATTAAATTGGCGCTCTTAGAATCATAAATGCACTGTTGCGGTGCAGAAAGGGGGAATAAAAAATTTGTTTTAGCTGAAATATTTACGCAAAATTTAAAATTATTGCATCCAATCAATGATGTTTTTTGTCGACAAAATATTTTTAAAGATGCCAGATCGATCGCATCGTGCTCTAGGAAAGCACATAATCCGTTACCAATTATTGCCAGAAATGGTTTGTGTCCGATGGTTGCGCCCCAACCAGTCGCATCGTGCATTCTCAGCAGAACTGGCACAACAATTGCATTTCCTTCTTATTACGAATCGCTATTTAATTTTCGCTTTTAAATGTAAAACGTTTGAAATTTAGATTTTTTTATCTACCGTTTTCGATCTATCATTTTCAATTTAATTGTTTTTAATTTATCTTTTTTTAATCTATCGCTTTTCAATCTATATTACGGACGCTTCCATGGACCTCCTGCCGATTTATTCTGATCTGCCGCCGCGCCTTGTCTTAAACGGCATTACCAAGCGATATCCGACGGTGGTCGCCAACGACGACATCAGCCTGAGCGTAAGACCTGGCGAGATTCACGCCTTGCTTGGCGAGAATGGCGCAGGAAAAAGCACGCTCATGAAAATCGTCTACGGCGTCACCAAGCCGGACGCGGGCAGTATTCTGTGGGAAGGTCGCTATCTGGACATCGCCAGTCCTTCTCAGGCGCGACGTCTGGGCATCGGCATGGTATTCCAGCATTTTTCATTGTTCGAAACCCTGACCGTCGCTGAAAATATTGCGCTGGCACTGGATGCGCAAATGCCGCCAGCAAAATTAGCTGCGCGGATTACCGAAGTCTCGGAAAAGTACGGCCTGCCCATCGATCCACATCGACTGGTACACAGCATGTCGGTGGGAGAGCGCCAGCGCGTAGAAATCGTGCGCTGCCTTTTGCAAGAGCCGAAGCTTCTGATCATGGACGAACCAACCTCGGTACTGACACCGCAAGCGGTAGTCGTCTTATTTGCCACCCTGCGACAATTGGCAGCGGAAGGCTGTAGCATTCTATACATCAGCCATAAACTCGACGAGATTCGCGCCTTGTGTGACACCGCCACCGTCCTGCGCGGTGGACGCGTCAGCGGCACCGCCATCCCCAAGAACGAAACCAACGATAGTTTGGCGCGCATGATGATTGGCGGCGAACTGGCTGAGTGTCACCTGACACCGCAAGCCACCGGCGAAGTCCGGCTCGCGCTGGATAAGCTATCGCTTACCACCATCGATCCGTTTGGCACCACGCTGAAAAATATCAGTCTGGCGGTCAAAAGCGGTGAAATCCTCGGCATTGCGGGCGTATCGGGCAACGGTCAAAAAGAATTACTGGCTGCCCTCTCTGGCGAAAACCTGAGCCCGCACGGTCCGATGATCACACTGATGGGTGAACAGGTCGGCCAACTTAACCCGGCCCAGCGGCGTCGACTCGGTCTGACATTTGTACCGGAAGAACGACTCGGACGTGGTGCAGTCCCGGCCATGAGTCTGGCAGAAAACGCGCTGCTGACCGGCGCTCGCCATGGCATGGTAAGCAAAGGTCTAATGCGACATACGGCAATCCGGCAGTTTGCCAAAGACGTGATTACCCGCTTCGGCGTCAAATGCGGCGGTGAACAATCGGCAGCATCAAGCCTCTCCGGTGGTAATCTGCAAAAGTTCATCGTCGGACGTGAAACCATGCTAAACCCAAAAATGATGATCGTCGCGCAACCGACATGGGGCGTCGATGTCGGCGCCGCGCAGTTGATTCGGCAAGCCCTGATCGATCTGCGCCTGCAAGGCGTGGCGTTGCTCGTCATCTCAGAAGAACTGGAAGAACTATTCACCATCAGCGACCGTATTTGCGTACTGGCCGCAGGTCGGTTGTCGCCAGCGGTACGATTGGCTGACACCAACATCGAACAAATCGGCAACTGGATGAGCGGCCAATTTGACGAAATGCCGTCTCACTCTGCTGATGCGAACACGTCTTCACCCTTACCGAACAAACAGGAGAGCCATCTTGCTCAAACTTGAACGCCGTGCGGCCCCGTCGCCGATCATGCGGGTCGCCTCACCTCTGATAGCGGCGGTGGCGATGCTCTTGACCGGTATCGTCATCTTCACGATACTTGGCAAAGACCCGCAACAAGCGTTTTACGTCTTTTTCATTAAACCGTTGGCCACCCTATATGGCGTCGGTGAGTTACTGCTCAAAGCCACACCTTTATTATTGTGTGCTCTTGGTCTCGCTTTAGGTTTCCGTGCCAATGTCTGGAACATCGGTGCCGAAGGTCAACTGACGATGGGCGCGATAGCCGGTGGTGGCGTTGCACTGTGGCTGGGCGACAGCACCTCCATGTGGGGATTGCCGCTGATGTTTGTGGCTGGCGCACTTGGCGGTATGGCATGGGCCGCGATCCCGGCGTTCCTGCGCAATCGGTTTAATACCAGTGAAATTCTGGTCACACTGATGTTGGTCTATATTGCGCAATTGCTGTTGTCGTATCTGGTGCACGGTCCATGGCGCGACCCTCAAGGTTTTAATTTTCCGCAATCCAAATCATTTAGCGACGCCCATCTGGTTCCGCTGCTGATCGAAGGTGCGCGTACCAATTGGGGTTTTATCCTTGGACTAGTGCTAGCCCTCGCATCGTGGTTATTTTCCAGTAAAACCTTTGCCGGATTTCGCATGCAAGTGGCTGGTCTGGCCCCCGCAGCGGCTGCTTATGCCGGATTTTCGAATAAGCGTAACGTCTGGACCGCGCTACTCATCAGCGGCGCTACCGCCGGACTCGCCGGACTATGTGAAGTGGCTGGACCAATCGGTCAGTTGCAGGCGCAAATCTCACCGGGGTATGGCTTTGCAGCCATCATCGTCGCATGGATCGGGCGTCTGCATCCGGTCGGTATCGTGCTGGGCGCGCTGCTGATGTCGCTGTTATATCTTGGCGGCGAATCGGCACAAATGCAAATGGCGTTGCCATCAGCGATCACCGGCCTGTTTCAGGGTCTGCTGTTGTTTTACTTGCTGGCTGCCGACCTGTTCATTACTTTCAGATTGATCAATATCAAGGTTGCTCGCAAACAAGCCCCGCTCGTCGTCACCAAGGAAGCCGCATGAATCCCGCCAGCCCCATCCTTCCTATCATTACCAGTACCGTGATTGCCGCCACGCCGTTGATTTATGCCGCAATTGGCGAAACCGTCGTCGAAAAAGCAGGCGTTCTTAATCTCGGTATCGAAGGCATGATGCTGGTCGGCGCCGTCGCTGGCTTCGCCGCGGCATTGACGACAGGCAGCGCAACCGCTGGCTTCATCGCCGCCGCCGCAGCGGGCGTCCTACTGTCGCTGATCTTTGCTTTTTTGACGCTGAGTATGCAAGCCAATCAAGTGGCGACCGGACTCGCCTTGACACTATTCGGCATCGGCTTATCGGCTTTCGTCGGTCACGATCTGGCTGGAACCCCGATTCAAGGCCTGAAAGGCATTACTATTCCGCTGCTGTCAGACTTGCCCGTCATCGGTCAGCTCTTGTTCCATTACGACATCATGGTCTACTTGTCGCTGGTACTGTGTGGCGCGGTGTATTGGTTTCTCACCAAAAGTCACGCCGGATTAAAAATGCGCGCCGTCGGTGAATCGCCAGAAGTCGCACACGCCATCGGTCACCCAGTGATCCTGATCCGCTATCTTGCCGTCATGTTCGGCGGTGCAACAGCCGGAATCGCAGGCGCGTATTTATCGATTGTGCAGACCCCGATGTGGGTAGAAGGAATGACCGCAGGCAAAGGCTGGATCGCGTTGGCACTCGTCGTATTCGGCACATGGAAACCTCTCCGCGTCGTGTTCGGAGCCTATCTGTTCGGTGGCGTCACCGTATTACAACTCTACGCACAAGGTTTCGGTTTGGGCGTACCGTCACAAATATTATCGATGCTGCCTTACGTAGCAACAATCGTCGTACTGGTCATCATCTGCCGCGATCCCAAAACTATTTTGTTGAATCAACCGGTGTCGCTTGGACGTAGTTTTCATCCTGATGCTTGAGTGTGGTGATTGAATGTGATGAATCGGTAAAGAGTACAAGATCAATAATGCGATGAGCCAGAAATCGCTTCTTGCACTCGCCGCATTGCAGATCATACAAATGCTGGACCAAAACAGCCGCTGTTTTGGTCCTACCATTACAGGCCAATAATCTGATGCGCAATACGACTGAGTGCATCGTATTCATGTGCGGTCTGACGAACGTGGCCCGCACTGCCCCGAATATCTTCCCCCACGCGATTACCAAGATTATCCAAAGCGTAATTGACGTTGTTGCCGCGACTGTCGGTAGCGCCGATCATCCGATGGGCATCGTCGTATGCGTAAGTAATGGCGTCGCCGCCGGACAGGTTGGCCTTCAGCAATTGTCCCGCGCCGTCGTAATGGTAGTTGATGGATTCCTGAACCCCATCTGTCGTCACGATGCGAGCGCTCAACCAGCCACGCGATGTATAAGATAAGCGCATCGTGCGACCAAGTGATGTCTCTATTTTTCCGATCCGACCATTGGCGTCATAGTGCGACAGCTTTGTTACACGACCATCGGGATCAGTCACAGTAACCAGATTGCCCGCATCGTCGTAACTGTACCGTATGACATCACTGATGCGAATACGCGGACCGGTGGCCGTTAACATTTGGCCGAGCATATTGTAAGTGTAGCGCCACGTAGATTCCTTGCCGATTGACGCGTTAGAGGCCTGCTTGCCAGTGCCAGCGGTCGTAAGTTGCAGCGTTTTTGTCAGGACGTTGCCGACGCTATCGTAGGCAACGGTCGTCGTCCGGTCAGGCTCAACGATACGCGTTGGTAGTCTAAAGATCGGGTGCCATTCAGTCGTTGTCGTACGCGCCAGCGCTGAGCCGGTAGACTCAACTTTGCTCAACTCCAGATTCCGAGTCATATCATAGGTATAGGTTGTTTTGTGGCCGTTTAAATCGGTTTCGCTTGCCAGATTGCCGTTGACGTCGTACTTATAAGCAGTTTCACCCGCTGCGCTACCTGCACCACTAGGCTGTCCAACCCGCCACAGTTTCACGACATTCGCCGCCTTCTGATAATAATAATTGCGTACCGTGCCCACCGGATCGGCAACGATGCCGTGCACTCCCACACCGGGATAGGAAACCTTATACTGATCCACGCCACCGGCAAGCTCGGTACCGATAGCCAGCTCATTGGCCGCGTAATGCATCGTCGCATATCGGACACCGTTCTCATCGGTAATGCCGGTCAAAGCGAAAGGCAGATCTGCACCGGTCGTTTTATCCTGCTCGTTGTACCAATAGATTCGCTTCTTGCCGTCTGGGTAAGTCACTGAGGTAAGATTGTTGGTCGCTTGCCCGTTGACAACAACGGCGCTTTCTTCGTCGTATCCATAGACATATTTTTCACCAGCGGGATCGACCATGGCCACCATCCGCGACAAATGGTCATACATAAAATCAAGATGACGATTAAATGCATCCGTCACGCGTATCAGAAGTCCAGGCTTGGACGCGATATCAATCGGGGTATTTGCATCCGAATAAGTCAGTGTTTGTACTTTCCCGTTGCGGGCCGTGATGGTTTGCAAACGACCGGTCATATCGTAAAGCTCAGTCGTATCGTTTCCAGAGTTATGGACACTATATCCAACGACAGCACCCTCTGCGTTGAGGACCTTGGTCAAAGTATCGTTGATACCTGCCGGTGGACTCAGGTCAGTTTCGGTCCCAAATGCAATTTCTCTGTCATTCCCGCGACGCACTGAAAAATCATTAGCTTTTGTGGATTTAGCATAAGGCAAGCATTGCAGATGGCCGGTGGTTTGACCGATACCAGAAAAACAGGTTGAATCCGGCAAATCGGTTTCAGCGGAAATTGCAGTGTAATCAATACCGGTAAATTGATAGTTATGCGCCCACTTATGCGTATCGCTGCGATAGACTCTTGTCAGGTGCAATTCATTCGTACCGTCTCCCTGATAATCTATCTCAGTCGCTTGCTCCACACCCGATGCGGGGAAAATCGGCTTCCCAACTGCGATCACGGGGCTTTTGGCGTTGCACAGGTTGGAATCGGTAATTATGCTTTCCATTCTAGAAGAACAGCCGACACGCTCCATATTTGGCGAGCTCCATCTCTGCATGGGTTGAACACATTCTACTGTCATTTGATAGCCGGATGTCCAGCTTGCAAACCCATCATTGGAAACGTAGTCAATGCGATGAAAAGTTCGAATTCCGTTAATGCTACTGGGAGAATCACCCACAGGGAATCCTGTTATCACCAATCCAGCGTCCCAACCTTTTTTAATTGCTGCTTGAATTTCTGCTTCACTTTCATAATGCCGATTATCAATGCCGTTCAGCCATCCCGAAACATAAAGATATTTAGGCGCAATATCGCGGGCTTGGGCTCTATGGTAAACAAGCATTGAAGCAATGAACAGGATGATGATCTGCCAAAGTGGTATTTTTTTAATCAAACGCATATTGTATAAAGCTCGCTGGTAAGTTCCCCGTTTTAGGGGGCTGTGGCGGTATAGAGTAGGGCGCTTTTAAACGTGCCTGAAGAAGTTGGAAAGGTCATGATCGTTCTGCAATTTTTGAGAAGAAGTGCTTATCCATATTTACCAAAAATAAGATGGAACGCTGACCTTTTTGCCAAGATCTTTTACTTTCCCATCGCTTCCATTGCTCCCGCCGTGACTCGAAGTATCTTGCTCCCAAACAGAATTATCGCTTGGGCAAAGCCTTCCTGACGATCGTGGAATTCGATCAAATTTTTCGGCTGCGGCGGTCGGATTCTCTGGATAGACGATGGGATCGTCAGGGCCATTTTGATTAAACATCGACCCAACCACATTCCAGCCGACCCAAGCACCAACACCCGCCCCAGCGACACCACCAACCACCGTACCCACCGGTCCAAACGCAGAGCCAACTCCCGCACCGCCAATAGCGCCAGCAACCGGATTTAACCCAAACGGATCGCTATACGAAACCGGGTTCCCACCCACATACTCATAAGTTTTAATCCCACCATGAAGCCCCAACCTGATCGAACTGTAATCAGAATGCTATTTCAGCCTCCGAACCCACGGCGCAGGAAGAAGGGCAAGCAAGACCGTGGCAAAAAGGAAATAGCCTCCATCGTGGGATTCGAAATACCATTTCACCCATATATCTCCGTTGGGGCCAGCAAATAAAAATGTCACAAGAAGAAATACAAGTAAATTAGTGACGACACCAATCGCTCCACACACAGCAACTATGCGAATCCAACGATTTAATTTCAAAACAACACTCATCTCCAGTTAGAGTAACTGCCAAATTCGAATTTCATAGAAGCGCCTCCCCCAAGCCCAAAATTCGGTTGTAAGTTCAATGTCGCGTTCGGTGGAGAGTCAATAAATTCACCGTTGACTTTATCTACAAACGCATTTCCAGAATACCCAGTCCATCCCTTCTTAAAACTAAATGGTCCAGCGTTATATCCTACCGCAGCCTCTCCATATGAACGTGCGATATAACCATTGCCACACGATTGCGCGTGCTTGTCTGGTTTTCCCCCAGGATCAAATTCAAATCCCCCTCCCACGC
>NZ_JASJXA010000003.1:0-220888 GCF_035018905.1 Glaciimonas sp. Gout2 | reverse complement strand
ATATTAAATACTACGACAATGAAATTCTCGTGGGCTGGTCCGATGCGCCGGTCATAACTCCAGCTCTCATTTTATTAAATGTTTCTTTGTTGCAATGCAATATTTTTTTGAAAATTTCCCGCTATCGGCGTATCCTTATTTTCAGCAATTGAAGTAAAGAAAACGCATTGGCGCTAGCCTCTGCAAGGGCCTGCATTGCAAATGAGTAATAAAATATTCTGTATAGAAACCTTTCTGCGAGGCTATCGAAATAATTTCGTTACCTTATTTTTATTTGCATAAGAGCGCGCGCACCATGGCTTAACAAAATAGGTCTGCCGCTTGATGCTTTACGAATAATTGTTACCGTTATAGCAAGCTAGAATGCTGTAAAAACCACAATGTACAAAAGTGCTGTTCACCGTTTAAGAAAAAATACGGGCTGCAGGGAGCTTGCATCCAGTATCTTGCCCAAAAAAATAAAAATTGGTAAATTTAACCTGATCGTTTAACTAAATTGTTAAGGGAAGGAAGGGGAAAATGTGGAACAATTCTTTAAATCTGGCGGTGTTCAACTGGCTAGGACAATACACAACCGCTTCAGCAGCCTTCAACCAAATCCTTCACTACATGGCTGGTTCGGACCTGGTGAAAGGCTTTCCTTTTATGGGAGTGATTTGGTTTTTTTGGTTAAGAGAAAATGACTCAAAATTAAATACTCGCAGAATTATTATTGCAACGCTTATAGGCTGCATCATCGCTGCTGGCATTGCTCGAGGCGTCAACAATCTCGGCCAATTTCAACCGCGTCCGATCGCAAACCTGCTACTCACTCATTACGATTATGTTGGGTTGCCACCGCCGGAAAGTCAGGATTTGTATATTTGGAACTCTTTTCCTAGCGATCATGCGGCGCTATTTTTTGGCTTCGCCACAGGCATATTTTTGATTTCAAGAATATTTGGAATCTACACTTACATTTATGTTCTGCTTTTTATAGCCCTACCCCGGATTTATCTGGGTTTGCACTACACGACCGACATTATTGCTGGCGCAATTCTGGGAACGGGTCTTGTATTATTGTGCAACCGAGCGCGCTTCATTCGTCTTTACGACAATCAATTTAACGCATTGTCGCGGCGCTATCCGGCAGCCATTCAAGCAATTATTTTTGTAAGTTGCACCGAAATTTGTTTGCTGTTTTATGACGTACGGCTGCTTTTTCATGGACTATCGAAGTACCTCCATTGAATTGCAAGCGCCGTGCATCACGGCGCTGATTCGACATGTCCACAAAAGTAAGCAACATTGCTTGCGTTTTGTCATTGACGAGGTTAAGTCGCCGCCAGCGAACCAAATGCGGAGATTCACCATTGCTAGTCTCTTGAATAAAAAATTTTCAGGCTCTCATTGCGTAAGTCTTGAGAGAAACAAAGATTGATCGCTTAAGACAAAAAAATTGGAAAAAAAACCCCGAACAAACCATTCGAGGTTTTTAGTTCCCTCTGCCACTTCTATGCTTTAAGGAAATACTGGAATATGCGATTCGACACCACCAAATTTTGCTTCCGGATGCCTTTTTTGGATTAAATCCTCGATAGCGTGTACTTTTTTGAACGGAACATCCACTAGCAACAATACCTTACCGCTAGCGATATCACTCTGAAAATTTTCTAACCGCGAATTGGGTAACGCCGCTGCCGCCATTCCTGACATCCAACCGCCGAGTATGATACCGGCAATTGTTGAGACGACTATCGCGAGCATGTTGAGATGAACCCAGTCTGGAGGAAAATAGACCAGCCATATCCCGCCTAAAAACCCCATCACGCCGCCCATAATCATGCCGTTTTGCGCACCATGTGTCAGATCCGTTTTATGCCAGATATTTGCGTCGGGCATGTCATCCGGCAGGGTTCCCTCGGCTGCCCAGAAATGCATGTGCCGAATTTCGATACGCGCTAACAGCAGTTCATCCAACATGCCACGCGCACTCAACACGTCAGGCAACATGAAATAGAGTCTTTGTCGGGCTAACATAACAATCTCCTTCACCTATAAGTGATATTTACAGCATAGGCAATCAAAGACGAATAGACAAAGTTTATATGTTGTCGAACATTAATATCAATGATTCGTAACGGGGCAAGTCACACAATGCCCATTATAAATAACGGCGACGCGATAACTGGCATCAATTTTTTTTAGCGGCATCACGGATAAGCATCGCCATAGAAACTGCTTGCGCCCCGCCGCTGGCATTCAGCGCCTCAATGACAGTTGCACGATTTTGTGTGGACTGATTCTGGCTTACTTTCCACTTGCCAATTAAACGCGTAATAGTAATTTCAATGCCAACAACGGCCGAAATCATCTTTTCAGTGTAATCATGAGGCGCATCTTCAACCGCCCACGGCGTAGGCAAATTGGCCTCGTTATTAGCGGTAAGTGCCGTAAGGTGACTGCGCAGCCACACGGCATCATCAATTACACGCAATGTGCCATAAGCATGGGTAACCGCATAATTCCAGGTCGGGACAACTTTACCGTGCTCTTTTTTGGTCGCGTACCACGTTGGCGAAATATACGCATTCGGGCCACTGAAAACTGCCAGTATTTCACATTCTTTTTGATATATCTGCCAAAGCGGATTCGCCCGTGCCACATGTCCATACAATGTACCGAAAGGACCCGGCTGCGCCGATAGCAACAATGGAATATGGTTTGCCTCAATCCCATCTGCGGTCATCGTAATCAGCGTGGATAAAGGATGAGCGCGAATGAGATCGTGCATCACTTCCACGCTAGGTTCTGCAAAATGTTTGGGGAGATACATAAAGAATCACTTAAAAGGATTGGTATCGTTATTGTGCCTGAATCGTTCAATTCAGCCCAAATTTCTCAGATGAAAGCTATTTCCGATATTCTATAGGGCTGTCGTTAAGTCGATGGTCTTTCTGACTTCGATTTTTAGCATATACAAACCTCCCAATAACACTCTAAAGGACCCATCATGGCTGATCTTTCACCTTACCCGATAACGCAAAAATGGCCAGCCAGGCATCCTAATCGAATTCAACTCTATTCTCTGCCAACGCCAAACGGCGTCAAGGCCTCGATCATGCTGGAAGAGACTGGTCTGGCTTACGAGCCACACCTCGTCAATTTCGAGACCAATGATCAACTGTCACCTGAGTTTTTATCGCTCAATCCGAATAACAAAATTCCAGCGATACTAGATCCCAACGGTCCAGATGGCAAACCACTCGCGCTATTTGAATCTGGCGCCATTCTGATCTATCTCGCGGAAAAGAGTGGGCAGTTTATGCCGCAGGATACTGCTGGACGCTATGAAACCATTCAATGGTTAATGTTCCAGATTGGTGGAATTGGGCCGATGTTTGGGCAACTCGGCTTCTTTAATAAATTCGCTGGCAAAGAGTATGAAGACAAACGTCCACGTGACCGCTATGTTGCAGAATCCAAACGTCTGCTGGATGTATTAAATCGGCGACTCGCAGACCGCCCCTGGATTATGGGTGAGTCTTATACCATCGCTGACATCGCGATCTTTCCGTGGATACGCAATTTGATTGGTTTTTATGAGGCCGCTGATCTGGTCGGCATCACTGACTTCCCCCACGTGACACGCGCGCTTAATACTTTCGTTACGCGTCCGGCGGTTATTAAAGGTCTTGCGATCCCCAAGCGAACGTGATTTTAAAAAATCTGGTTCAGCTCAATATCCGCACAACCTAAGTACCCGTATGACTTACCATAGTGTCTCAGCAACCAGCTTGTCCACTGTACCGGCTAAGACAGGTCGCCGGTACACAGAGGAACATTAAACGCAAAATACCGATCAGATGGCTGGATATCGAACTGGCTGCATGGGACTTAAGCAGCCTGTCTGCTTACTCGTAAGCGTTCGCCAATTTATCAGGCAAAGGAACGTTCAGCCATTTTTTAACAATGGCATTCAATTCACCTGATTTTTTAGACTTGGTCAAAACGTCGTTAACCTTGGCCATAAGAGCTGGTTCGTCCTTATTCATACCGACCAAGCACTTGGATTCCTGAATAATATATTTCATGACCGGTTTGTGCTTGGGATCTTTTTCGCCGATTGTGATAGCTACAAAGTCACCGGTACCGATCAACCGCACTTGTCCCGAGATATAGGCCGAAATCAGCGTATTGTTGTCTTCGTAGCGCTTCATCACAGTGCTTTTTGGAACGCTGTCCGATAACAATGTATCCTCAAAAGTACCGCGTGCAACGCCCACAGTCTGATTGGCTAATTCGGCCGCATTCGTCACTTTAATGTCCGCTGCACCATAAAGGCTATTGTTGAATGGTGCGTAGGGTTGCGAAAAACTGATGACCTTCTCGCGCTCTGCATTTTTACCCAGAGAAGAAACAACTAAATCCGCTTTACGCGTTTGCAAATAAGCCATGCGATTAGCACTGCCCACCGGAATAAGCTCGGCCTTCACACCGAGACCTTTAGCTAGTAGTTTTGCGACATCAATATCTAATCCTTGCAACTGCATATCCGAGGTAACCGAGCCATAAGGCGGAAAATCCTGCGGTACAGCGATACGGAGAACACCTGACTTCTGAATATCTGCCAGCGCATCCGCATGCGCGCTTTGAGCGGCCAGCGCCATGACATAAACAGATGACAGCAACAATATTTTTTTGAATTTCATTGTGGATCCCGGTGAATGATGTGAAGGAAAAGAATGTAATACAGATGTCATTGTGTGAACTATTTTAAGCACTATCCTGACCAACTACCTTTAGCAATATCTATGCCTAATCTATGCCTATTCACGCCATCTGGCTTAATTTCCTGGTAGCAATACAACCATATCGCTTAGTTCCCGGCAACTATAACCGCTGACTATTATAGATAGGTCAACCTTCAGTACTATCAAATACAAAATTTAAAGCCATTCGTCGGCCGCCCTCCAAAAATGCGACAATTAGGCCTTGTATTCAATCACACAAAATAAACGGAGCCAACATGATTCTTGAACTCGCAGACATCCGCATTCAACCTGGCAAACAAGCCGAATTTGACATAGCGATTCAACGTGGCGTAGCAGAAGCCATCAGCAAAGCCAAGGGCTTTTCAGGCTTTAAAATACACAAAGGGATAGAGTCACCAGAACGTTATGTATTGATGATTTATTGGGAGACATTAGAAAACCACACAGTGGATTTTCGTGAGTCTGCCGCATTTGCCGAATGGCGGGGGATTGTGGGACCGTTATTTGCCGTACCGCCAACAGTCGAGCATTTCTCGCTGTTGGCAAAGTCAAACTAACGACGTAACGGTAGCGTCACGCGCATTACGATATTACAGGTTCGCAGCGATGATCAACGTTGGGCGTGCCCTAATGTGACAATAGGTGCGCGCTACACGCAATGCGTGTCGCAATCATGGGTGGAGGAACCAACTGATGCATTCGCCATTGCGGCGCGTCAAATCAGCTTTTCAACATGGACAACTATTTACTGACGCACTACTTTCAGGAAAGACTTCCCGGATACGTCTTAAAATGACGAAGAGTTAGTAACCCTTCATCCATGCTGCTGACTGTACTGTCTCGCGATCCAATTGACGAATGCGATATTCCAAATCGTACAAATCGGCTGCTTCTGACAAATACGCTTCTTTACGTGCGGCTTCCGACAGTTCGTACGCGTTACCGATGCGCTTGAAGAAAGATGCAATGCTGCCGAAAAAACTGCTTGATTGTGCTGCGCGGGTGGTGCTAATGGTCATCGTAGACATGATATTTTCCTATTTCAATAATTACCGCAAACGGCTTACAATTGTTGCGGCGCACCATCACAATAGCGTTTACAGGGAAAAGTACCAATTTCGAATCCCGATAGCAGTTATCAGCTTTGTGAATTCCAGGGGCTAACACCTCGACTTTCGGCTTTTTAGTAGAACGCTTCAATTGTTGTAAAAAGAGGCTAGTTGTTATAAAAGAACTGTGCAGCATGCAACATTTACTAACCATTCCCGCTCAATCTTTCCATACAAAATCCAATATTGATGTCCAATCACACCTTTCTCTGGCACGACTACGAAACTTTTGGCGCGCAGCCGCGACGAGACCGCCCGGCCCAGTTTGCGGCAATTCGCACTGATGCCGAGTTGAATGAAATCGGCGATCCGATCATGCTTTATTGCAAACCCGCCCCAGATTTTCTGCCCGATCCGCAGTCGTGCCTGATTACGCATATCACGCCGCAGCAATGTCTGGAACGTGGCGTCCCTGAGTTCCAGTTTGCAGCTGAGATTGAACGCGCCTTTTCACAAGAAGGCACGATTGGTGTGGGTTACAACACGATTCGCTTCGATGATGAAATTACGCGGTTCATGTTTTGGCGCAATCTGATTGATCCTTATGCACGTGAGTGGCAAAATAATTGCGGGCGATGGGACATTCTGGACGTCGTGCGTACCGCGTATGCGCTGCGCCCGGAAGGCATACAGTGGCCCATCAATGACGAAGGCCGGCCGAGTTTTCGTCTGGAGCATTTAACCGCCGCCAACGGGCTAAGTCACGAGGCCGCACATGATGCGCTTTCAGACGTGCGCGCCACCATCGCTTTGGCCCGATTAATTCGTCAACATCAGCCTAAGTTATTCGACTTTTGTCTGGGATTACATAAAAAAGATCGGGTTGCAGCGGAGCTAGGTTTGACGACAAAAAAACCGTTCTTGCATATTTCTGGCATGTTCCCGGCAGAGCAAGGTTGTATTGCCGTGATGTGGCCGCTTGGCGTGCATCCGACGAATAAAAACGAGATATTGGCATGGAATCTGGCCTTTGATCCAAGCGAGTTATTCGATCTTGATCCGGAAATCGTTCGCACGCGTCTGTTTAGTAAAACTGCCGATTTGCCGGAGGGAATGACACGTTTACCATTAAAGTCGATCCATATCAACAAGTCGCCGATGGTCATCAGCAACCTAAAGACTTTATCACCGGAAATGACCGCCAAATGGGGCATAGATCGTGACTTGGTGCTCACACACGCTGATATAGCAGTAAGAGCACCGGATCTAACGACATTGTGGAGGCAAGTATTCCAGCGCCCGGCCGACGCTCCTGTCGATGTAGATGAAGATTTGTATGGCGGTTTTATCGGCAACAACGATCGCCGCACGCTAAACGACTTGCGTGCGATGTCTCCACAAAAGCTGAGTGCCACAGTGCCCCATTTTGACGATCAGCGACTGGAAGAACTGGTGTTCCGCTATCGTGCCCGCAACTTTCCACAAACCTTGTCGGAACAGGAAAGTCAGCGATGGCAGGATCACCGCGCCGCACGCCTGTTTGACGGCAAAGGCGGCGCACGCAACATCGATGACTTTTTTGCGTCTATCGATGCCCTGTCAGAAACCGCCGACGAGCGCGGCGAGGAGATTTTGGGTGAGCTTTACGATTATGTGGAGATGATTGCGCCGGAGCGGGACTGAGGATTTACTGCCGATCAAGCTAAAATTAAATTCTAATTAAGTAAAGTACACATCTGTTTAGTTTTGGTCATCGTTAACCCACGATGACCACATCATATTTGATTTAAAACCTCAAAGATAATTGGCGATTGGGTTGCTCATTTAATCGCTAATCGCTACCCACAGCAAATAGCTCAACGCTGTCGCTTCTCCAAATACTCCACCTGAAACATACACATTCTGATCGCATCGCGGTATTCGCCATTGACGAAAAATTCGCTCCGCAATTCGCTCTCTAACGTAAAATCACATTTGTCGTAGATGTGGATAGCCTTAAGGTTTTCTTTGTCGACGTATAGATAAAGTTTGTATAAATTGAGTACGCAAAACGCGTACTCAATCGCCAACCGACAAGCGAGTTCTGCATACCCCTTTCCCTGCGCTGCGGGAGCGACGATAATCTGAAACTCTGCGCGTCGGTGAATATAATTGATTTCAACCAGCTCCACTAAACCGACCATCTCTCCCGCATCGCTCTCTAAGATAAACCGCCGTTCACCCTGATCATGAACGTGTTGGTCGTAAAGTTGAACCAGTTCGACATAGGCTTCATAAGGCTCCTCGAACCAGTACCGCATGATGTGACTGTTATTATCGAGTTGATGGACGAAATGTAGATCATTCCGTTCGAGAGGACGCAATCTAACGCCCGGTTTGGTCAATGTGGTCATGATGAGTTTCTATTCAATAATACTGTGGGTATTTCTACTGCTTGAACTTAATACTCTAATTTGTTGCACTAATGTGTTGGTTTAATTTGATTTTGCAGGGACATCACTTTTGAATATATCCTCCTCGTCACAATCCTTTAATATTAATCGCCTATTCAATCCAACTCTATTGATTAGGACTTATGTAAATCCTACTGGTGATATTGCTGAAGCTGGTTCAGTTGCTGTCTTTTTTGGAGTGCTTCCAACCGGTTCAAATCCTGCGGAAAATCATCTACCTGAACACTGATGTCGCCGCAATGTGCAAAATCACTCAACACAACATTTTCCTCCTCAGTGATAAATCCACCAGCCATGGCCTCCGCAATCCAGTGCTGCATTTCAATCAAACTTTGCGGAATCGGTGCTAGATTACCGTCCTTAATCGCTGGCTTCAGACGCGCCTCAATCGCATTGACTGCAGGAATTAACTTGAATGCCAGTTCACCATAAGCAGTCGGAGCTTGCGCATGATCAGGTAAAAATATATCGGCAATCAGGCGATCACGACTAGCACCATCGGTTTGCATTGCCCGCGCCAGCGTGCTATCAAGCGCATCAGATGGTTTTTGGTACGATAATCCAAAGGGAAAAGCCACAAGCCGCAAGATAAACGCCAAAGGTCGGTTCGGATAATTCGCCAACACGCCGATATAAGCCTCTTGCGCTTGATACAAAGCATCTTGCGCAGCCCAATGCACGTAGGGCAAATCATCTTGTTGGCGACCGTCATCTTCATAGCGCTTGAGTACGCTGGAGATCAAATACAGTTGCGATAATACGTCGCCCAATCTTGCCGAAATCCGCTCACGGAATTTGAGGGAACCGCCAAGCGCAAACATCGATGCATCGCTAAGTAAAGCAAACGCAGCCGACAGTCGATTCACCGCACGATAAAAATGTCGCAGTTCCACCGGCGCTGCCTTTGGTGCAGCCAGCCACGTTCCGGCAGAAAGTCCGCCCAACAAGGTTCTGGCGAAATTAGCAAAAATAAAACTGATATGTCCGAAAAAAGCCTGATCGAAATCTTGCAAAGCTTTGCCATCGTCCTGATCCGTGGCAGCGGCCATTTCCTTCAGCACATAAGGATGGCAACGGATTGCACCCTGACCGAAAATAATCAGACATCGCGTCAGAATATTTGCGCCCTCAACAGTGATCGCAATCGGTATTTGTTGATAGGTCCGCGCCAGAAAATTATTCGGCCCCATGCAGATTCCCTTGCCACCGAGAATGTCCATACCTGCATTAACAATCACACGACCTCGTTCGGTCACGTGATATTTGGAAATCGCCGAAATCACCGATGGCTTCTCGCCGCTATCCACGGCCAGCGCCGACAACCTGCGCGTGGCGTCAATCAGATATAGATTGCCACCCATGCGCGCCAGCATTTCGTGAATGCCCTCAAACTTGCCTATTGGAATTTTGAATTGATTGCGCATCGCCGCATAGGCGCTGGTTCCACGCACCGCCATCTTTGAAAATCCTACCGTCGAAGAAGGGAGCGAAATGGCCCGACCAGCGGCCAGACATTCCATCAACATGTGCCAACCTTTGCCAATCTGTGCGCTTCCGCCGATGACCCAATCCAGTGGGATAAAGACATCCTTGCCGGAAGTCGGTCCATTTTGAAATACAGCATCTAAAGGCCAGTGACGACGTCCCGTCACGACGCCCGGATGGTTGGTCGGAATTAATGCGCAGGTTATCCCCAGATCGCCTTCTCCGTGCACCTCAAAGGTGCCATCGGAAGATAGCAATCCGTCAGGATCATGCACCCGAAATGCCAGGCCCAGCACCGTCGCTACCGGGCCTAACGTGATATATCGTTTGTCCCAAGTGACGCGAAATCCCAAAGTTTGCTGACCTTGATGTAATCCTTGGCAAACCACCCCGATATCGGGAATTGCCGCAGCATCGGAACCGGCGTAAGGACTCGTTAAGGCAAAACAGGGGATTTCGTCCCCCGCCGCCAAGCGCGGCAGATAATGGTCTTTTTGAGCATCAGTGCCATATTCCAGCAATAACTCAGCAGGACCGAGCGAATTAGGTACCATCACCGAAATCGCCGCCGCCGAGCAATGCGAGGATAACTTCATGATCACTTGCGAATGCATATACGCCGAGAAAGCCTTGCCGCCGTATTGCTTCGGAATGATCATTCCAAGAAACCCCTTGTCCTTGATAAATTGCCAGGCATGAGGCGGCAGATCTTGCCACACTTCGGTGGTTTCCCAATCTGTAATCAACCCACACAACTGCTCCACTTCATTGTCGAGAAATGCCTGCTCTTCTTCGCTTAAGGCAGGCGGTGCCAACGTCAGCAATTTCTTCCAATCCGGCTTACCGGAAAACAATTCGGCATCCCACCACGTCGTTCCCGCTTCAATGGCATCCCGTTCGGTTTGCGACATGCGCGGGAGAATTCTTTTAAAAATCTTCAGAATCGGGACGGTTAACAAGCGCATCCGTAGCGGCTTAATAGCGACGATCAAAGCAGGTGCCACTAATAACAACGACAGCAGAATAGTCGCGACGAGGCCAATCCGCGCTAACTCAAAGCCTGCAGCGATCCAGAGTGCTATCGCCACCAGCCATATCAAGGCATTGACCCGCAAGGTCATCAGGCCGATACCAATAATGATCAGCGCTGCGATCCAATAAAACATGCTTTCTCCTCTATGAATGTTGCAGGAATTTGCCTTGTCGATCTAACGCCCATGCGATCAATATTCGTCCCTATGACAAAATTTAAATGACACGCAGATACAGCACTAAACTTCAAACTGACGACAAATAGCTAACTTGTATTGAATAAACCGCAATTTCAACTGCAATCAATTGATTTTCTACGATATCTGTTGGTCACTTGCCACTAGGCAAAAGTTCAACTATTTCACAGTATGTTTCAGTGCTGAGGTACGGAGGCCTTCTCAAAATGCGTGTAATTGCACCGTCAATTGAGTGTATGAAAAGATAATTAACCTATCAATTTATTATTTGCAAAGGTTGCGTGCCGCTGATTTAAAAAGGCCAATGACGACTCAGTGCACCCTCGTAAGATTCGTTTCACCATCGTTATGAGAACTTTTACACCAATGCCATTAATCATGATGATGTTCATCGATGGCGTGGCTTTAGAGAAACTAAGTCTTTTCCCTATTAATGGTCCAAAAAGAGGAAAACCTTTGGTGCGCGGTTTTCGTCGGGATTATTATTCCGATGTAGTTTTCCACAATATCTACATCACCAGACGGTACGACCAAACTGATTCTAGATCACCCTATCAACGCACGAGTTTTATGACAAAACGTTTGTGCTTTACAGTACGCTTTCTGCCACCATGCGAAGCACAAGGATGCGAGGTGAAAGACAAGTAATGTAAATCCTGAACACTATTATTTTTTTATCAGGAGAAACAAGACACCTATGCCTATTACAAGCGTATCTTCACCTTGTTATATCGGACAAGCACTGTCAGTTAATGCGGTAACGCAAAGTTGTTATCCTGCTAGCGCAGGTTCAACCGGTGCGTATGCGTCCGGCCTCAGCAGGAACGATCCCACGTCTTATTCACTTCAAACGATTAATGGGCCACCACCGTGTCCTATTAATGTCAAAGAACGAGAGTGGGACGCACTTCTGGAGGAATTACCCGCCAATCTGACTTTACAGATATGGTGCGATGCGGTATCCAGCGGTTTCTCAAAAACACCAATGGGACAAAACACCGGATGGATGTGGCACGACATTTTGATCGAAAAGAGTGATCTATCTAATTTATCTGAAGATGACCATACGAGGCTATGCCAGATGTTGGAGGCGCTTTGGGGTGAAAGTATCAACAGTATCGGTTTTCCAACGTTTCAGGAGCAGGCGGTTGAAACGACCGAATATATATTACAGGAGGCTGCAGATAACCATGCGTTATTAAGACGGCTACCCAGAAACAATCCACTCACAATCCTTATTGCCAAACGATTCGACGCTGACGACGGACACCGCTGGGCCGCTCAGCAGCGCACAACCATGCTTGTCAATCAACTTGTCGAAGCACTTCCCTTTCTTTCAGTTCCGGCAAAATATTACGAGAGTTCTACACTTCAAGGTAATCCAATCTCTATCCTGGAAACGACTGGTATATATAAAAAAATTGAACACTTCCTATGGAATTTTGATCAAAAAACGCGTGAAAATCACCCTGAATATTGGTCTACCCGCATAACTGAACCTGTATTTGAACAGATAAAGGAGCATTGGTTTGAGCACATGAAAACCGTCAATCAACGCAATCCTGATGCAGACGCGGCGGAAATGATCAAAAGCTGGGATGAAATTAGCGCAAGTTTAACGATACAACCTTGTCCTACTGTCGATGATATGTTGTCTGGTTTTTGCGTATGTTCGGAACATGCGGACTACGGATAATATTAAAAAATAGCGTAGTGGCCATGTCACTTTAAATTTCTTGACGGTTTGAACACCTTGCCTGATCAGTATTCCGCTAAAATCATCCAGACAGTCAAAAGTGAGATCGCGCCATGAAATGGGATGGAAACCGGGAAAGTGATAATGTCGAAGACCGTCGCGGCGCAGGTGGCGGTGGTGGCTTTGGCGGTGGTCGGTCGATTGGACTAGGGACCATTGTGATCGCGCTGGTAGCGTCTTATTTCTTCGGCGTCAGTCCAATGACAGTCATCAATCTGCTCAGCGGTGGCGGCGCACCCCTCCAGTCCCAGCAGCAAGGTGCTCCGCTTGCGCCTCCTGCAAATGACCAAACTACACGATTTGTATCAACCGTTCTGGCTGACACCGAAGATGTATGGACTGAAATTTTTCGCGCCGGAGGCAAAACTTACATCGCTCCTAAACTGGTATTATTTTCTGGCGCGACCGCAACATCCTGCGGGACTGGCCAAACCGCATCGGGCCCCTTCTACTGTCCTGGCGATCAAAAAGTGTACATTGATTTGACGTTTTTCCAGACGATGAAACAACGCTTTAACGTGTCAGGCGATTTTGCCCAAGCGTACGTCATCGCGCATGAAGTCGGCCATCACGTCCAGAATCTTCTGGGGATTATGGAAAAAGTTGACAAAGCCCGGCGATCAGCAACAGAAAAGCAAGCCAACGCCCTGTCCGTCAAAGTCGAACTGCAGGCCGACTGCCTCGCGGGCGTATGGGCTTTTCATGCCAATAAAGAGCGAAACATTTTGGAGCAAGGCGACGTAGAGGCCGCATTGAACGCAGCCAATGCCATTGGTGATGACGCGCTACAACAGAAAGCCCAAGGGCAAATAGTCCCCGACTCTTTCACCCATGGCACTTCAGCGCAGCGGGTACGCTGGTTCAAACAAGGTATTGCAAATGGTCAAGTTGCAGCATGCAATACTTTTGATGCCCAAATGCTGTAACCTGCCAAAACTTTCTCATGGTCGTCATTGCGAAATGATGACCATCTCCCCTTACAAACTATCTGATTTTTATTGTGGAGTATTCATGACCATCGCTTACTGGTGCGTACTTGTTGCTGGACTAATGGCCCCTTTCACTGTTGCCATTGCCAAATGGGGTCGCCGTGATTTTGACAATAGCGAACCACGTGCGTGGCTTGACAAGCAATCGGGATTACGACGTCGGGCAGATTTTGCCCATCGCAATCACTTTGAGGCATTTCCTTTTTTTGCCGCTGGTGTCATCATCGCGCATCAGGTACATGCAGCACAAAACACCTTAAACACACTGGCACTAGTCTTCATCGCAGCGCGTCTGGTCTATACCGCGTGCTATTTAATGGATAAATCATCACAACGCTCGCTTGCATGGATTGTCGGTTATGCAGCGGTGATCGCCCTGTTCGTTCTCTCCGCGATCTCGCCAGTTGTTCATTGAATACCATAAAAAGTGCCACTTAACCTCCCCACTGACAGAAGTGACTTACCATTGAAGTAACGCTACGAATGCGAGTAAATCTGCCCGTAGCGTCTTTTTATCATTATTGGAATCCTGAATGCAACAGCTTACATTTAATATCGATGGCGAATACGTCGAGCTTAACCAACTATTAAAATTAACCGGCGTGTGTGACAGCGGTGGCGCTGGCAAAGCGATCGTCGCTAGTGGTGACGTAGCGGTGGATGGCAAGGTTGAGCTACGTAAGACATGTAAAATCCGCGCTGGTCAAATCGTCACGTTAGGGGATATAAAAATTCGCGTACTAGCTGCGGATCAAGCGGCTGAATAAACGATTGCCCCGCTCCGTCCTAAAACGGGGCAATCGATATTGCGGCAGCGGTCTTTTGAGCTGCCCATTTTTTATAAATCGTTCGTCTGATTGTTAATTTTCACCGCCCTAACGGAACGCCCGCAATAAACGTAAGCCGTTAAACACCACCAGCAAACTTGCTCCCATATCGGCAAATACGGCCATCCATAACGTCGCTTCCCCCGTCAGGGCGAGCACCAAAAATACGGCTTTGATGCCGAGCGCCAGAGTGATGTTTTGCATCAGCACGTTATGCGTTTTTTTGCTGAGACGAATGAAGTCGGGAATCTTGCGCAGGTCATCATCCATGAGTGCCACATCCGCCGTTTCAAGTGCGGTATCGGTACCGGCGGCACCCATCGCAAAGCCAATGTTTGCTTTTGCCAAAGCAGGCGCATCGTTAATGCCATCGCCAACCATTCCAACCATGCCATAACGCTTAATCAAATCGCTGATAGCGTTTAATTTATCGTCCGGCAACAAATTGCCGCGTGCGTCTGCAATGCCAACCTTCTCGCCGATAGCTTGTGCGGTGTGCGGATTATCCCCGGTCAATATGACCGCCGCTATTCCTATCGCTTTCAACTGTGTAATCGCCTCCACACTCGTATCGCGGACCGTATCGGCGACCGCCAGGACCAATAATGGTGTGGTGGCCGAACACAAGACGATGGTCGTTTTCCCCTGCATCTCCAAGGCTTCTAACTGCGCCTCTAGTATCAGGCTACAAATACCCATATCGTGGACCATGCGGTGATTGCCCAAATAGAAAAGCTGCCCTTCTACACGACCCTTTACACCAAGACCGGTCAATGCCTCAAACTCGCTAACATCGATCAAATCGGTGACATCATTGGTCAACTGCCAATGCGCTGCCACGGCGGTTGAAACCGGATGATCTGAGCGATGGGAAAGGCTAGCGGCCAAACGCTGGTATGCAATCAGGTTCGCTGTCGGGTCTTGAGGCTGGGCTAATTGGGTATCGGTCACCACAGGTTTACCCACAGTCAAAGTGCCGGTTTTATCCAGCGCCAAGGCTTTGATCTTGCGTCCCATTTCCAAATACACGCCACCTTTTATGAGCAAACCATGCTTGGCCGCCGCAGCTAGTCCACTCACCACCGTCACCGGTGTCGAGATCACCAATGCGCAAGGACAGGCAATCACGAGCAATACCAAAGCCTTATAAATCCATGGATAAAATGCGGTCCCCAACACTAGCGGCGGTAACACCGCCACCAGCAATGCCATCAACACCACGGCGGGAATGTAATACTGCGCAAACTGATCCACGAAGCGCTGCGTTGGCGCGCGCTGGCCTTGTGCCTGTTGCACACTTTTGATGATGCGCGATAAGGTCGAATTGGCTTGTAGCGCCGTGACTTTATAGTCAAATGCGCCACGCTCGTTGATTGTGCCCGCAAATACCTGATCACCGGATTGTTTGACCACCGGCATACTCTCACCGGTTATCGGAGCCTGATTAATCGTGGTCTGACCAGCCATGACGATACCGTCAAGCGGTACGCGTTCGCCTGGCCTGACGCGGACCAATGCTGCCATGACGACCTGAGCGGTAGGAATTTCCTGCCAGCTGCCAGCTGCATCTTGTACCGTCGCCTTATCCGGGGCCATTGCCATCAATCCCTTGATCGCATTACGGGCGCGATCCAACGACAGCGCTTCGATCATTTCAGCCAAGGCGAACAAGAAAATCACCACCGCCGCTTCTGGCCATTGGCCGATGACCGCGGCACCAATGACGGCCAGCGACATGAGGAAGTTCATATTCAGCGAAAAATTCCGGAGCGCAATCCAGCCCTTTTTTAACGTATCCAGGCCACCAGTAAAAATTGCCAACAGCGCCAATCCAATGACGAACCAGGAAGTTTCATTGCCACTAGTCCACGCTACGACTTCCGAACCGACGGCTGCGATCCCCGACACGCCGATCAATAGCCATTTACTACGCGCAATTTTAAAAGCGCCGTCGCCGAGTTCAGCGCTCAATCCGGTTATTCCCGTCAGCGTGTCGGACTTCAGGGCCGGGTCAAGATCAAGGGCCTTCAAAGAACTGATAATGCTCGCTACTGAATCCAGATGATGCTGCACCGTTAGTTCGCGCTGGATCAGATTGAACTGCATCCCGACGATACCGGCCATGTTTTTAAACCGGTCACGAATTAATTTTTCTTCCGTCGGGCAATCCATTTTTTGAATTAAAAACACCGCTTCCGCGCTTCCAACTGCCGCTCCGGCACTCAAAAATGGTGCATTGACAGATTGACCATTAGTGGATGTGGCAACCGGACCATGGTCGTGATGGGCGTGGGCACACTCGTGGGCGAGCTCGGCATGATCCTGCACATGTTCTTGCGAATGTGCGCGCTCGGGGTCATGCTGGTGCGCGTGCTTATGGTCGTGTTGACAACTTCCCATGCATCTCTCCTCAATTCAATATTTGATCGTCTTGCGTATTTAAAACCCTGAAGCTACTATAGAGTCAAGCGTTAGCTTTGAAAATCGCAAAAAATGTTATTTAAGCAAATTATCGTTGCCGAACGTAACCTAAGAGAGGTAAGGAAAATATGACTACCACCACACTCAAAATCGGTGAGCTATCTACGCACGCGGGGTGTCCCATTGAAACTATTCGGTATTATGAAAAAGAAGGATTACTGCCGCTAGCGGCTCGGTCGCTTGGCAACTACCGTTTGTATGGACCTAGCCACGTAGAGCGTCTGCAATTTATCCGCCATTGCCGATCATTGGATATGACACTTGAGGAAGTGCGCAGTTTGTTGCAGTTCAGGGATTTGCCGGAAGAAAATTGCGAGAAAATTAACAGCCTTTTAGATCACCACATCGACCACGTTGCTAACCGTATTGCGGAGCTTAAGGCGCTGCAATTGCAGTTAAAACAGTTGCGCAAACAATGTCATAGCGTGCAGGCAGCTAAGGATTGTGGAATTTTGCAAGGGTTGGCGAATATGGAGGATGAGCGAGTCGTTAATTTGGGCAGCCACGGTGGCGGCTGTCATTAAGACGTGGGATATTGAGAGTCCCTTCGGATTTGTAGGCGAACGATGCGATCTTGGTGACTAATACTTATGGGCAATGAGAAATCAGGAATGAGGGCATAAATAAGATGGTGTAAATAATTATCTCGATCACGCCCGCCTTCCAGTGAAGGCAATATAAATGCATGCCAATAGACATCTATATTGTTCCACCCTGATTAAACTACGACAACCGACACTAGCGCTCGTTTTAATTTCCCGCCACAGTCATGCTCTCAATCAAAATCGAGCCGGTCAAACTACTTCCCCGCGTCAATGTGTCGGCACCAATCGCCACAATCTGCGCCAACATATCCTTCATATTTCCGGCAATCGTGATTTCCTCAACCGGATACTGAATCATGCCGTTCTCAACCCAATAACCTGATGCGCCGCGGGAGTAATCACCAGTGACATAATTCACTCCCGACCCCATCAACTCCGTCACCAATAAGCCAGTATGCAACTTCTTCAACATTGCCTTGAAGTTATCACTCGCTACCGTCAGTGAGGAAGTAAGCGCCAAATTATGTGATCCACCCGCATTGCCCGTAGTCGTCATGCCTAGCTTGCGCGCTGAATACGTCGACAAAAAATAGCCTTGTACCACGCCGTCTTTCACCACGTCGCGGCGGTGCGTTTTAACACCCTCATCATCAAATGGCGCAGAACTGACGGCACCAATAATATGCGGATCTTCGACGATCTGAATGTGTGATGCAAAGACCGATTTGCCGAGGGTATCAAGCAAGAAAGTCGACTTGCGATACAACGCACCACCGGATACGGCTTGCACGAAAGCACCCAACAAACCCGACGCCAGCGGCGCTTCAAACAGCACTGGACACTTACGTGTATCAAGCTGACGCGCGTTCAAACGCGCCAATGCACGCTCTGCCGCGTAACGTCCAATTGCTTCCGGTTTGGCTAACTTCTTAGGATCACGCACCGATGAATACCAACTATCACGCTGCATTTTTCCACCTTTTCCAGCGATCGGTGAGACCGACAAAGTATGCCGCGAGAATGGGTAACCGCCCATAAAACCGCGTGAGTTGGCACTGACAAAATGCGATTGTTGTGCATAGACGCCGGCGCCTTCGCTATTGGTAATCCGCTTGTCAACGGCAAACGCCGCTGCCTCGCAACGCTTCGCCAACTCCACCGCTTCTTCGGTCGTTATCGACCAAGGCGTGCACAATTTCAGGTCACGCGGTTGCGTTTCCAACATCTCTGCATCGGGCAAACCGGCGCAATCGTCCTCTGCAGTAAAACGCGCAATATTGTATGCCGCATCGACAGTATCTTTTAACGACTGCGCCGAAAAGTCCGACGTGCTGGCGTTGCCGCGTCGCGTGTGCCGTTCCTCACCCAGATACACGGTCACGCCTATGCCTTTGTCTTTATTCTGCTCGATAGTCTCAATACCGCCCTTGCGTACACCAACCGAAAGCCCGCTGCCTTCACTGATATCGACGGCAGCATTGGAAGCGCCTTTTTCCCTTGCATAGCGCAAAACATCTTGTGCAAGTTGTTTTAATTGGTCTTGAGAATGGAGAAATACGGATTCGCTCATATGCTGGTTTTCTTTAGTGTTAGTTGGGGGACAGAAGTCATTCGTAAGGATGCAAAAACTTTCGCCGCGATCACTGCACAGTTTAACCCACTCCTTCCTATAACTAATCGATGACCTGCAAAGCACATGTTTAACAGTCCCCGTCCGCGCTATCGCGAGCGATTTGTCAGGCGACAGGGATGTGCCGCTTCCAGCCAGCAAGGGTTAGGAAAGAAGTCTCCAATCCTGATCCGAGGCAATCATTTTCCGCAGGGAAACTAGCAAGATATCAACCTTTTGCTAATAACAGAAGTCAAATAATTAATTTTACTCCACCAATATTTCCACGCTAGTATCGGCCGATCGCCACCATTCGTGAAAATGTGAGGAATTAATGAGACGTAGTGCCGTTACTGGATTTATTTTAGCCGTTCTGACGATGACATTATCACTTACAACGGCGGCAGAAGATTTCCCATCAAGAATGATTACCATTGTCGTACCTTTTCCAGCCGGAAGTGCCACGGACAGCATTGCACGTCGATTGGCTGGAGATTTAGGTAAAGATTTCAAAGTTCCCGTCGTCGTAGAAAACAAGCCTGGCGCCGATGGTAATCTTGCAGCGCTATTTACTCTTCGCGCAAAACCGGACGGTTATACAATTTTTGTAACCACAAACTCTACACAAGCCGCCAATGTAAGTCTTTATAAATCAATGCCATTCGACCCCAAGGCTGATTTTACGGCGGTCGCGGGACTTGTAACCATTCCTATGCTGCTCACGGTAAGGGCTGACTTCCCAGCCAAAAATATCGCTGAATTCATTGCTTTGGCAAGGAAGAGCACGCCCCCTCTGACATTTGGTAGCGGCAATCAGACGGGTCGGGGGGCTGGCGAATTGTTGAAAGCAAGACAAGGAATCGACATGCTGAACGTGCCTTATACCGGCGCGCCTCAGGCCTTGACCGACTTGATCGGCGGGCGCATTGACTGCTTCATCGCCGACCCGGTTAGCGCGACAGGTTTAGCGCAAAAGGGCTTAATACGTGTATTGGCGGTCACCAGCTCGAAGCGAATCGCGACAATGCCGGACGTCCCGACCTTAGCCGAGAGTGGTCTGCCCGGCTTCGAATTAATCGCCTGGGTTGGAGCCTTCGTTAATGCAAAAACTCCGCGTTCGGTTGTCACCAGACTTAATGCATCCATGAACACCGTTCTCACTGATCCTCCGACAGTTGGTTTTCTGGCGACAATTGGCGCAACGCCATTCACGACTACCCCCGAGCAACTTGCTAGCTTTGCGGAAGCAGATACAAAGCGATGGGCCCAGATAGTGGAAGTAGCGCACATTGAAAAAAAATAGGCATCGTCACAGTCTTGCGGTAACCACGCGCCTCATTTCTCGGCAGAAAGGCAATCTTCATGACTAACGTAGGCGGACCGCTCGCGGGAATACGTATTATTGATATGACTTCGGTATTAATGGGGCCATTCGCAACCCAAATCCTCGCCGATTACGGTGCGGACGTCATCAAAATTGAGAGCGAAGATGGTGATCTGTTCCGCCTGGCTGGCGCGATGCGAAACCCCAAGATGGGCGCGCTATTTCTCCAAACCAATCGTAACAAAAGAAGTGTGGTTCTTGACGCGAAGACCGAAGAGGGACGTTCTGCGCTTTTAGCGCTGTGTGAAGACGCGGATGTTTTTGTCAGCAATATTCGTCCATCCGCGTTAAAACGCTTGGGAATGGGGTACGAAGATGTCAAGGCCCGCAATCCCGCTATTATTTACGCTTCGTTAGTCGGTTATGGACAGCAAGGTCCATACAAGGACCGTCCGGCATATGACGATCTGATCCAGGGAATATCGGCGATACCATCCTTAATTAGCCGCACGCAGGATAGCAAACCACAATATGTCCCAATAACGATGGCTGACAAGGTGGCCGGACTTTCAGCGGCCCACGCGATATTGGCGGCACTGGTTTACAAAGAACGCACTGGCTTAGGACAAAGTATAGAAGTGCCCATGTTCGAGATCATGACGCAATTTGTATTGACCGATCATATAGGCGGACATTGTTTTGAGCCTACCACCGGACCGGCTGGCTACAACAGGCTTTTAGCGCCCGACCGCAGACCATATGAAACCAAGGATGGGTTCATATCACTGCTCGTTTATACGGATGAACACTGGAGGAAGTTTTTCCAGATACTCGGTAGGCCTGAAGAGTACGCAAGCTCACCCATATTTAACGATCACGCGACCCGCACGCGCAGCTATGACGAGGTGTATCGTTATCTGGCAGCTGTTGTCAAAACCAAGACGACCGATGAATGGCAGACCGCGCTGGAAAAGTACGATATTCCATGGGCGCCCATGCATAGCATTGAGGGCCTGATTAATGATCCTCACCTCAAATCGGTAGACCTGATCAAGACCATGGAACATCCAACAGAAGGCAAGATCAGGATGATTGCGCCTCCGATCACGTTCAGTCTGACGCCTTGTTCCGTTTATCGTCTTCCACCGCAATTGGGAGAGCACACGGATGAGGTGTTCAAAGAATTTGGTATCACGCCGAAGGAAAAAACAGAGACATTTTCGGATGTTGAACGCAGTTAGACCAGATTCCATCCGTTGCGCGTAGATCTGTTGACGATGGATGCGACTGCGTCGACGACACATCGCGATAGTACAAACATATTGGAGGACATGACATGGCAAACGATGTACCCAGCAATGATGTAACTGGCAGTAATGTAACCAGCAATCGCATCGATCCGTTTACGCCCAGTGAAAGTGAACCCGGATTCGACCCAAATGACTTCGGTCATATTGCTCCCGATTGTCAAGGTCTGAACTTCTACGAAATCGATCAAAGTCTCCAGGCCTCCGTACGCGTCCATGCGGGTCCGAAAGCATCTCAGCACTTCGCGCCCTGGTTTACGCGCTTGGGCGAGGCGGTTGGCGGCGATCTGGACCGACTGGCAAGAATTGTGGACCGTAATCCGCCGGTGTTGGAGCAGCGGGATCGATACGGCCGTGATCGCGACAGCATTACCTATCATCCCGCCTATCGCCAAATGGAGAAGATAGGCTTTGAAGATTTTCAGCTTCATTCCATGTCGCATCAATCCAATTTCTTTGGTTGGGAAGGCACAGTGCCGTCCGTCGTCAAGTACGCGGCCCGCTATCTTTTTGCGCAATCCGAGATAGGGATGATGTGTCCGTTAAATATGTCCGATGCGACCATTCATGTGTTGAAGACGTTCGCGAGCGAAGAACTCAAGCAGCACTTGCTTCCCAAGCTGCTTGCGCCCAAGCTCTCTGAGTTGTGGAAAGCGACGCAATGGATGACCGAGAAAGCGGGTGGGTCGGATGTTGGCGCACTAGAAACGGTTGCACGTTTTGAGAATGGCGTTTGGCGTCTTTACGGCGAGAAGTGGTTTGCCTCTCACACTGACGCGGAACTGGCCCTTGTACTGGCGCGGCCAGAAGGCGCACCAGCAGGCATAAAAGGGGTCGCCATGTTTGCTGTGCCCCGGTTTCTGACCAACGGTGCGCGCAATAAGTACCGCATTATCCGAATGAAGGAAAAGATGGGAACCAGATCATTGGCGACCTGCGAAGTGATGTTTGAAGGTGCTGAGGCCTACGTGGTCGGTAAACTCGATCAGGGAATCAAGCAGATGATGGACGAGGTCAACATGTCGCGTTTGTCACATGGCGTGCGGGCTGCCGGACAGATGCGTCGCTGCTTCAATGAAGCGATTCATGTTGCCCGCAACCGCAGCGCCTTTGGCAAGACTTTGATCGATCTGCCTCTTATGCGGCGCCAGATCGTAAAGATCCTGGTGCCAGCGGAACAGGCTCTCTCCTTATCCATGTTCACGGCAGCGCAGTTCGACCTCGCACGCTCCGGCTCTAAAGAAGCCCAGGATATTGTGCGGATTTTGACACCCCTTTTAAAAATCCGAGCATGCCGGGACACGATTATTGCTGCACGCGCCTCGCTTGAATCGCGTGCAGGAAACGGTATTGTCGAAGAGTGGGTCAACTCAAAGCTGGTCCGCGACGCGCACATCAGCCTGGTGTGGGAAGGTACAAGTAACATCAATGCCATTGATGTCGTGAGACGAGCGATAGGACAGGTGGGTGCCCATAAAGCGCTGAAGGCGCTGCTCCTGGAGCGGGTCCAGCAGGTGAAGGAATTGCCAGACAGCTTCAGATCGCGTCTTCTCAGCGCGCTAAACAAGAGCTTCGACTTTGCCGTCAGAGTGGCATCTTCACCGGCCAATGAACATTTGGCCCGCCAGGCCTCTAGCGGTCTATACAACGCGGCAAGTGCGGCGATCCTGGCATGGGAGAGTGCGCAAGAAAATGGTGATCCGCGCAAGTTGCTGGTTAGTCGCTTTGTCCTCGAACACCGGTTGGAGCCGATCGATCCCTTGTCACCTCCAGATGGCGAATGGGAACGTGCAGCATACGCGATCCTTTTGCAGAACGAATGCACGGTATCGCTCCCCGATATCGTCGCTCTGGTATAAGACGAACGCCTTGAGAAAGAGTCGACGACGAACAAACAAGTCGCCAACACCAAGGAAGTTCTGGTCTAGTTGCGGCCCGTCACCTGCCTGGCGAAGCCTTCGGGCATCGCCCAATAGAGCCAAGTGATTACCTGATCGGAAACACTCAAATCTCCTAGAAGTTGAGTCTGCAAAAATGCGTGTTTTATTGCAGTTTTTCAGACTCATACCATAGCAAAACTGAAGTAAGACAAACCCCACGTATGGAGTAATATTAATAATTCGACTTCTGTCAGTAGAACGCAAGTGTAGACTTACGGTTTCCTCGTTAGTCTCTGCCAAGGCAGGAACGCGATACTAACTTACTTGAGTCATTAGAAAATGATTGATATCTCCTCTCGCGTCTTGCGCGCAATGATTGCGCTCGCCGAGTTACGCAATTTTTCCTTAGCCGCGGAGCGGTGCCACGTCACCCAATCGGCGCTCAGTCAGATGGTGCAAAAGCTTGAGGGAGACGTCGGTTTGCAACTCGTCGACCGCAACCGCAGGAACGTAGGTTTCACGGCAGAAGGCTTGCGGTTTATCGCCACCGCTCAGCGGGTAATGCACGAACTCGATGAGATTGACCATGATTTAAAAGAACATGCTTCGGGTCGAAGAGGGCGAGTCAGCATTGCTGCTCTGCCATCGCTGGCAGCCCATTGGCTACCTCAAATGATGGCTAAATACTCACACGAATTTCCCGGAATCGAGCTCAATCTTTTTGACGTAGCAACTCAGCGCGCATTGGAACTGGTGCGTACGCGACAAGCCGATTTTGCCGTAACGGCAGACGGCCCCGGACGGCCTGGTCTGGAATCGCGTTTGCTGTTCAAAGAAAAATTTTTCGTTGTATGTCACAAGACACATGCCCTTGCGCAAAAAAAATACTTAGCGCTTTCCGACTTGAGTGGCTATCCCTACATCAGACTCGTCCGAACCGGCAGCATTGCGCAATACCTGGAAAGTGCGCTACGAACCGTCAATTTGATTGATACCGGTCTTGAGGTCGACCAGGTCTCGACAGTTGCTGGTCTGGTAGCTAGCAATCTCGGCGTGAGCGTGGTTCCCGAACTAACGATTCCCTACTTCGACGGTAAGCATGTTGTGGCGATTCCTATCACATCTTCCGACCTTAATCGTCCCATATATCTGGTCTGGCCCGTGGATCGTAAGCAGTCGAAGGCAGCCCAGCAATTCATCGATCTTCTGGACCAAAATGAACTACCGATGCAACTAAAAGTGCGTCCCCATAGTAGTGCTCTTGCCGCAGTGCAAACGCGGTGATCGCGTCAGAACGCACAAAGATAATCACAGTTGACTAGAGCGAGGCTGGAAAAGTCGGCTTCTTTATTTAAAAGTGGTGGGCTGGCGCTGTTAATACCCCTTGAACACGGGGTCTCGACGCGCCGCCATCGCAGCCACGCCCTCCTTGAAATCCTGCGTGAGCCAATGCTTGTCCTGCTCCTCGGCCTCGCGGCCCATCGCAGCCTCGACCAACGCTGCAAGGCCCTGATGCAACGTTTCTCGGGTCGACACCAGTGCAATGGGAGCACTGATGGCGATCTCCCGCGCCAGTGCCTGTGCACCCTCGAGCACCCGCCCATCTTCGACCAGCACATCGGCCAAGCCCATATCCAGCGCCTCGACTCCCCCGATGCGGCGGCCTGTATAAAATAACATTGCGGCATTTTGAGGGCCGACCAGACGTGGTAAGGTGGCCGTCAAGCCAAAGCCGGGGTGGATCCCTAGTCGCAAAAAGTTGGCCACCATGCGCGTACCTGGACTTACCACCCGGAAGTCGCCCACCAAAGCAAGGCCCAGACCGCCTCCCACCGCCGCGCCCTGTACGGCGCACACAATGGGTTTTTTGGTTCGAAACATCTCCAGCGCACGGCTGTACAAACGTTTGCCAATTCCTTGAGAGCTAATGCTGTCATTGGAAAAATCGGCGCCCGCGCAGAAAGTCTTGCCACGCGAAGCCAGCACTACCACCCGACATTCATCCGATGTGTCCAGATAGCGCAGCGCATCGACCAGCCCCACTATCAGGGATTCGTCAAAGAAGTTATACGGTGGACGGCACATCTCCAACGTGGCCACACCCGCATCAATCGAGAGTGCCAGTTCAGGATGCAACGCAAAGTCCTTGAAAGACGAGTCAACACCCGCAGTAGTGCTTAAATTCTGACTCATACGGTCTCCGCAGTACCAAGAATGACGGTGGCCTGACTGGACAGCACGCCGCCATTGCCGTGCGCAAGCGCCAGCTTGGCGTTGGGCACCTGGCGCGCGCCACATTGGCCGCTTAATTGCTGAAACGCCTCTACCACAGTGAACAGGCCGTACATGCCAGGATGTACACAGGAAAGGCCCCCGCCGTTGGTATTAACCGGAAGTTTGCCACCCGGCCCAATGCGTCCACCTTGAACAAATGCGCCACCCTCACCTTTCTTGCAGAATCCCAGGTCTTCGAGGAACAGGATGGTGTTAATGGTAAAGGCGTCATAAAGCTCGACCACATTGATGTCCGAGGGTGTGTAGCCAGCTTGCGCAAAGGCGCGTTCGCCCGACAGTTTGGCGCCTGTCACGGTCAGATCAGGCATGCTCGCGATATCGCGATGGGTGGTCTCCGCCGCTGCGCCCAGCAAGTAGGCCGGTGTGGCAGACAAGTCGCTGGCGCGATCCGAGCGGGTCATGATGATGGCAGCTGCGCCGTCAGTGATGAGGCAACAATCCAGCACGCTCAACGGTTCGGATACCATGCGCGAGCTCATGTACATGGACATATCCAGTGGTGTGCGAACAAAGGCTTCGGGATTAAGCTGCGCCCATCCACGGGCGGCCAGGGCCACCGCGCCAAGTTGCTCGCGGGTCGTGCCGTACTGGTGCATGTGCCTGGCTGTGGCCAGCGCGTAAGACGACGATGGGAGTAGCGGTTTGTAAGGTTTTTCGTATACCGACGATTGAAACGGCGTCATCAGCTTGCCGGAAGCACTGCGCTGGTTGCTGCCGTAGGCTACCAGCGCCACGTTGCACTGTCCGGTCGTGAGGGCCAGCGCCGCCCACATCATATGGGTCAGAAAAGCGGAGCCACCCGTGCGATTGTTGTCTGTCACTTTGGGATGGATACCGAGGTAATCGGACAGGGTCAGGCCGGATAACATGTCGTCCGGCGTAGCCACAAAAACACCATCGATGTCACTGGGTTTCAGATTTGCCTGCTGCAACGCCTTGGAAGCGGCCAGCACGGCCAGGTCCATGGAGGAGAAACCAGGCGCCTCACCGATTCCGTAGGTAGCTGCACCAACGACGGCCGTTTGACCGCGGGGAAATGCGTCTTTCATGTGGATGCTCCAGCTGGCTGCGCCTTGTTTTCAGTTGAAACGAAGACAACCACAGCTTGGTCGTTCTCCTGCACGATGCGGGCCTTCACCCGCATCCCGATCTTGATTTGCTCGAATGGCATTCCGTCGACGCGGCTCATCATGCGCGGTCCTTCATCGAGGTCAATGAGCACAACGTTATAACTCTCTTCGAGCGTGCGTTTGCGGATGACTGTCACAGAATACACAGTTCCAGTCCCGATGGCAGGCACCCACTCCAGATCGGTGGCCCCTGTCCTGGGTTCAATGACGCGCGGATAAAACACATAGCCACCGGTTGACCTGCTGTGCAGGATCATGAAGTGGCCTTCCTGCAAAAACCGCAAATAATCTTTTTCTGGTTGAATCATCGAATCCTCTTGGTATCTCAGTATCTATGCAGTCAGCCCTGAAGCGCGGGCGCCATGCTGCGCTCAGTCAAGGAAGGCCAGAATGCGGCTGCGCCCTGAGTAATTGCAGCACGCCCCAATGCCCGTGCCCATGTTGCGTCACTGCCAAATTCTTGTCGCCACGACCACAGGCGCAAAGTAGTGTGATGCAGGGAATGCTCTTGCGTGAAGCCAATCGCGCCATGAAACTGGTGTGCGACATCAGCCAATCGACTGGCTGCCTGGCCGACACGCACCTTGGCTACGGCAACATCGAAAGTAGTGGTGCGTGCTTGCTGCGCCGTGTTCAGAGAGGCAAAGGCCACTCGGGTCGCCACCTTGGCCGCAACCATCTCGCTGGCCGTTACCGCCAAGCCATGCTGGATCACCTGGTTCTTGCTCAGCGGCTTGCCGAACTGCACACGGTCATTGGTATACTGCACCGTTAGTTCCAACGCACGTTCAAGCGCTCCCACCAGCATCGCGCTGCGCGCCATGGCACCAAGGACAAACAGAGGTTGCTCAAGAGCTGGCAGTGGATTATCAAACAGGGTCTCAACCGTTACAGCGTCCAGTTGCAACACATCACGTGGCTCACCGGCCATGTTAGTGCCCTGGACGACAAGTACGCCCGCACCACCCAAGTTGATCAGCGCCAATTGATGCGCGCCACTAGCATCCGCTATCGGAACCAGCGCATAGGCACAAGACCTCGCCCAAGCAACGCCATGCAAGACACCGGACACCTTCAGTTCTGCCTCCGCTGCAAGCACCACCCGCCCAGTTTCGGCGATCGTGATTGGGCCCTGTGGCACCGACTTGCCAGCGCGGCTGAGCAAAGAGGTGGCGATCATGGTTTCGGCCAGCGGCAGCGGCATGCTCCAGCGGCCGATGGCAGCCAACACCGCATAGACGTCCGACCACTGCGCCTCGCTGCCACCCGCCTGTGCCGAACACAGTGACAGGGGCAAGCCAGTGTCTTCAAGTAGTTGCCACAGTTCGGCTGGCCATTGACCATTCTCAGTGCTGCGTAGCAGCGCGGCATCGATATGGTCTGAGAATAGGCGCTGCACGGTTTCGCCAATCATGCGCTCGAACTCGGACGGCTCCAGACTGATGCCCGCCCCCGACATGCTTGATATTGTGTTCATCGCAAACCCATTCCCCGGGCAATGATCCCGCGCAAAATTTCTGGTGTGCCGCCACGTAAAGTAAAGGACGGTGACGAGCGCAAGGTGTACGACAGCACCTCACGCAATGAAGAATTGAGTGCCAGCTTGTCGCCAAATAAATCCTGGGCCAGCTCAGGAATCAGCTTTTCCAGCCTGGCACCCTGATCCTTGACCACCGAGGCAGCAACAGCCGGATTGTCTCCACGTGCCAGCATGCCCGCAATACCAATGGACATCTGGCGCAAAGCGCCATAGTCGGCCACTAGCCTGCCCAACGCAACAGCATGACGATCATCTTCTACATCGGCAGCCTGCAGCATTTCCAGCATCAACTCGGTGCTGCTCATATACCGCTCAGGACCACTACGTTCAATGGCCAGTTCTGCCGTCACCTGCTTCCATCCATCCCCCTGTTGGCCGATCAGGTTTTCCTCTGGCACCCAGACATCTTCCAGAAAGACTTCATTGAACTCATGCTCGCCGAGCATGTTGCGTATAGGTTGCACCGTGATGCCTGGCGAGGACATATCAATAAGAAATTGCGAGAAGCCGGCATGACGGTCTCGACCGTCCGGCACAGCGGCGGTCGACACAGCGGTGGCCGACACATCGGTGGCCGACACATCGGTACGCACGAAAGCGATCATGTATCGCGCTCGTTGCGCACCTGTCGTCCAAATCTTGCTTCCTCGAATGATCCATCCACCGTCACCTTGCACTGCTTTAGTACGAATCGAAGCCAGGTCTGAACCAGAATCGGGTTCGCTCATGCCGATGCAAAAATAAGTATCCCCTCGGGCAATTTCAGACAGCACTCTGCGTGCCAAGGTATCAGGCGCAAAGCGCAGCAACAGCGGACCGCTCTGGCGATCAGCCACCCAGTGCGCCTGTACCGGCGCACCTGCAGCAAGCATCTCCTCCAACACTACGTAACGTTCCAGCGCGGAAAATTCACCCCCGCCGACGCTGCGCGGCCAAACCATGCCGATCCAACCTCGCTCACCCAGCTTGCGGCTGAAGTCCTCGTCGACTCCCATCCAGCTTTCAGCGCGCTGGAGCGCTGTGCGTTCGCCCAACTCTTCCCGCAAGAAGGATCGTACTTCCTTGCGTAAGGTCTCGCATCTCTCACCCAAGGTACAGGGAGTGATGTCCAAAGCCTGTATTCCACTACTCATTGCATAGCCCTTTCCTGTACCAATGACCCGAAAATAATTCCACTCTTGTCGGTAAGTGACGAGATATTGATGATGCAGCTAGATTCAGCATCGCCCCTCTCGCTGCGCCCGATCATGTGTTGACACACCTGCGGCATGAACAGAAAAGCGCCGGTAAGGCGTACCTCATTTATTGCCCGGTCAATTTCAAACTTCATCAATTCATTCATGGTCGGCATGCGGCAAAAGCTGTCGCAAATCATGCGGCGACAATCCAAGGGTACTCAGAATTCGCTCGCTGTCTTCGCCCAGACGAGGTGCATGCTTACGTAATTTATAGGGCGACGCGCCGAAAGTTACCGGAGGTCGAATGGAGCGATATGCACCTTCTGTGGGATGAATTGAAGATTCGATCAGGCCAACAGCACGCACATGCAGGTCTTCGTCAATTTTCTGAAGTGAAATAACAGGCATGCACGGAATCCCTGCACTGTCACACATGGACACCCAATCATCCGTGCTGCGCTTGGGCGCTTCCACATCGATCAGGGCATATAGAGCATCAACATTCTTCCCGCGCGAATCGATATCTGCGAATCTTGGGTCTTCGAAAAGCGCGGGCATTTCCATCAGGCGAAAAAAATCGGCCCAGTTACGGTCAGAATAAGGAAGTATGCAAATCCATCCGTCAGCGGTTTTATAAGGCTTGCGATGCACGGAGAGTTGCCGATTGAATCCGACTGGCCCCAAAGGCGGTTCGAATGCGGATGGCCCCAGATGTTCAGCCATCATGAAATCAATAGACGTCTCGAACATCGGGACTTCTATCTCCTGGCCATCACCACCACGTTCTATATGTAGGAGCGCCGCCAACACAGCATAGGCAATCGTTTGGCCTGCAATCTTGTCGCAAATCGCGGTGGGAACATACTTTGGCACGCCGTGCACCTGCCCGTACAATGCCGCTATGCCCGATCCCGCCTGAATGATATCGTCGTATGCCGCCTTATCGGCATAGGGCCCTTCAGCGCCAAATCCGCGTGCGGCGCACAGCACGATCTTCGGGTTGACCTTTTCAACTGACTTCCAATCAAGTCGAAGGCGTACCGCAGGGCCGGGTCTCAAATTGTGCACTATTACGTCGCTACGTTCGATTAACCGGTCCAGAGCCAAACGCCCAACCACGCTTTTCAAATCCAGAACCACACTATGCTTGTTTCGATGAAGTTGCAGTATCGAACCACCCATTCCTTCGCTCCGGCTTGGTCCATAACGTCGGAAAGCATCGCCCTCAGGAGCCTCTATTTTTATAACATCAGCTCCCATATCTGCCAGAATATGCGTTGCGTAAGGGCCCATTATTACGGTGGTAAGGTCAAGAATTTGAATGCCGTTAAGCGGGTCAGTGGTCATCGATTAAATTCCATGCCTTTTAGGAGATGCGCAAATATTAGCGTCCACCCTTCAAGGAGTAAAATTAATTATTCGACTTCTGTTATTAGAAATAATTGATATTTTCTGACGCGTCTTGCGCACAATGATTGTCCTCGCCGGGTTACGCAAATGTTCTCTTGCTTCGAAGTGGAGCGGTGCCACGTCGGCCAATTGTTGCTAAGTCAGATAGTGCAAAACCCTCATTTCTAACATCCGAAACTCTGTTGTTAATGATTACCGGCAATTACCCACCAGATTGCCCTCCCCCTGAGTCACTTTCTTGTTATTAATTTACAACATCAATGTAGATTTACAAAAATCATACATGACAGATCAGCGCACGTAAGAAAGGGATCAAAAGATCGCGGTAATCATGCTAAAAAGTTGCTGTCCATTATGGCCAAGACATATGATTATCGGATTTGTAGACTTGACTAATCGATACAATTTTAGCTAAATTCCCTAGAATTCAATGGCTTAGCAGATATTTATGGTATGACCATAGCGTCAAAAACGGCGAATGAGCGACAAGCCTCGGACTAAAACGGTTATCATAGCAATCGTTTAAAGAGAATAGTTTCACCCCTACAATCATGCCAAATCCAAATCGCGGCTCTTGTGGCTTCCAGTCCACCGAGTTCGAACAAGAATACGACCGTCCATCAAAGTCCCAACTTAAGCGTGAAATGACTGCGCTGCAAAAGTTGGGTGAAGAGTTAATCGCTGAATCGCGCGACCGCGTCAAGCGCGTGCCGATGCCGGAAGATGTGCGTGAAGCCATCCTTATTTGCCAGCAAATCAAGGACCACGAAGGCCGCCGCCGTCAAACCCAATATGTCGGCAAGAAGATGCGCACGCTGGAAGAACACGAGATTGCCGATATCCAGAAAACACTGGATAGCTGGAGAGGTTTGTCGAAATCTGACACGGCGGCAATGCATGCGCTGGAACGCCATCGTGACCGTTTGCTAAAAGACGACGGCGCGTTGACCACGTTACTCGCTCAGCATCCTGATCTTGACGTGCAGCATACGCGCACACTGATTCGCAATGCACGCAAAGAACAAGCTGAAAACAAACCGCCGAAGGCTTATCGCGAGATATTCCAACTGCTAAAACAGTTGCAGAAGCCAAATGCCGATGATGGCGATGCAGAAACTGGCGACGATGACGATGAGCGCGACGACTATTAATAAAACAATCACTGATACGTCCACGACGACCGTCACCGCTTCAGAAACAGCATCAGTTATTTTTGATATTGCTCCTGAACGCCGTCGTCTGAAAATCGGACTGATTTCAATTTCAGATCGCGCCAGCGCAGGCGTGTATCAGGATCAGGGAATTCCTGCGCTAGAAGATTGGTTTAGCGCAGCGCTAACAAGTCCGTGGGAAACCGAAACCCGTCTGATCGCAGACGAGCAGAAAGTCATCGAACAAACCCTCATTGAGCTAATAGATCACCAACGTTGTGACCTGGTCTTGACCACTGGCGGGACTGGCCCGTCGCGACGCGACGTCACACCGGAAGCAACGCTGGCGGTAGGAACCAAGGAAATGCCGGGCTTTGGCGAACAGATGCGTCAAATCAGCCTGCAGTTTGTACCGACTGCAATTTTGTCGCGTCAGGTGGCCGTGATTCGTGAAATTGACGATCATGCCGCCCTAATCCTTAATTTACCCGGTCAGCCTAAATCGATCAAAGAAACACTGGAAGGCTTGAAAGATGCCAACGGAGAACAAAAAGTTTCTGGCATCTTCTCGGCGATTCCATACTGTATCGACTTAATCGGTGGTCCTTATATCGAGACTAACGCAGCCATTTGTAAGGTATTCCGACCAAAATCGGCGCTCCGTCCGATTGGTGCATGAATCAACAACGCCAATGGATTAACATTCATTAACATCCAATAATCAGTACAACACTTTCTCGGCACTATGACCAACTTCCTCCCGACCCAAGAAATTACGACCTCTGCCACTCCTACGGCTAGCGTTATATGGATGCATGGCCTCGGAGCTGACGGTTCTGACTTTGTGCCGATCGTTAAAGAGCTTGATCTGCGCGACTGCCCGGGTATTCGCTTCATTTTCCCCGATGCACCAACCATCCCGGTGACCATTAACAACGGTCATGTGATGCCAGCGTGGTATGACATTTTTACGGCTGATTTAGTGAAGCGAGAAGACGAAGCCGGATTACGCAAATCGCAGTTACAGATAGACGCGCTGATTGCGCAAGAAATTGCACGTGGTATTCCAGCGAACAAAATCGTCGTCGCCGGATTTTCACAAGGTTGCGCCATGGCATTACAAACCGGTTTGCGGTATCCGGAAAAATTGGCCGGCTTGATGTGCTTGTCAGGCTACTTACCGCTGCGCGACACAATCGAGAAAGAACGGTCCAGCGCCAATCAAGATACACCTATTTTTATGGCGCACGGAACTGCTGATCCCGTGGTTATTCTCAGCCGGGCAGAACAGTCGCGTGACAGTTTGACCCAACTTGGCTATCAAATAGAGTGGCACGACTATCGCATGCAACATTCAGTCTGTGCGGAAGAAGTCACAGATATTGGTAGCTGGCTGCGCAAAGTATTGTCGTAACATTTTTTGTAAAGATTTCTAACTTCTACAATACAGTGGCCAAGGATTCCTGCCTTGGCCACACGTTGATAAAAACGACAGATCAAATCTGCACCGGCGTGTAACCGGCACCCTCAATTGCTTGCGCCAACTGCCCTGCATCCGCATCACTTTCAATCGCTATTTTCTTTTCCGCTACTTGCGCCTCGACTTTAGCGCGGCTATCTACCGCATTAATCGCCTTGGTGATCCGGTCCACGCAATGGCCGCATGTCATATCCTGAACATTAAATACAATCATCATCATCCCCTCTTAGTTGTAACAGACCTTACTATGCACCATCCCATAGTGGGAAGGTCAAGCGCAGGATCAAAACCAAACTTTGATAAAATTAAGCTTGACCTTACTATGATAGGAAGGTGCATTATCTAGGTATGACCACTGTTTAAGCAGGACTTATCATGAGCACCATTACCAACACCAGCACGTTGATCGAATTTACATTACCTATTGGCGGGATGAGTTGCGCCTCATGTGTTGGACATGTTGAAAAAGCATTAAACAAGGTCGACGGCGTTAAGCATGTCAGCGTCAATCTCGCCACAGAACTTGCTACCGTCACGTCTGATATGGCGACCACCGTTAGCGCGTTAGTTACCGCTGTCGAGAAAGCCGGATACGACGTTAAGCACCAGGAATTTACTCTGGCAATTACTGGCATGAGTTGCGCCACATGCGTCGGCAGAGTGGAGAAAGCGCTGCTCAAAGTGCGTGGCGTCCAGTCGGTATCTGTCAACCTTGCCACCGAACTTGCCACCGTTGATACCGTTGGGGAAATACCAGCCGAACTGTTGATAAAGGCCATTGAAGCGGCTGGCTACACAGCAACTTTGCCTGCATCGCAATCAGAGACGAGCGGCTCGAACGTAGTTTCAAGCAACCGATGGCCAAGTTGGTGGCCGGTTGCCTTATCAGCTTTACTGACCACACCTTTGATCATTCCTATGCTGTTGATGGTAGTTGGTCAACATTGGCAATTGTCAGGTTGGTGGCAGTTGGCATTGGCAACGCCTGTACAGTTTTGGCTGGGTGCGCGCTTCTATCGCGCTGCCTGGCGCGCATTGAAGGCCAAAACAGGAAATATGGACTTGCTGGTGGTGCTTGGTACCAGTGCCGCTTACGGCCTGTCGCTCTACCAACTTCTGACATCCAATGCAGACGGAATGGGACACCTATATTTCGAGGCATCCGCGGCTGTAATGACCTTGGTATTGCTCGGCAAATGGCTTGAAACACGCGCCAAACATCAGACCGCCGACGCCATTCGCTCGTTGCAGGCATTGCGTCCTGACCACGCCACGGTGAGGCGTGATGGCATGGATCACCAAGTCGCGGTTAGCGCCTTACGTGTTCAGGATGTCGTCGTCGTGCGTGCCGGCGAACGCATCGCAGTCGATGGTAAGGTCCTGGAAGGAAGTAGCCACGTGGACGAATCGCTGCTGACTGGCGAAAGTCTGCCAGTCTCAAAGCAGAAAGACGATCACGTTATCGCTGGTGCCATCAATGGTGAGGGCGTGCTGCTTGTCCACACCACGGCGACCGGCGCAGAAACATCGTTGTCCCGGATCATCCGGTTAGTCGAACAAGCGCAGGTGGCAAAAGCGCCGATTCAACGTTTGGTTGATCAGGTCAGTGCGGTATTCGTGCCGGTGGTGTTGCTCATCGCCTGTTTCACCCTGCTTGGTTGGGGCCTGCTCAATGGAAACTGGGAAGAGGCGATCTTGAATGCTGTGGCGGTGTTGGTCATCGCCTGTCCTTGCGCGTTAGGGCTCGCCACACCCACAGCCATCATGGTTGGAACGGGCGTAGCTGCACGCTATGGAATTCTCATCAAGGATGCGGAAGCACTCGAAATTGCCCATCGCATCAACGTCGTTGCTTTTGATAAAACGGGTACGCTGACCATCGGCCATCCGACTCTCATCGCTTGCCTTGCGGATGTCAGAACCGCAGTTAGCAATGAATTGCCAACTGATGAGGGCTTGAGGGATACTGGCTTAATAAATACCGAATTACTTACTTTAGCCGCTGCAGTACAGCGTGATAGTGAGCATCCATTGGCGCGGGCTGTCATCAATGCGGCCAACGCAATCACTCTCTCATTTCCATTCGCAAGCGAAATTCGTACTGTCCCCGGTCATGGAATCGAAGCCAGGATTGAGGACCGAATCTACTCTCTCGGCAGCGCACGCTGGATGCAAAAACTGGGCGTTGAATGTGGCACTCTCTCGGAAAATGCGGCTGCACTCGAAGCGGAGGGACGCACAATTTCATGGCTGGCAAGCAAGCCTGCCAATACCAATGACATACCAATGATGCGCGGACTACTCGCATTCGGTGATAGCGTCAAACCATCAGCAAAACTGGCAATCGAACATTTACAGCGACTCTCTATCCGGGTCGCCATGTTAAGCGGCGATAATTGGGGGAGTGCAAACGCAGTCGGTAAACAGCTCGGCATTTCTGAAATAGTTGCGGAAATTCTGCCCGCTGATAAAGCCAAAGCGATAGCCGACCTTAAAAAAAATGGCGCTGTGGTGGCAATGGTTGGGGACGGCATCAACGATGCGCCAGCGTTAGCCGCAGCCGATGTAGGGATTGCCATGTCTACCGGTACGGATGTCGCAATGCAGGCTGCCGGGATTACGCTGATGCGAGGCGATCCGGCACTCGTAGCAGACGCCATTGCGATTTCACGTCGCACTTATCATAAAATCCGACAAAACCTCTTCTGGGCGTTTTTCTATAATGTTGTTGGAATTCCGTTGGCGGCACTGGGATTTTTAAATCCAGTGCTAGCCGGTGCAGCGATGGCGTTCAGCAGTGTCAGCGTGGTAAGCAACGCGTTGCTGTTACGACGCTGGAAACCGGAACAAAACGTGTCAACTTATTCTGAAGACAGGACAACAAATGGACATTGATCGCATGAATATTGGCGGCGCAGCGCTGGCTTCGGGCGTCTCTGCAAAGATGATTCGCCACTACGAAGAAATTGGCCTGATCCAACCTCCAATGCGCACCGAGGCCGGTTATCGTACCTACGGTGAACGCGATGTGCATTTGCTCCGATTTATTCGACAAAGTCGAGTACTGGGATTTTCAATGAAACAGATCACCGCACTCATCGGACTGTGGCTTGACCAATCGCGTCCTAGTAGCAAAGTCAAGCAATTGGCGCAGCAACACATTCGAGATCTGGATGAAAAAATCAATGAATTACAAATCATGAAAATAACGTTAGAACGTTTAGCGAATAATTGTCAGGGCGACGCCCGTCCCGAGTGTCCGATTCTCGATGAGTTAGCGCAACAATACTCACCTCCCCGGAACTAACGCTGGCTGCTTTGTCGTCCCCATTTTTTGATTGGTCAGGAACACTATGAAAACAACTCTCTCTTTTTTACCTTCTATTTTTTTTGCACTTATCATTAGCGCGATAGCCACCACCAGTATCGCTAACGCAGACACTGGCCACGCTTCAAGTGAAAATCCTGCATCAGGCGCACCAGGAACGATCACGAAAGTCAACAGGACAATCCATATCGCCATGGCCGACGACATGCGCTTTACACCCGCCAATGTCACCGTCAAACAGGGCGAGACCGTCAAATTCGTGGTCGCTAACAACGGTAAATTGCAGCATGAAATGGTCATCGGCAGCACGGCTGAACTCTCCAAACATGCTGAAATGATGCGTCAAATGCCGGAGATGAAGCATCACGAATCAAACCAAATAACCGTAGAGCCAGGCAAAACTGCCGATCTCATATGGACGTTTGGCAAGACAACGAAGGTCGACTTTGCCTGCCTGGAACCGGGCCATTTTGAGGCCGGAATGAAGGGGAAAGTAAACGTCGTGGTCAGTGAATAAATATGAAAATGTTGAAAACTAATATCTTCGCTCTTAGGACAACCATGTTTCGTCGCCGCACCGTAGCATCACTCGTCACCATATTTTTAGTATTCGGCATCAACAGTACCGTCTTTGCGGCAAAACCCGTCATCGCCGTCTTTAAGGATGCAAATTGCGGATGCTGCACCGGTTGGATTAAACATTTAGAGGATAGCGGATTCGCGGTCAATGCCACAAATGTTGCCGATACTTCAGCGTATCGTAAAAAATTTCAAATCCCAGCCACCTTGGCATCATGTCACAGCGCCGTGGTCGGCGGCTACGCAATCGAAGGCCATGTTCCGGCCAAAGATATTCAACGATTATTGAAAGAACACCCAAAGGCAATCGGACTTGCCGTACCAGGCATGCCTTCCGGCTCGCCGGGCATGGATGGCCCGAACAAAATGGCTTATGACGTGATACTCGTAAAAAATGATGGTACGCAATCGGTCTTCCATCATTACGCGGGTGATTGATATGGCTAATTGTTACGGCTGATTGTTACGGCTGATTAATACGAGAATTTCAGCAATACCAGACTACAATTATTATGCGTTATTTCGTAACGAGCTGTAAAACCGTTATGTAAATTTCTTCGAATAACGCACCATACAATATGTCACGCCGCGCCTTCCTGAGAATAGCCAACTGCGTATTATCGTGACGATATCAGCCGATATGAATGCATTCGATGCGTATATCGCTGCGCATCTGGCCAACGTTTGCACTGGCACCGGCCACACCTCTCTTTCAGAAAAGGGTTTCATCGATGACACATTTGTACTTATTAAGCAATTTTGTGGTGATCGCGATCACCTTATTAATCGGTGTCCCATTGACGAGCATGGCGAACACCCATGTGGATAGAGCCGATAGCAAGACAGAATTAAGTGAGCCAAACGACAATGTTGCGCTACCGCTAGTCAATGGTGAAATCATCAAAGTTGATCCGCTTATTAGCGCTATCACCATGAAGCATGATCAAATTCCTAATTTTGGGATGCCAGCGATGACGATGACGTTCAACGTGAGCGATAGTGAAATGCTGCATCAGTTCAAGGCCGGAGATGCGGTTAAATTTTCGATTGGCAAACGTAATGGCGCGTTGACTATCGTGAGTCTGGAAATGAACTCATAAATCAATAAAAACGGGAGCCCATCGGCTCCCGTTTTCTATACTCCATAAAAGTACGATTAATTGTGTCGTACAAGCGCGTGCATGCCTAAGTCCAATTGTCGATAAATGTCTATCAACCATACGAACCGCGATAGACAGGCCTAGCCGACCGGCGATGTTGCAATCGCACACTGCTTATTTAAATACAACAGTCTTGTGACCATTGAGCAATATTCTATGCTCGACAAACCACTTGACGGCCCGCGCCAGGACGACAGACTCAACATCGCGACCAATCGCAGTCAATGTATCAGGTGCCATCGCATGATCAACCCGCGCCACATCCTGCTCAATAATCGGGCCTTCATCCAGATCACCGGTCACAAAGTGCGCCGTGGCACCGATCAACTTAACACCCCGGTCATGCGCCTGATAATAAGGTTTTGCACCTTTGAAACTAGGCAGAAAAGAGTGGTGAATATTGATTGCTCGTCCTTTCAAGGCCGTGCACAACGCGGGTGACAATATCTGCATGTAACGGGCCAACACTACCAAATCAACGTTGTTCGTTTCGACCAATTCTAAAATACGTGCTTCTTGCGCCAATTTAGCCGCCGCAGATGCACCATTCGCCAGCGGCAAATGGTGAAAAGGAATGTTGTAACTTGCCGCTAATTGGTAAAAATCGGTGTGATTGGAGACAATCGCGGGAATTTCGACTTCTAGCAAACCACTCTTGTAGCGAAACAACAAATCGTTCAAACAATGACCGATTTTGGACACCATTAACAACATGCGTGGCTTTTTAGCTGCGTCGTTGAGTTGCCACGTCATTTGCATGGACGCCGCAAGTGCGGCAAATGAAGCACGCAACGCCTCATCAGCCAAGGTCGGATTTTCCGAGGAAAAATGCACACGCATGAAAAATAAGTTCGATTGCGCATCCCCGTATTGGGCTGAGTCGAGGATATTGCAGCCATATTCGGCCAGAAACCCCGATACACGATGGACAATACCGCGCTGATCGAGGCAAGACAAAGTAAGAATATATTCTGGATAGCTCATCATTATTTTTGTTGGGTTGCAAACCAGCCCGTACCAGTAAGACTTTAGCTTTGGGCGAAGGCTGCCATTGTCGCATGCCTTCAGCAGACAAACAAAACCCGGGCAAACTATAAAGAATGCCCGGGCTTGTAAGGTGAAAAGTACGGTGAAAATTTAAATGCTTCGGCTCTTAAATATATTGCCTAAAAACAAATAAAAATCTCAAAACACACCAGAAACATGTGCTCATTCATGCCATAACATGGTCACACCGCTAAATCTATACGTCAAACGCTGCTAGAAGCAATCGCAACAGGTGGTGCGACCTTGGCAGAGGCTGTGCCAACCTGAACTTCACCGATCAGTTGACCACCTTCTTCGATCACAACTTTGCCGTACCGAATTTTTCCTGAAACTTTACCTGTGGCATAAATCACCAATTTTTCGCGTACAGTCAGGTCGCCATTAAATTCACCATGAATTTCAGCCAAATCGATTTCAGCAGAGCCAATGAAAGCACCCTTTTCAGCAATGTGAATGACACGGGAATTCATAGTGGCTTCAACGCGGCCTTCAACGACCAGCGTATCGCAATCGGTAATCTCTACGCCTTTGAGCTTTATATTTGGGCCCACAATCAATTTACTGCCGCCTTCACTCGTGCTGGAAGCGTTCGAATGTTGTGAGGACAGCATGGAATTGCCTGGTGAGCCAACTTGGTTACCCGCTTTTGGAAAACTAGACGGGCTATTCGGCGACAAATTGTTAGTTGCGCTGAGAGGGGAAGTTGGTGTCGGTGTTTCGCGCTTACCAAAAAGCGTTTCTGAACGAAGCATGAAATCTCCTGATGATGATAGTACGCACTGTGTGCCTGGAACATGCAGTGACATACGGATAAAAATAATTAAACTTGGCTGCCCCGTTACCCGGCGCTGAACAAGCCGAAGCCGAGCGAGTGTTTTTCGTCGTAAGTTTCGCCGTAATGCGTATTACGTTATTTGGATTGCATTAGATTGACACATTACCAAGAGTCAACTTTAAAGCGTACCGCAAAAATGTATTGGGACAAAAGACACTTGCTTGAGATACAGATAAATCCTAAAAAGTTCACGTTTAGATTTAATCATTTGTAACAGTCTCAAAATTTTGTGCAGTTGCTTTCAATTTTTATTCTCACAAACTGCTCGGATTAAAACCCATCACAACATGTTAAGCGTTCTACGTGCACATGCAAGCTGTTATGTTAAAGCAGCAGCAAATTTTTGCTCTGAAAGATTAAAGTTTCGTATCGACAGAATCGCCCGTAAATCAAAACAACGCATGGAAAACGCGCCGAATACTGCATGAGTCGCTATACTTAGAGGCCTCAACAATATAGGCTGCATGGCACTTCTCGCCGCGCAGCAAGCCGGAGAAAAAATTCAATGAAGCAATACCTCGACCTTGTACGAATGGTTCTGGACAATGGAAGCTGGCAAGAAAATCGTACAGGAATAAGAACCATCAGCATGCCGGGTGCGATGATGCGCTTCGACCTTCAAAAAGAGGGATTTCCGGCTGTCACTACCAAAAGGTTGGCTTTTAAGTCCGTCGTTGGTGAACTAGTCGGATTTTTAAGAGCATCTCGTAATGCCGCCGAATTTCGCGCATTGGGATGCAAGGTATGGGATCAAAACGCAAACGAAAATGCTGCGTGGCGTGCAAATCCGTATCGACTAGGGGAAGACGACCTAGGCCCTGTATACGGTGTCCAATGGCGCGCCTGGCCCGCCTATAAACTATTGGAAAAAACCGAGGTTAGCCAGATCGCAGATGCCCAGCAAAGAGGATTTCGGCTGATTTCCTCTTTACAAGAGGACGGGAAAGAAAAAGTTCTTTTATACAAAGCGATTGACCAGCTTCGCGATTGTCTGGACACAATTATGGAAAATCCAGGTAGTCGGCGTATTTTATTTCACGGTTGGAATTGTGCCGATCTGGATGCCATTGCACTTCCGGCGTGTCATCTTTTATACCAATTTTTGCCCAATGCCGCGACTAAAGAAATATCGCTTTGCCTCTACATACGAAGTAATGACATCGGTTTAGGTACGCCATTTAATCTCGCTGAAGGTGCTGCATTATTGCATCTAGTCGCACGGCTCACTGGCTATACGCCGAAGTGGTTCACCTACTTCATAGGCGATGCGCATATTTATGAGAACCATTTGAGCATGCTGAATGAGCAACTCCAACGTGCGCCCCATCCAGCCCCGAATCTGGTGATATCGGATCGCATTCCTGATTTTGCAAAAACAGGAAAATACGAACCGGAATGGCTAGAAAAAATCGAACCTGGTGACTTTTCGCTTGATAGCTATCAACATCATGCACCACTGACTGCCCCGATGGCCGTCTAAAATCGCTGCCGACCATGCCGTGCGAGTGTGACGGCTTGCGGTGGCAGACTGATTTTGTCGCATCGCTCATCCGCAAACAATCAGGCAGCAGGAATTACCTATGCTTAATTTTTAAAGCCTGGGAAAAGACAAAAAAAATCTCGCTGCGGCGTTGATCAAAATTTGCTATCACTAGCCATCAAAATCGTCGGCTTATGTTTATTTTCCACCGACAAAATATTAACCACGTTCCAATTATTTTAAGCGCCAGCACCGGCGGTAGTCGGCGTTTTCTTGTGACTTGCATCGTCCTGCCAGCCGCCACCAAGCGCCTTATACAGCGAGACGGTGGCTTGTAATCGCTTCAATTTCAATGCGCCTAATTCGTTCTGCACGTCTGATAAAGCCCGTTGCGTATCCAGCACGGTCATCAAATCTTCAGCACCAACCCGATAGCGAATCTCCGACAAATTAAACGCAAAACGGGCTTGTTCCATTTCGGTCGTTTTCAATGAACGTTGCTCGTCCAGACTTCTGATCTGACCCAGCACGGTATCTACTTCCGACAGCGCCGCAATAACTGTTGACCGATAAACCTGCACCAACTCCTGCTTTTGTGCGATTGCCAAATCCCGTTGATTTTTCAATAGGCCAGCATCAAAAATCGGTGCTACCAAGGATGTTCCCACGTTGGCGAGCAAGTTGGGGCCATTAAATAATGATAACAACGCACTACTCTGTGCGCCCGTCGATCCGGTCAGGCGAATACTCGGAAACAAAGCAGCACGTGCCACCGCGACGTTCGCATTGGCCGCCGCAAGTTGTGCCTCGGCGCGCCGAATATCCGGTCGCCTTGAGAGCAACTCCGAAGGCAGTCCAGGCGTCACATCGGGCAGCCCTATGGTGTCAAGTCCGTGATCTGCCACTTTGAAGGTTTGGGATGACCGACCTAACAAAATCGCCAGCGCAGACTGCGCCTCACGTTCTTGCTGCATTAAATCTGGAAGCGAAGCCTTTTGTCCGGCGACTGCCGAGCGCTGACGGGCGAGATCCAGTGGTGATGCGGCTCCGGCGCTACTTTGCGCCTCGACAAGCACGAGCACTCTTTGAGCGTTCGCCACATTCTCACGCGCGATATTGATTCGGTCATGCAATGACAGTACCTGCAAATACGTGGAAACGATGCCACTTGTGACGGTCAAAGCGACAGTTTGACGATCATAACGATTCGCTTTTAACGAGGCTTCCGCAGACGCCAGACTGGCCTTATTCTTTCCCCAAAAATCAATTTCGTAACTGACCTGCAACAGTCCGCTTGCCGAAGTATTCGCGCTTCCGTTATTTCCTAGGGGCAGATCGCGATTACCACCGGCAGAAAATTCAGCAGTGGGTAATAACGGTGCACCCGCAATGCGTGCTTGTGCTTCCGCCTGTCGCACGCGCGCAAGGGCCGCTGCAATCTCGAGATTGCTATGCTGGCCCTCATCGACTAATTGCGTTAGCTCAGCGCTGCCAAAACGCTTCCACCAGTCATTATCGGGCCACTCCTGGTTGCTCGCCTTTCCACTTAATGTCCAACCTGCCGGCATCTCTACTGCCGGAGGCGGCTCCGATATAGGGATATTGTGCGCACAGCCAGCTAAAACGGCGCACAGCAAACCTAACATTAATGTGGACAGGGACGGAGGGGATAAAAATGTCAAGTGAAACAATCGAGAAAGGCGCATGTCCGGCTCCATTAACGCGTTACCGATGTAACGCTTGCACCATTTGACGGATTACTTGGCGAAATAACATTTTTAGGCTGTGGAATCAGTGTCGAAAATGATGCTGCCGCGGGAGTCACCGACTTGTTTGCATTCGACGAATTGGTCGCATCGCTTGTAGTTGCGGGAGTTGCAGCCGCGGCGGGCGTAACTGGCGGACTCACCGGTTTAGGCTTAAGCAGTACAGCAGGAACAGGTCCAACTAGCAACTGTTCGCCGGCTGCTAAACCGGATAAAACTTGTACTTGTTGCTGATTTCGTATGCCAATTTTTAGCTTCCGCACACTGAGTTGTTGATTGCTATCCAAGACATTAGCGCTATAAATGCCATCGCTATCAGGTTTAGCCAATAGCTTTATTGGCAGTAAGACAGCATCCTTAGCTTGTGCCACGATGAACTCAACCTCCGTACTCATACCGCTCATTAATTCCTGATCAGGGTTATCGACTTCAAATAACACGTTATAAAAAGTCTGCTTACCTTGCTCGCCCGATCCATCTGCGGGTACAGGAATTACCTGACGTAACTTGCCTGACCATTGTTTTCCCGGATAACCCGGCGTCGTAAAGTTCGCCGTCATGCCGCGCCGCAAACGCGTAACATCAATTTCGGCAACACGCGCCTGAACAGTCATTTTTGACAAATCGGCAATACGCATCAGTGGAACAACCGGCAGCGGTGCACCAACCGATTGTCCTGCGCGGGCATTCAGAGCAACTACCGTTCCCGAAATAGGCGCCAATACCTGCGTGTGCTGACGACTCTCCTCGTCGAATTTAAGTGTGGCCTCAACCTGGCGAATCTGTGCATTAATAGCATCCACGCGGGCGCTCGCAGAGGACATACTCATGCGGCTGGACTCAAAAGATTCTTCACGCGTGGCGTTTTGCGCTTTGAGTTGCGTTTGGCGTTTAAACTGCAATTCAGCAAAATCCATCTGCGCGCGCTGGTCTGCCAGTTCAGCCTGTAACCGCGCCATTTGAGCACGATTGGTTTCGACTTTGGCGGGCTGTAAAGTTGGTGTAATTTCAACAACCATCTTGCCGATCTGCACCGTATCGCCGACGGCAACCAGCACATCCTTGATTTGTCCGGTTACCTGCGCGTTGGCATCAGCGTATTTGTAAAGTTGGAGCTTTCCGCCCGCCTCAACCGTCTGTTGAATATCCCCGCGCTGAATAGTCACCGTATCGAACTTGATTGGCGCTGGCGGTCCCATCTCAGGATTGATGGCCGATACCGGCTTCGGCTGTTGCAACACTTGCGCAATTACAACCCCTGCGCTAAGCACGACTACGAGCGACAATCCGACAGCAAGACTGCTGCGACGAAATAGCCGAGAAGAAAAACGAGAGGCAATAGGTAAAGCTTTGGTCTGATCAACAGTCATTGGTAGCACGTCAAAATAAACAAAAAAATAGCTGGCTAGAATCACAAATAGCCCAAGCGTTGACCAAAGGTCTGCGTCGGGCGAATAATAAATACATAACTAAGGGTGTGACGTAGATTAATTTTTTGACAAACATGACGAAAAAACACAATCCGCGTATTTGAAATACAACCCGTATTTTAGACGGAATAACCAAAATACTCCGTCGTGCGCCAAAACAGAATGGTAACAGTTGTTACGAAACGCACTAACATTTAGGGGAGTCAGGCCCATTCGCTATTAATACCGAAGTCACTTTAGTGACTGAATTTTATTGTCCTGAGCGCTTAATCAGGCGCTTCATAAAACGCTTAATCAGACGTTAATTTAAAGACTCCGTCACCCGAACCGGCACTGTACCTCTGCATTTTGAATGCCTATCAGGGCATCTTAAAAGGATGCATATTCTTTTAAGATGCCATGCTCAAACACAAATAATCAGGTTGAGTAATCTGATTGCAATAGAAACGCAAAGACGCTCACTAGGAAGAGGCAACGTTTCTTTCGGTCAATCCCATCCACAAGCGATTGGCCTCTGGTGCACTCCATACGTCCAAATGCAATTGCGACAACATCAATGGATTATCCAGTACAGCACTTTTTTGGCCAGAGGATAAACTATCGGGTCCATGGATCAATGCTGCTTTGATTAACGCGGCATGCGCTGCGACACTAGCGGCAGGAATATTTGGCCGCGCCGTGACCGAAGCACAGACCAATGCGTTAATAATTGGATCAACCACTGCTTCAGTAAAACCAGCCAAGCGTCTGCTTGCCTCGTTATATGCCGTAGTCGCGGCAAGTTCGGGTGGTAAATCGACCTCTTCCGGAATCACAAATAACCCAGCGTGGCGGAAACTGCGCCCCAATGAAACTCGGCTTGAAAATACTGATAATGGAATCGAAAGCACCAGAGAGCCGACAATCGGCAATAACCACCACAAAAATGATGGTTCCAAAAAGAATACACCTGCGCCCCACGCTATCCCCAGCGCCGTGTGCCAGCCGTGTCGCCGAACTGCCTCGCCCCAAGTGGTTTCCGTATCTTCGCGAGGCGGTGACTTCCAGCTAATCGCCCATCCAAGAAAAGCACCGACCACAAAGCGCGTGTGGAATAACATCCTGACCGGGGCCAGCATCATAGAAAACAACAATTCAATGATCATGCCCATCGTTAGCCGGACAACACCGCCAAACTCACGTGCGCCTTTAGCCCAAATCAAAATGACGCTCAAGATTTTAGGAAGAAATAACAGCGTCGCTGTTGCGCTAAATAAAGTTAACGCCTTCTCAGGATGCCATTCCGGCCACACGGGAAATAGTTGACCCGGGGTCACAAAATATTCAGGTGCAATCAACGTATGCATGGCAAGCAACGCCGTCGACAATACTAAAAATCCGAACCAAAGTGGTGCCGAAATGTACGCCATCACACCGGTAACAAATACTGCACGATGAACACCATGCATGCCGCGCGCCAGAAATAATCGGAAATTCATCAGATTTCCCTGACACCAACGGCGATCGCGCTTAAGTTCATCCAATAGATTTGGCGGCATTTCCTCAAAACTACCAGCCAGATCATAAGCAATCCAGACGCCCCAACCAGCGCGTCGCATCAATGCCGCTTCGACAAAGTCATGTGACAGAATTTCACCGGCCAACGATCCTTCGCCAGGCAGCGGTGCGAGAGCGCAATACTTCATGAAAGGCGTCAACCGGATAATCGCGTTGTGGCCCCAATAGTGCGACTCGCCCAATTGCCAGTAATGCAAACCTGCGGTGAACAACGGCCCATATACGCGTGTAGAAAACTGTTGAATCCGCGCATACAAAGTATCGCGGCCAGCGGCACGCGGCGCGGTCTGAATAATACCAGCGCTTGAATTTGCTTCCATCAAACGCACGAGTGTCGTCAGACAGGTGCCGCTCATGACACTATCGGCGTCCAGCACAATCATGTAATCATAATTCGCACCCCAACGGCGGCAGAAATCGTCGATATTGCCACTCTTGCGCTTAACCCGACGGCGACGGTGTCGATAAAAAATACGACCAAATCCCCCGAGCGTGCGACATAAAGTTACCCATGCATCCAGTTCTGCAGTGCAGATATCGGGATCACCGCTATCGCTTAGTACAAAGAAATCGAAACGATCCAACTCACCACTTTGCAATACCGACTCATACGTCGCACGCAACCCAGCAAATACGCGATTGACGTCCTCATTACAGATCGGCATGACAATCGCCGTTCTCACATTGCCAGCAATCGGCCCAGGCGCCGCATCTTCCCGCGAAATAACGTAGCGATCGGTCCCGCGCATCAAAACCAGAAAACCTGCCATCGCAGTCCAGAATCCCGCCGAAACCCAGCAAAACAGAATCGCAAACAGGACGAGAGTCAGCATCTCCAATGGTTTAGTGCCATGGTACGGCAGCACCGTACTCATGAAATAGGTGGCAACCACCGTCTGTGCCAACATCAACATGACTAACACGAGGCGGCGCAGATTTCCATTGTGTCGCCAGATCCCACGTGGATCGTGCGTTTTCTCTTTCAGGACGGGGTGTTCAACACTAGTTTGTTGCGCGGTTTCCTGCGCCGTCGCACGCCTTCTGGATTTCAAGCTCGGGCGGCGATCAAAGGCGCGATTAGCGTTTTCGATCCAGCGCACGATAGGATTCAACGTCCCCCAAGGACGAGCAACGATCGGCGTCCGCTTCAATGGCAGCGCAATTGTTATCCGTGTTCTGCCACTTGCATCAGTAACGATCTCCGGTGTCAAGCCCGTAGAATCACGATTGTCTTCCCCGGACGAGCCGTTATAGTTTGATACATTGTCAGATGGATTGTTTAAAACCGTACCCGATACGCTGTCAGACAGGCTATCAACGTCCTGCGGAACTCCATACGCCAACTGCAAACGATTGGCGATTGATGCATATGCCGGATTAGTTGCATTAGAAACACTGCTGGCATCGTCAATCTCGGCCAGCGCCAGGTGCAACGCGGCCATTTCTTCGGTCGATGTCGCTGACGGACTAAAATGCATTCGCTCGGACAACAGCTTACGCTGCCGCGGCGACAGAGGAAGGCGCTGGAGATAGGAATCGCTAGGCGAATGTTCGTCAATCACCTGCGATACTGGCTTGAGCGCTAGTTGGGCGGTAATATGTAACTCCACGTTTCAGATAAGGTTGTATTGGCGTTACGCAAGAAAGCACGTATCTCGACCGGTTTATTTTCTTCGTTCCGGCGCAACTTGATATTGATGCGCCACCCGCCGGTAGCTTCATTTTTGACCGCTTCGCTGCTCAATAGTTTGCCGTTATCATCAACACTGACAACCGCATCCAATTTTGTGTTTTCAGGCAGCTTCTTAAAGGCCGGACCCTCAAAATCTACTAACAAACCGATACTGTCATCAGGCTTAGCCTGAAACCCATTGCCGCGTCGCGTTTGCGTTACCCATGATAAAGGTGAACTCTTCTCAGCGTCTTTTTGCCATAAAAGTGTGTACTCAATGTTGAAAGGTTGGCCCACTTTTGGCGGGGTATCAGGTACCCAATAAGCAACAATATTGTCATTTGTTTCATCCGGTGTCGGGATCTGCACTAACTCGACTCTCCCAGAGCCCCACTTTCCTTTGGGCTGAACCCAGGCACTCGGCCCTTTTTCGTAGCGCGAGCTAAGATCTTGATACGCGGCAAAGTTACGCTCGCGCTGCATCAACCCAAAACCAATCGGATTACTCAAGGTGTAAGACGTGACCAGCAAACGTTTAGGATTAACCAATGGTCGCCAAATCCACTCGCCAGTGCCAGACGCTACCAATAACCCATCTGAATCATGCACTTCTGGCCGATAATCTTCAACAGGTGACCGTTGATTTTTGCCATATAAAAACATACTTGTAAGCGGTGCAATGCCTAATTTGCTCACGTTTTCGCGCAAATAAAGTTGCGCTTTGACCTCAATCGCCGTATCAACTCCGGGCTTCAGAATAAAGCTATATGCGCCAGTCACCCGACGCGAATTAAGCAATGCGTAGATCGTCAGTTGTTTATCACCGGCTTTTGGCCGTTCAATCCAAAATTCTACAAACTGCGGAAATTCTTCGCCCGAGTTCAACGCAGTGTCAACCGCCAATCCGCGCGCCGATAATCCATAGCGCTGATCCTTGCCGATAGCACGGAAATAGCTTGCGCCCAAGAACGACAACACTTCATCTTTATAACTGGTGTTATTAAGCGGGTAATGAACACGGAAGCCAGCAAACCCAAGCCCGCGCAATTTACTTGGATCTATTTTATTTGCGCCATAGGTAAAATTGTTGGGATCAAAGCGAATCTCACGTACGTTTTTACCGAGGATCTCATTCATTTTGACCGGCTGGTTAAACAGGTGGCCCTCATGAAAAAAAGCTAAATCAAATGGCAACTTAGCACTAGCCCACGGTGATTTTTCAGACTTGAACCGAATGTCTCGATACTGCTCCAGGGTTAAATCATCAACCTCTTTTGGTATATCCGGGACAGGCTTAACATAAGCCTTAGCTGATAACGCTTTAGCCCGTTGCGCAACGTCGTTAAAATTAAACGCTGAAGCATACTGAATAGGAAGTAGGCATCCCATAATGATTAGTGCTGGCGCCAACATGACGCGCGTTGGTGTCGAAATAAATGACTTCACCGAAGAAAAATATTTTAAAAACATTGGATTCCCATTTGGCACTGCTTTGATTTGCGAAATCACCGCTCGTTAGCTGATTGCCACTATCAATAGATATTAGCTTACAGCGTTGGATTGTTTATTTATTTTCGCAAAGAAGCATCTTTGGATGCTTTAATACAGAATTATTTGCCAAATTTACATTAAATCAAACAAAAATACCTGCTAATTGACACGAATTAACATTACATAAAAGCGATCAATGCTAAGGGACAATACGCATTAACCCAGCTTCTTTCTTGTTAATAAGCAAATTTACATACCGAGTTATGATCAGCGTAAGCCACCAAAGTTCCTCTGGATGTTTATAGTAAAATCGCAGCAATTCACGCGTATGTCATCATACTGTCCCACTATAGCGAAGTGTTGAGAGCTAAATTTATATGCTTGAAGCGATCAAATGTAATCATTGACGCCAATGACGCCAACGTATCAAACCTCCGTCACCACCTGATCAGTTCGATAAAGCAACAAAATTTACCGCACATTTTAAAAAGTCCCTCCATTGACCAAACCTGCGCCCGCCATGCCTTTTATTCTCACTATCATTGTCGCCACTGATGCCAAAAATGGCATCGGCATTCGCAATACCCTTCCATGGCATTTACCGGAGGATTTGGCGCACTTCAAACGCACCACGTCGGGTCACACGATTATTATGGGTCGTAAAACATTTGAATCCATTGGGCGGCCTCTGCCAAATAGGCGCAATATCGTCATTACCCGTAATCCAGAATGGCAACACGAAGGCGTGGAAACCGTGAACTCTCTCGAAGCCGCCGCCGCGCTAGCGAATTCAAGTGTTAATGATGCCGATGCTGCTGGGGAAGCCTTCGTCATCGGCGGTGCCGAAATCTACGCTGCTGCGCAACGCCTTTGTGACCGTTTAATCGTGACTGAAATCAGCAAACGCTTTGACTGCGACGCCTTCTTTCCGGCATTAGATCCGCAACAATGGCAAGAAACGTCACGTCTCTCACATCACTCCGCAGCCAACAATTTCGACTACGCCTTTGTAGAATATCAAAGACGACAATCGTTTAACGCTTAAGAACAGCTGTAATGGGTCGAATTTTTTGATCATACTTTTAATGCCATATTATTAAATCATTGTATTAAGTCATTGTGTTAAGTCATCTTATTGCACCCTATTTTTAGGACAACGTTGCGGGCTGATTTTTTTGCTAGTGTTTTGGTACATTTCACCCCAATTTTGCACATATCTGCGAAAATTCGACTTTCACCTTTTTAGTGCCGCAAAGTTGCCCTCTACCTTAAGAGCAGCGAGCGACGCAAGTCATTGATCAGCGAACCAGCGGCCCAACCGGGAACCGCGTTCGCTGTTCCTGTTATCCACACCCGTCTCTTGGAGACCGCATGAAATTCCGCTTCCCTATCGTCATCATCGATGAAGATTTCCGCTCAGAAAATACCTCCGGTCTCGGTATCCGGGCCCTCGCCGACGCGATGGAAAAAGAAGGCATGGAAGTTTTGGGTGTCACCAGTTATGGCGACCTGTCGCAATTCGCCCAGCAACAATCGCGAGCGTCCGCCTTTATTCTCTCGATCGACGATGAGGAGTTCGGGGCAGGTTCATTCGAAGAGACCGATCACGCGCTGAAATCGTTACGCGCCTTTGTCGAAGAAATCCGCTACAAGAATGCCGACATCCCGATCTATTTATACGGCGAAACCCGCACTTCACGTCATATACCAAATGACATTCTGCGTGAACTGCACGGCTTTATTCATATGTTTGAAGACACGCCTGAGTTTGTCGCCCGGCATATTATTCGCGAAGCCAAATCCTATCTGGACGGCCTCTCGCCGCCCTTCTTTCGTGCGTTGGTACACTACGCCCAAGATGGCTCTTACTCTTGGCACTGTCCCGGCCATTCTGGCGGCGTCGCCTTTTTAAAATCACCGATTGGCCAGATGTTTCATCAATTTTTTGGTGAAAACATGTTGCGTGCCGACGTTTGTAACGCCGTCGAAGAACTCGGTCAGTTGCTTGATCATACGGGCCCAATCGCTGAATCCGAGCGCAACGCAGCACGCATTTACAACGCCGATCATTGTTACTTCGTTACCAACGGAACGTCCACCTCAAACAAGATGGTGTGGCATTCAACCGTTGCGCCCGGCGATATCGTCGTCGTGGATCGCAATTGTCACAAGTCGATTTTGCACTCGATCATTATGACCGGCGCAATCCCGGTCTTCCTGATGCCGACCCGTAATCACCTGGGTATTATCGGTCCGATTCCGCTAGAAGAATTTACGATGGAAAGCATTCGGAAAAAGATCGAAGCCAATCCGTTTGCCCGGGAAGCATTGAATAAAAAGCCACGTATCCTCACGATTACGCAATCGACTTACGATGGTGTTATTTATAACGTTGAGACGCTGCAAAACATGCTCGATGGCGAGATCGATACTTTGCATTTTGATGAAGCATGGTTACCGCACGCCACTTTCCATGATTTCTACAAAGACATGCACGCGATCGGCAAAGATCGCCCGCGTGCAAAGAAATCAATGATTTTTTCAACGCAATCAACCCACAAATTGCTAGCGGGTCTATCGCAGGCATCGCAAGTGCTGGTGCGTGAATCGGAAACCGTGCAACTCGATCAGGACGCTTTTAATGAGGCGTATCTGATGCACACGTCCACCTCGCCACAATATTCCATCATTGCGTCCTGCGACGTCGCAGCGGCGATGATGGAAGCGCCGGGCGGTACTGCGCTGGTCGAAGAAAGTATTCTTGAGGCGCTCGATTTCCGCCGCGCCATGAAAAAAATCGATCTCGAATGGGGCGCGGATTGGTGGTTTCAGGTGTGGGGACCAAACTCGTTCTCAGAGGATGGTATCGGCTCACGAGAAGACTGGGTAATCAAGGCTGAAGACGATTGGCATGGCTTCGGCAATCTGGCACCCAACTTCAATATGCTCGATCCGATTAAGGCAACCATCGTTACGCCAGGGTTGTCACTTGACGGTCAATTTGGTGATAGCGGAATACCGGCTTCGATTGTGACCAAGTATTTGGCCGAGCATGGGGTTATCGTTGAAAAATGTGGTTTGTATTCATTCTTTATCATGTTCACTATCGGCATTACCAAAGGCCGCTGGAACACGTTGCTGACAGCATTGCAGCAATTTAAAGACGATTACGATAAGAACCAGCCCATCTGGCGTATTCTGCCGGAATTCGCTCGCGCTAATAACGGTAAAAACTCTCGCTACGAACGTCTTGGTCTACGCGACTTGTGCCAGCAAATTCATGAGACCTACAAAGCCTATGATATCGCGCGTCTGACCACTGAAATGTATCTTTCAGCGATGCAACCGGCCATGAAACCATCCGACGCTTTCGCCAAGATGGCGCATCGTGAAATAGATCGCGTACCAATTGACCAGCTCGAAGGCCGCGTGACATCGATCCTATTGACGCCCTATCCGCCCGGCATTCCGTTGCTGATTCCTGGCGAACGTTTCAATAAGACTATTGTTGACTACTTAAAATTTGCACGGAATTTCAATGAAAAATTTCCGGGATTTGAAACAGACGTGCATGGCCTGGTGAAGCGTGAAGTGAATGGCAAGCGGGATTACTTTGTCGACTGCGTTCGCATCGAAGCTACAAACCAATAGCAAATAAAAAATAGCCAAAAAAATGGCCATATCAAATGTGATATGGCCATCAATGGCTTATTCCATTCTGAATGCGCCAACCTATCGCACAGTCATCAACTTAGTCATCAACTTAGTCAGCAGCGCGGTAATCAACGCAAACAACCTATGCAGGTTAAGCTTTAGGTAATGTGACGCCTTGCTGGCCCTGATATTTGCCGCCGCGATCCTTGTAAGACGTTTCGCACACTTCATCGCTCTCAAAGAACAAGACCTGTGCACAACCTTCGCCTGCATAAATTTTTGCTGGCAATGGCGTCGTATTGGAAAATTCCAGTGTCACGTAACCTTCCCACTCTGGCTCGAATGGCGTCACATTGACAATGATGCCGCAACGGGCGTAAGTCGACTTGCCTAAACAGATCGTCAGGACGCTCCGTGGAATACGAAAATATTCGATGGTACGCGCCAACGCAAACGAATTTGGTGGAATGATACAAACGTCACCGACGAAATCGACAAATGATTTTTCATCGAAATTCTTCGGGTCTACAATGGTCGAATTGATATTGGTAAAAATCTTGAATTCATTGGCGCAACGAATATCGTAGCCGTAGGACGAAGTGCCGTATGAGACGATTTTATTACCATTTTCTTCACGCACCTGCGTGGGCGAGAACGGCTCGATCATGCCGGTTTCCTGCGCCATGCGACGGATCCATTTATCGGATTTGATAGCCATAGTGTTCTCTTCTTTGTAAAGGTAGTGCAACTTCAAACCAGAAATGGTGGAGCAATTATTAATCTTTTTCAGTCGTAGGGCAGCAATGCCGCCACAAAATTACCACAATGTACGGAGATGCCAGACGTTAGCCTAACGTACCAAGATTAAACTGATTAATCGACAATTTCAGTAATGAAAATAGCGAAATAGATAAAATATGTTTGCGCAATTTTACGCGAATCAACGGCGCTCTTCGACCACAAAGTGTTGAGGCACCCAACGTACCACCGTCACGCAGGCAACTTCCCTGTCATTACAATGACGTTGATCCCGTCCATCAGCGCCTTGCAGCTTAGTTACCAATGCGCTTACCGCTGCATTGTCTCCCATACTTTTTGCAGCCGTTTGACTGAAACCGGCATCGGTGTTTTTAGTTCCTGCGCAAATAGCGAGACGCGCAGCTCCTCCAGCATCCAGCGAAATTCCTGCATTTTTGGATCGACGCCCTTCCCTTGCCGCTCTTTTTGCGCCCGTTGCCAAGGTGTTGCGACCTGCGACCATTCAGTTAGCGAACGCGCATCGCGACTAGGCTCAGCGCGCAACTTCTCCAAACGCACACTAATTGCCTTCAGATAGCGCGGAAAATGCGTTAAATTCGCATAATCGTTTTCAGCAATAAAACGCTTGTTCACCAAACCCATTATTTGCGCCTGAATATCTGCAACTGCCGCCGTTTGCGCTTTAACGCCTTGTAACTTTTTCGGCAATCCGTGATATTCAACCAGTATCAATGCGGTTAATCGTGCAATTTCGTTGCATAGCAAACCAAGACGAGATTTGCCTTCGTCCTTACGTTGCATGAATTGTGCCGCATTCATAGGCAGTGGCGCTTGGAGACAGGCGCGCTCGAGTCCGGCCGAAATAATCTGGTCACGCAATTCTTCATGCGATCCAAGAGCCATAAACTGCATTCCCATTTGCTGCATTCCAGGAATATTTTTTTCAAGAAATTTCAGTTGTTCTTTTAACTGAAGCGCAAATAAACGGCGCAAACCTAATCGATGGATGCGCACCGCTTCGTTCGGATCGTCAAAGACTTCCAGATCACAATGTGTGATCTTATCAACCAGCGCCGGAAAACCAATCAGCGTCTGTTTGCCTTGCTGGATTTCCAGTAGTTCTGGCAACTCTCCAAAACTCCAACTGGTCAAATTGCTATAAGCAGCGACGCTGGTGCCAGTCTGTGCACCCGTGTTTGCCGACACCACTTTAGTCGCACCTTGCGAAGCCGCAGCGTGGCTTGATGACGCTGGAGGGGTGACAAGCCCGGCATGTGTGGCAGCTATTTCGCTTGAAACAACCCCGGTCTTTTCCGCCAGCTTCTGAAAACTCTCACGCGCCTGTCCGCCCAATTCAGCTTGAAGCGCAGCAAGATTACGGCCCATATCAAGTTGCCTGCCATGCTCGTCGATGACTTTGAAATTCATCGTATGGTGCGCTGGCAAAGTCTCCACCTTAAAGTCGGAGATTCGCACCGCGACGGTCGTTTCAGCGCGTACGTCAGCAATCAATGCGTCCAGCAAATTGCCGTGGCCGAAGGCACTACGCGCCTGAATCCGCTCACAAAATCCGGCAGCATAGTCAGGCAGCGGCACGCAGTTACGACGTATTTTTTGGGGCAACGATTTCAACAGCAGATGCACTTTCTCTTTCAGCATCCCGGTTACCAGCCAATCGCACCGATCAACGTACACCTGATTTAATGCATAGAGCGGGACGGTCAGCGTAACGCCATCCCGCGGTGTGCCGGGCTCAAAGTGATACGACAATCCCATCTCAATACCGGCAACCCGCATCACCTTGGGAAACAAATCCGTCGTGATACCCGCCGCTTCATGACGCATCAAATCGTCGCGATTCAAATAGAGCAAGGTCGGATTTTTATGCGTCGTATCCTTGAGCCATTTCTCAAAAGTAATACCATTACAAATATCGACCGGAATCAGCTTGTCGTAAAACGCCGCAATCAGCTCTTCGTCGACCAGCACATCCAGACGTCGCGACTTATGTTCCAGATTTTCGATCTCACGGATCAGTTTTTGGTTGTGGGCAAAAAAGGGTGCACGCGTGTCATATTCGCCGCCGACCAGCGCATCACGAATAAAAATCTCCCGCGCCTCTTTAGGATTGATCAGGCCGAAATTAATCCGCCGCTGGCTATACACCACCAACCCATAAAGTGTTGCGCGCTCTGAGGCAGAAACCTGCGCCACACGCTTTTCCCAGCGCGGTTCGCCGTAGGATTTTTTCAGTAAATGCGCGCCGACTTTTTCCAGCCATTCCGGCTGAATCTGAGAAACGCAACGCGCATACAAGCGCGTGGTATCGACCAGTTCCGACGCCATCACCCACTTTCCGGCTTTTTTCGTTAATGAAGATCCCGGCCAGATATGAAACTTGATGCCGCGTGCGCCCAGATAATGCGGATCGTCGTCAGCCTTAAAGCCAACGTTACCCAACAACCCGGTCAACAACGCCGTGTGCAAATTATCGTAAGTTGCTGGCGCTTCGTTTAGTCGCCAGCCTTGTTCCCTCACGATGGTCAACAGTTGCGAGTGAACATCGCGCCATTCCCGCAATCGTAATTGCGACAGGAAGTTAGCACGACAATTATCCTGCAACTGGCGATTGGTTTTCTTGTGCTCGATGGCTTCTTCAAACCATTTCCAGATTTTTAAATAGCTTTGGAATTCGGATTTTTCATCGGCGAATTTCTTATGTGCCTGATCAGCGGCAGCTTGCGCATCCATCGGTCGATCACGCGGATCCTGGACCGATACTGCCGATGCAATGATCAGCATTTCGGATAGACAAACGTTATCCAGCGATGCCAATATCATGCGGCCAACGCGTGGATCGAGCGGTAATTTTGCCAATTCGCGCCCAGTTTTGGTCAACTGATTATTGTCATCAACGGCGCCAAGTTCCTGCAACAATTGATAACCGTCGGCAATGGCGCGTCCCGGCGGCGGCTCAATGAATGGAAACGTTTCAACATCGGTCAAATGCAACGATTTCATCCGCAAAATCACCGAAGCCAGCGACGATCGCATGATTTCCGGTTCGGTAAATTTTGGACGTTGAAGATAGTCGCGTTCTTCGTATAGACGAATACACACACCCGCAGCCACCCGACCACAACGCCCTGCGCGCTGATTCGCCGCCGATTGGGCAATCGGTTCAATCTGTAATTGCTCAACCTTATTGCGATAACTATAACGTTTAACACGTGCCAAACCGGCATCGACCACGTAACGAATACCGGGAACAGTGAGCGAGGTTTCAGCTACGTTGGTCGCGAGGACAATGCGGCGGGCATTCGATACCTTAAATACCCGCTCTTGTTCCTGCGCCGATAAACGCGCAAACAACGGCAAAATCTCTACATGCGGCGGATGATGTTTGCGTAATGCTTCGGCAGCGTCGCGAATCTCCCGCTCGCCGGGTAAAAATACCAACACATCACCAGAACCAACCCGCGCCAGTTCATCAACGGCATCAACCACCGCATCCATCAAATCGCGTTGATCACGGTCGCGCTGTGCTGCGTTCGGAGCTGCGTTGTGTGCTGCATTGGGCGCACTTGACGCACCACCCGGCCTTACCGCTGTAGTCGACGGATTAACGCCGCTACGATCCGCGTTATCGACCGGCCGGTAACGCACCTCCACTTCGTACAAGCGTCCAGATACTTCTATCACGGGTGCCAATTTATCACCGTGACCAAAATGACGCGCAAAACGATCAGCATCAATCGTCGCTGAAGTAATGATCAACTTCAGATCAGGCCGTTTGGGTAGTAATTGCTTCAGGTATCCGAGCAGAAAATCGATGTTAAGACTGCGCTCGTGCGCCTCATCAATGATGATGGTGTCATATTGCCGCAACATCGGATCGGTCTGCGTTTCGGCCAGCAATATCCCGTCAGTCATCAGCTTGACCCACGCACCTTTGGTCAACGTATCGTTAAAACGCACTTTAAAACCAACGTGCTCGCCCAACGGCGATCCCAGTTCCTGCGCAATCCGCTTAGCTGTCGACGACGCAGCAATCCGGCGCGGCTGCGTATGCCCAATCAAACCATTGAGACCACGACCTAATTCAAGACATATCTTCGGTAACTGCGTGGTTTTCCCTGATCCGGTTTCACCGCAGACAATAATGACCTGGTTAGCCAGCAAAGCTTCAGCAATTTCAGCGCGTCTGCCCGATACCGGCAATTCCTCTGGAAATATGATCGGCGGCAGTGGATTGCGTTCCGGTGCGGTTCGCGGTCTTGCTTCCCGCGGCAAACGACCTTCAGAACGTCGGGGTCGATTTGAATCAGCGCTGATAGTGACGGGAACAGGTCCGGATATCGAACTTGGTGCAGGTGATTGCGCCGGACGTGATGAATTTTCCTGACGCGGAGGGGCTTCAGAGCGTGGCGGCCGGCGTGAATCTGCGGGCCGCATTGGTTTATTGGATTCTGATACTGGCATGGGATAAGAATTATACAGAGCGCAGCACGCCTACGCAGCAACCGCTTCGCGAAAAGCGGTCACAAACGAGAGAATCCACGGCGCAGGTAATCGTGCCTTCGTTACGAAGAAACAACCTTTTCTTCGAGCGGCGCACCAATCGCACAACTTGACACAGACCTCGCCACAACATCGCAATTGCGCAAGGCGACCAGCTCCGCTAGTACCGAGACCGCGATTTCCGCTGGAGAACGACTAAAAATCGGCAGACCGATTGGGGCGTGTAAGCGATCCACTTCTTCCTGTGTCACATCCAGCGTCAGCAAACGCGCCTTGCGCGCAATGGTGCTGGCCATAGAACCGATTGCTCCGACGTAAAACGCATCGGTTTTCAACGCTTCCATCAATGCCATATCATCTACCTTTGGATCATGACTGAGCGCTACGATCACGGTCCGTTTATCTGGTGCAAATGCATGCACCGCGTCATCCGGCATGCCTTCAAGCCATTCAACGGCAGAAGCCGCTGAGATTATGTGTGTGTTTCCATTAGCCTGCTCATTGGTTTGCCAGTTGCGCCGTTGCTCTTCACGCGGATCATTTAAATAGACCGAAAAATCTAGCGCTGGCGCCATTTGCGCCAGATATTCTGATACCTGACCGGCGCCAATAATCAGTAAACGCCAATGCGGACCGAACACATGAACCAATTCATTATCGCCAAAACGCACCGTAAAGTCGGCAGTTGCTGGCTCGATGACCGCCACGCCACTAATAAGATTAAGCCGCCTTTGCACCAACCGTCGGGATGCAACCGCCTCCAGCAACGGTTCCAGTGCGGCTGCATTAACAAGCGGTTCGACCACTAGTTCGAGTGTGCCACCACATGGCAAACCGAACCGGCGCACCTGTTCGGCAGTAATGCCGTAGCGCACGACTTCAATTTTTTCTGGAAAGGATGCGGCAAAACGCGCCATTAAATCATCCTCGACACAGCCACCCGATACCGATCCGGTAAAATCACCTTCGGAAGTGATGGCGAACAGCGATCCAAGTGGACGCGGTGCCGATCCCCAATTGCGCACTACCGTCACCAATGTGACGCGCTTGCCCTGTCGCAACCAACTCACCGCGCTATTTAATACCTGATAATCGACCGCGTTCATTTTTTACTTTCAATTTATACAACTTATTCCTGGACAACTCTATGATATAGAAGAGATCACATCTTCACTTGCCGACAGGATTTTAACGGTCACAGAAACTATCATCGCAAATTCTTAAGAACAGTCGAATTACACCATTAATTGCTAAAATTACCAGAAACATAAGAGTTACTTCTATTGCAATCAAGGTCACAGGACGGGTTTATGCCAATGCAAAATTATAGTATTGACGTAATCTTGTCCCAGCAAGGCGGGCCGACGAAGACAGTACGATAGTACGGGGCCGCCGAGGTGGCAAGGAAAGCCCAACGCCGATGGCGTACTTTCACATCAATCCTGCTGGGACAAAGTGTGCTCAGTGCCACTGTATGTATATAATGCACACCATGGAAAACACCTCCGAATTCGTCCAGTGGCTGCGCTCTGTCGCGCCCTACATTCATGCCTTTCGCGGCAAGACCTTTGTGATCGCCTTTCCGGGCGAGTTAGTCATGGCTGGGGCCTTACCCGTGCTTGCACAAGATCTGTCGTTACTGCACGCGTTAGGTATCAAAATTGTGATTGTGCATGGCTCACGACCGCAGGTTGAAGAACAATTGACACTACGCAATGTTGAAACGCGCTTTTCTAACGGCTTGCGGATCACCGACATCGCGGCATTGGAATGCGCAAAAGAAGCCGCGGGCGAATTACGGCTCGATATCGAAGCGGCATTTAGTCAGGGCTTGCCAAATACCCCCATGGCGCACGCCGCCATCAGGATTATTTCAGGCAACTTTGTGACAGCGCGACCACTAGGCGTGATTGATGGTGCAGACCTTCAATTGACTGGCGTGGTGCGTAAGATCGCCTACGAAACCATCCACCCTATTTTGAGCGCGGGTAATCTGGTTCTGCTCTCGCCATTGGGTTTTTCGCCGACTGGTGAAGCATTTAATCTGACCATGGAAGATGTTGCGGTCGCCGCTGCCATTTCACTGCGCGCCGAGAAATTGATCTTCATCAGCGAAACGCCGTTACTGAAAGACGCCGCAGGAACTGAAATCCGAGAACTATCGTCTCATCAGGCGCAGGCAGTGCTCGAAAGCGGTTGTCTGCCGTCCGATTCAGCCTTCTACTTGCAGCACGCCATCAAATCCTGCAACGCTGGCGTGCCACGTGCGCACATCGTACCGTTTGCGACTGATGGTTCGGCGTTGCTTGAATTATTTACGCATGATGGTATTGGCACCATGATTACTTACGAGAATCTGGAAAGCTTGCGTGAAGCAACGATTGAGGACGTCGGCGGTATCCTGAAATTGATCGAACCACTGGAAGCCGATGGCACGCTGGTCAAGCGCGGCCGCGAACTGATTGAGCGCGAAATCCATTATTTCTCTGTCATCGACCATGATGGCGTGCTGTTTGGCTGCGCAGCGTTGTACCCTTTCCCAGATGAAAAAATGGGAGAGATGGCTTGTCTGACGGTTAATCCGGAAGTGCAAGCGCAGGGCGACGGTGAGAAAATTCTGAAACATATGGAAAGCCGAGCGCGCGCCGCTGGCCTGACCAAACTATTCGTATTGACTACACGAACTTCACATTGGTTTTTGCGGCGCGGCTTTGTCAGCGCGACAGTCGACGACTTACCGAAAAATCGTCAACATATGTATAACTGGCAACGTAAATCATTGGTACTGATTAAACAACTTTAATGTAAGCAACTTTAACCGCTGACTCTCATTTATCGCCACACTCAGGCATTCAGGCCGGAGTGGGCGCTGATACTCACAGGTAACAAACAAGGAAAATCATGGCACGTACTATTCATTGCATCAAACTCGATAAAGAAGCTGAAGGATTGGATTTCCCACCGTATCCGGGTGAACTGGGCAAGCGTATTTTTGAAAGCGTTTCAAAAGAAGCATGGGCTGGATGGCTGAAGCATCAAACGATGCTGGTGAATGAAAATCGCCTGAACCTGGCTGACATTCGTGCACGTAAATATCTTGCGACACAAATGGAAAATCATTTCTTCGGCAACGGCGCAGATGCCGCCGTCGGTTACGTTCCACCGACAGAATAAACTCGTTTCGTAACGACGCTCCCTTCCCCGCTACCATTTGGCCGATCAGTTTTTTGATCCCGGAAAGTGGTAGCATTAACATCACCCGATGTGAATACAGTCATCAATCCATGTATTGATAGCGGCTTATTGATGTTGAATTTCGTTGTAATAGCTGGGCATTGACGTTGCTTAGTTTTTTTGTCTCAGCGCTACCGCCAGCACGCATCAGCTCACCGAACAACATGCACCAATCGTGTCGTCCCGTCTCCCGTCCATCACGCCTCTAACTGATCGAAAACGTCATGCATTTATTCCCTCAAATTCATCATTCGACATTATTCGCTGATACTGCAACCGCGAACATCTTCAGACGTATTCCTGGATTGCTGACGCGTGCATCGTCTGGCGCGCTAACACTCACCGTGATGTTGCTTGTAACGCCCTATTTTGCAGAAGCACAGACATTGCCGACCAGTGATGCAAAGATCACCCAATTCGCCAACATCACCAAAGGCCCCTCAGCCGAAGGCATCACCGAATACCGTTTCAGTAATGGCTTCAAATTGTTGTTGCTACCAGATGCCACCAAGCCAACGGTGACCGTCAATATGACGTATCTGGTCGGTTCGCGTCAGGAAAATTATGGTGAAACCGGGATGGCGCATTTGCTGGAACACATGATGTTCAAAGGCACGCCAACGCATCCGACCATTCCAAAAGATTTCGGCCAACGCGGTATGTCTTTCAACGGCACTACTTCGCTTGACCGCACCAATTACTACGAATTTTCGCAAGCGAGCGATGACAATCTGAAATGGGCCATCGACCTTGAAGCGGATCGGATGCTGCATTCTTTTGTCGCTCGAAAAGATCTCGATAGTGAAATGACCGTTGTTCGTAATGAATTTGAGAAAGGGGAAAACTCTCCAGTCAGCGTCTTGTTTAAACGCATGCAAGGCGTCGCTTTTGACTGGCATAGTTATGGCAAACCCACTATCGGCAACCGCAGTGATGTGGAGAACGTCAAGATCGAAAATCTGCAAGCGTTCTATCGCACCTATTACCAGCCAGATAATGCGGTACTACTCATTTCGGGAAAATTCGACACTGAAAAGGCGCTGACCTGGGTAAACGAGGCCTTTGGAAAACTGCCGAAACCAAGCCGTAAATTACCTGAGTTCTGGACCGTGGAACCAACGCAGGATGGTGAGCGCAGCTTTGTCATCCGGCGTGAAGGTGACATACAAATCGTCGCCGTGGCGTACAAAGTACCGAGCGAATTGCACCCGGACAGCAACGCGATATCTTTCGCAGCGAGCATTCTGGCCGACACCCCAAACGGGCGGCTTTACAAAGCCTTGGTCGAAACAGGCAAGGCGACATCGGTATTCAATTATGAAATGACCGGTTATGCACCGGGATTATTGGTCATCGCTGCGGTCGTGAAAAAAAATGAGCCAATTGAACCGGTTCGCGCAGCCTTGGTAGACGCCATCGAAAGTTTTTCAACTACGCCCCCAACCGCTGAAGAAATGGACCGTATAAAACGAAACACAGCCAACGGTTATGAAAACTTGATGAACGATCCACAGCAAATTGGGGTTGCCATGTCGAGCGCCATTGCGCTGGGTGACTGGCGCTTGCTTTTTTTAGGGCGCGACCAACTTAAGCAAGTCACATCAGCACAGGTTGCAGAAGTTGCGGCCAAATATTTTAAACGCGACAATCGTACTGTCGGCATCTTTCAACCAAACGATCCACCGCAGCGCGCCGAGGTACCGGCTGCACCTGCGCTGGCCGAGATACTAAAAGATTACAAGCCGCAGCAAGGGCTGGCAAGCGGAGAAATTTTTGATCCTTCGCAGGCGAATATTGATGCACGTACGCAGCATCAAACTTTCGGCGATATGAAATTGGCGATGCTACCGAAGAAAACCCGTGGCGAGACCGTTTCAGTCCACATAAAATTAAATTGGGGTGATGAAAAAACGCTATTCGATAAGAATGCTGTCTCGGATATGACCGGTGCAATGCTGCGCCGCGGCAGCACAACACTTAACCGTCAGCAATTAGCAGATGCTTTTTCCAAGCTTAAGGTGAGCGGCAGCCTCTATCAATTTGAGACAACGCGTAGTGATCTTCCCGGCGCGCTGGCGCTGGTTGCCGATGTATTTCAGCACCCGCGTTTTGATCCCCTTGAATTTGAGCGTTTGCGCAAGGAAGTGCTCGTTGGCCTTGAGGCTTCGCGCAACAATCCCGATAGCCGCGCAGCAGAAGCAATGGCGCAACATTTCAATTTATATCCAAAAGGTGACTGGTTGTCTGCACCCACCGTTGACGAGAAGATCGCAAACATCAAAGCGGTCACTCTGGAACAGGTGATTGCTTTTCACAAGGCATTTTATGGCGCGTCACACAGTGAAATCGCCATCGTCGGGGATTTCGACCCAACACCCATCTCCAAGACGGTTCAGGCCGAATTCGGCAACTGGAAAAGTGCCTCGCCATACCAGCGCGTGATAAGGAAAAACTTTGATGTCGCGCCGATTGCAGAGGTCATCAATACGCCAGATAAAGAAAACGGCGTCTATATTGCCCGCATGAATCTGGATATGCGCGACAGTGATCCTGACTATCCTGCTCTGTTGGTGGCGAATTACTTGTTTGGAGGCGGCAGCCTGAAGTCTCGTCTAGCTGACCGGATACGCCAAAAAGATGGTTTGTCCTATAGCGTCGGCTCTTCACTCGGCATCAGCGCCATCAGCCGCGCTGCAAGCTTCAGCATTCAGGCGATCGCCGCTCCACAAAATCTCTCCAAAGTCGATCTAGGGGTGAAGGAAGAGTTGGCGCGCGTTCGTAAAGATGGCTTCACTGCCGACGAACTGACCCGCGCAAAATCCGGCATATTGCAAGAAAACGTTCAGGCCCGGGCGCAAGATGGTGCAGTCGGTGCCGGCTGGGTGCGCTTATTGGATCTAGACCGAACGTACGCATGGAGTAAGCAACTTGAAGACAAAATCAGCGCATTGACACTCGACCAGATCAATAAGGCGTTCCATAGTCGGATTGATCCTGCCCAATTAAGTGTCGTGATTGCACGCGATGAAACCAAGATTAATAATCCGAATGTGGCGAGGCCTTAAATAAGTATGCCAAGGACCTAACGTAGAGACGCTAGAGATTTGACCTTCTTATCGATAAAAAAGCCTGCAACTTGTGAAGTTGCAGGCTTTTTTCATTGCGGCTGAAATTAAACTAATGTAAATGCATTCAGCGGCTGACCCAACTTATCGACACATTAAAACGTCAACGTTTTAACGCCCTCCGGGGTTCCCAGCAAACACACGTTTGCGCCTTGTTTAGCAAACAGGCCAACCGATACGACGCCAGTGATCTGGTTGATCTGGGCTTCCATTGCAATCGGGTCCACGATCTTCAGGCCGTGCATATCGATGATGACGCAGCCGTTGTCGGTGATGAGAGGAATACCATCCTTGAAGCGCAAGCGCGGTTCTCCGCCGAGTTTTGCCAGCTTGCGTGCTACCACCGCCTGCGCCATCGGAATCACTTCCACCGGCAGCGGAAATTTACCCAATACGTTGACGAGTTTAGAGCCGTCAGCGATACAAATAAATTTTTCTGCAACCGATGCTACGATTTTCTCACGCGTCAGCGCCGCGCCACCGCCCTTGATCATCGCGCCCTGCGCGTTAACTTCGTCCGCACCGTCGATATACACCGGCATTGACAACACCTGATTGAGATCAAATACTTCAATATCATGACTACGCAGGCGGGCAGCTGTCGCTTCAGAGGATGCGACCGCACCTTTGATCAAATGCTTGATCTTGGCCAGTTCATCAATGAAAAAATTCGCAGTGGAGCCAGTACCGACACCAACAATGTCGCGTTCCACGACATATTTAATTGCTTCGCGAGCAACAGCTTGCTTCATTTCGTCTTGCGTCATAGCGGCCATGGCAATCTTCTTAGAAAAGAATTAAAAACGCTATTCTAACCAATCAGGCCTTCCATCGGTCAAACCGCCATTTAACGTTGCCAGTTGGCGATGACAATTACTAAATGCAAAAAAAATTGAGAGACTTATAGACATCAGTAACACAAGAGAATTGCCTAGCTGAAAATCCGGTTTGCAGAGCGACCAAACCACACTTACACGGATAACATGATCCGGTAGCCGACTGCCGTCTCCGTCAGCAAATATTTTGGCTGGGCCGGATCGTCTTCCAGCTTTTGGCGCAAATGGCCCATGTAAATCCGCAAATAGTGGCCGCTCTCGGAATGCGACGGTCCCCATACTTCGCGTAATAACTGCGGATTGGTCACCACCCGACCAGCGTTCGCCACTAGTACCGTCAATAAACGATATTCAGTTGGCGTGAGATGCACTTGTTGTTGTGCTTTAGTAACCAGTCGCGCCTGTTGATCCAGCGTTACATCACCAAACCGGATCAATCCGTCGGCATCCCCTAAAGGCTGATGCTGACGACGTAACGTGGCCCGCACCCGGGCCAGCAACTCGCCGACTCCAAAAGGTTTGCTCAAGTAGTCATCCGCTCCAGCATCCAACGCCTTAATCTTGTCGTTTTCACTGACGCGAGCGGATAACACGATGATCGGCACTTTAGACCATTTTCTGACATCCAGAATGAATTCAATACCATCACCGTCTGGCAAACCCAAATCGAGAATAATCAAATTCGGCTTACGCGTGCCGGTGTCGATCAATCCTCGGTGCAAAGTGTCGGCCTCATGGATTTGCCAACCCTCGTCCTCCAGCGCCGCACGCACGAAGCGTCGGATTTGTGGTTCGTCTTCGACCAGAATCGCTACGGGTTGTGGCTGGCTCATGATGGCCCTTTTATATAGATGGTTCGACCGGATTGAAATCACCTTCTTCAACATCCGGCATGCTAGGTGGCACGCCGAGCGGCAGAGTAAAGGTAAATTCGGCACCGCGTTCTGCACTGGATTTTGCACCAATAGTGCCGCCATGCGCCTCGACGATCGCACGGCAAATTGCGAGTCCTAATCCAACGCCGGGCTTCGCCGACTCGCGCTCACCACGCGTGAACTTGTCGAAGATGGCCTCTTCCATACCGGTCGGAAGCCCTGGACCGTCATCCGAAACGGTGACCGACATGAAGCGCCCTGCCACCTTTGCGGACAACACAATAACAGATTCAAGCGGCGAGTATTTGGCAGAATTTTCTAATAAATTACACAATACGCGTTCAATCAGTACCGCATCGAAACGAACCAACGGCAGGCTGTGAGCGACGCGGATCTCCACCCGATGCGCGGCCAACGGTGAAGTACTGGCGCGCAACGCACTACCAACAACTTCTTCGAAAGGCTGCCATTGCAAGTTGAGTTTCACTTCACCACTTTGTATGCGGGCCATATCCAGCAAATTGGTCACCAGTGCGCTCATGCGCAAGGTCTCGTCATGCAACGCGGTCGCCAAACCTTGCTGCGCACTTTGCAAAGGCGGCCTGGAAAGAACTAAGGACTCCGACAAACCGATCAATGCGGTCAACGGCGTTCGCAGATCGTGCGACAACGCCGACAATAATGAATTGCGCAAACGTTCCGACTCCATCTTGATCAATGCGTCCTGGGCTACTTCAATATAATGCACGCGCTCTAAAGCAATCGCAGCCAACGCCCCAAAAGTGTAGAGTTGTTGCTGCTGCTCCGGGATGAGTAACCAACGGCGGCTGTGCGGAAGAATTGCCAATACGCCACGGGTACGCATTGGTGCAACTAGAGGCAAATAGAGACAATTACTGGCTGGCAAGGTATCCGTGCCGATACCTGCATTCCTGGCATTATCGAAGGCCCATTGGGCGATTCCGATATCCAGGGACTTATGAACTGAGTCGTGAAGACTTTGATCCGTATTTGTTCCATCTTCCGCCACGGTGACTTGTAATCGTCCGTGCAAATCGGGCACTAGCAAAAGTGTCTGAGCGTTAAATGTACGTTGTAAAAATTTTCGGCTGGTTTCGAATATCTGCTCAGTTTGCAACGCGCCAGATAGTTCGCGGGAAAATTCAAACAAAGCCCGGGAACGCGCTTCACGATAAGACGCAACCCGTGCTTGATATCGTAGACCGGTAGTCAGGTGCGTAATGATCAGACCGACTGCCAGCATGACCGCAAACGTCATCAAATATTGAAAGTCGCTGACAGCAAACGAAAACCGTGGCGGCACAAAAAAGAAATCGAATGCGCCAATACTCAACAGCGCCACCGTTATAGCTGGACCACGCCCAAAACGCACCGCGATCAATACCTCTGCCAGTAAATAAAGCATGACGATATTTGCCAAATCAAAATACGGCAAAATCGGAGTCGCCAGGAGGGTAACCAATATCGTGACCGCAACCGCCCAGTAGTATCCCAAAGAGCGCGATTTTTCAAGCATCCGCTTCGGCTTCAGGAGCGATGGAGAGATTGCCGAAGTAGCAGAAGATGATTGTTTAGTGACCGCCCGGATCGATGGCTGACCGATCTCAATAAGATCAATGTCCTTGGCCTGAGCGGCAATTCGCATCGCAAAATTACTCTGCAAAGGCCAAAGTGAACGCCAACGCCATTGACCGTAATACTGACTCCGTCCAACGATGATTTTTGAAATATTGTGATTCCGCGCAAAATCTGCAATCACCTGAGTGACATCGTTTCCTGCTAAAACGGCGGTGGTCGCGCCCAGACTTTGTGCCAGCTTGAGCGTCTCCAGAATCGCCTCTCGGCGCGCTGACGACATTCGCTGCAGGCGTGGTGTCTCAACATACACTGCTCGCCACTCGGTGTTCAATTGTGTCGCAAGTCGTGCCGTGCTGCGAATCACGTGTTCGGCGTTAATAGTTGGACCGACGCAGGCTAGCAAAGCTGCATCAGTCTGCCACACCGCGCCTATCGACTTCTCCACCCGATATGCCTGTACGTCACCTTGAAGACGATCGGCAGTGCGACGCAATGCCAACTCCCGCAAGGCAATTAAATTTCCCTTGCGAAAGAAATTGCGTGATGCACGCTCGGCTTGCGGCAATTTATAGACTTTCCCACTGCGTAATCGGGCCAGCAACTCATCGGCCGGGACGTCCACTTGTACCACTTCATCAGCGGCATCAAATACGGTGTCCGGCAACGTCTCCGCCACCCGAATGCCTGTGATACCGCCAACTACGTCATTCAGACTTTCAAGATGCTGGACATTGAGTGTGGTGAAGACATCGATACCCGCACTCAATAACTCTTCCACATCCTGCCAGCGCTTGGGATGTCGGGAGCCGGGTGCGTTGGAATGCGCCAGTTCGTCGACTAATATCAGCGATGGCTTGCGCTCCAGCGCAGCATCCAGATCGAATTCCGGTAATTGCTTATCGCGATAGGTGAGCTGTTTTAGTGGAAGTACTTCTAAACCGGTTAACTGAGTTGCCGTGTCGATTCGTCCGTGGGTTTCGATGACTCCGGCCAACACTTCGCGCCCGTCAGCGCGGAGTTTGTGGGCGGCGGAAAGCATTGCATAGGTTTTTCCTACGCCAGCCGAAGCACCAAAGTAGATACGTAGCTTGCCTCGTGCTGCGTGGATTTGTTCGGATTGCATACGGGCCAGCAACGCGTCTGGATCAGGCCGTTGATCATTATTATTCGGATAATTGGATGACATAAGTAGTGAGAGTAAATCAACAAAAAATCAGCAACAAATCAACCAATGAACCAATAGCACACACCTCCAATGACGCATTGAGGGGCCGCCCACGCAATTAAATGAAATCATTCCCTTGATTGTAGAGGCATTTTGTCATCAATTGCATAACATCAAAAGGTTTTGGTCACAGACAACAATAACGCGGTCTTTCCCAAATCCTTATAATCTGGACCCGGTCCGGCATAGCTTTTGGAATCGGTCCCGACCAGCGCCACACTACCCGCCAATATACCGAAGTCTTTTGTAAGGCCAACCTTCCAGTCGTTATAGCTTGAAGCGGAATTATTTTTGACGGTTTGATGACCAACGTGAAGATTGACCACATAGCCGTTAGTCACATCAATGTTGGCACCTACATCCACGTAATCACTGTTCTTGCTGTTAGCAAAACCGAAAAGATTAGTAACCGCTTGGGAATATTTGAGATACATAGGACCATAACCCACCTGACCATAGACTTCGGTGGTGTTCGCGTTCGGGTGCAAGTCATTGGATGGATAAACGTAGGTTAATACACCCAAATCATAGGTCCAGTTCTGGGAAAAATTTCCTTTTTTACCCGCATAAACGTCCCACTCAACATTGCCGCTTCCACCCGCATCTTTGATCCATTTCAGCGTCGACAACCATGTCCCGACATATAAGCCGGTTGGATTTATCGCATAATCGGCACCACCTTGTACTGCTGGCTTAAGCCTGGTTTGTGAAATGCCACGAAACCGATAGTCAGACACCACACTGGCGTTATAGCTAACAACATTATCCGGCACAGGTGCATCTTCTGCGTACGAAAACGAAGCACTACAGGTAATGATGATTGCCACTGCAAGAGTAATTTTTTTCATGAATTATTTCATTCGCATTAAAGGTAAAAGTGAAATAGCGCATTGGCGCTGGTGGCGGTGAATATTGCGTACTAATTACTGATCACTGATCGCGATGACAAAGAAACCTTAGGCGCCGCAATCGTTCATACAAGACCATTGCATAAACAGCGTCGCGACATTCAGATTACGTCAAGCAAGATTGGTGAAAAATCCTATTGGGATTAAGTTGCCTGACTTGCCAATCAAAGTAACGTCAGCGCAAGCGATGCTGCCCTAAAAATAGGAATGTTGATCTTGCCTGCTGAAGTGTCATCCACATTAGCCACTGCGCGCAATTAGTACGCAATGGCGATTTTTTCTCATTAATGCTTTTGATCCAGCGCGAGATTGAGATCCAGCACATTAATGCGTGGCTCGCCGAGAAATCCCACACTGCGGGTCAGTTGCTTGGCGTCGATGATGCCGCGTACTACTTCGATGCTCAGTTTTCTCTCGCGCGCAACGCGAGCGGCTTGATAATACGCGGCGGCAGTACTCATTTCTGGATCAAGCCCGCTGCCAGATGCCGTGACCAGATCGACCGGGATAGAGAGCGTATTAGTAGGATCCACAGCCTTGAGTGCAGCGACGCGGCCTTTGACCGCCTCAATCAGCGCTGGATTACTGGGACCAAAATTAGAACCCCCAGATGAGGTCGCGTTGTAGGGCATAGGGCTGGTAGCGGACAAGCGTCCCCAGAAATACTCGGGAGCAGAAAACTCCTGTCCAATCAGTCGTGATCCGACTGTTTTACCATTCTGAATAATCAGACTACCTGCCGCCTTATCGGCAAAAGCGACCTTGCCAATACCGGTGACGACAACAGGGTAAATAATGCCGCAAATGAGACTCAAAGCCGTGAACAAAACAAGCGCCGGGCGCAACATCGGGCCAGGGGCGCTAGCAATAACGAGAGGGGAGGTTTTCATTTGAAATTTCCTAAACTAAATTAAGAGCGGACAGCAGCATATCGATCAACTTGATACCGATAAATGGCGCAATGATTCCGCCTAATCCATAGATCAACAGATTGCGGCGTAACAAAGCGGCCGCGCCAACAGCGCGATATTTAACCCCCTTGAGCGCCAGTGGAATCAACGCAACGATGATCAATGCGTTAAAAATGACAGCCGACATGATGGCTGAGGATGGGCTCGCCAGATGCATGATGTTTAGCGCCGCAAGTTGCGGATAAGTGGTGACGAAAGCGGCTGGAATAATCGCAAAATACTTAGCGATATCGTTCGCAATCGAGAACGTTGACAACGCCCCGCGTGTCATCAGCATTTGTTTGCCGATCTCTACGATCTCCAATAACTTGGTGGGATTGGAATCCAGATCAACCATGTTGCCTGCTTCTTTAGCGGCCTGCGTGCCACTATTCATCGCCACTGCGACATCCGCTTGCGCCAACGCTGGCGCATCGTTGGTACCGTCGCCGGTCATCGCCACCATACGACCTTCGGACTGATAGGATCGAATCAGTTTGAGTTTATCCTCCGGGGTTGCTTCGGCCAGAAAATCGTCGACCCCGGCTTCAGCAGCAATCGCAGCTGCCGTCAAGCGATTGTCACCGGTAATCATGACCGTTTTAATCCCCATCTGCCGCAATTCCGCAAAACGCTCTTTGATACCGCCTTTGACGATATCCTTCAGTTCAACCACGCCCATTACCACGCCGTTATCAACCACAACCAACGGTGTACTACCGCGCCGCGCAACGTCATCGACAGATCGTGCGACTTCGGCAGGGAACGGCTGTCCTAAAGAAGCGACGTAACTCTTTAACGCTTCTGAAGAGCCTTTGCGAATCAGACGATCGCCAATGTCGACCCCACTCATACGCGTTTGGGCCGTGAACGGAACAAACACGGCATGGAGCGAACTCATAGCGCGTTCACGAATATTAAACCGCTGTTTAGCCAACACGACGATGCTGCGACCTTCTGGCGTTTCATCCGCCAGCGAGGCCAACTGGGCAACATCTGCCAATTGCTGTTCGCTAATGCCGGGTGCCGGAATAAAAGTAGCGGCTTGACGATTACCGAGCGTGATGGTGCCGGTTTTGTCGAGCAACAGCACGTCTACGTCACCAGCCGCTTCGACCGCACGGCCTGACGTGGCGATCACATTAGCTTGCATCATGCGGCTCATACCAGCAACCCCGATCGCAGACAGCAAACCGCCAATGGTGGTCGGAATCAGGCAAACCAGCAAAGCAATCAACACCGTAATGGTGATTGGCGTACCGAATTTGGCGGCAGATACGCTGAACAATGAGAATGGCAACAATGTGACGGTGACCAACAGGAACACGATGGTCAACGCTACCAGCAAAATCGTCAACGCAATTTCGTTTGGCGTCTTTTGCCGCTTTGCGCCTTCAACCATGGCGATCATACGATCCAGAAACGCTTCACCAGGATTAACCGAAACACGGACGACCAGCCAATCGGACAATACCCGCGTTCCCCCGGTAACGGCTGAAAAGTCGCCACCGGATTCACGAATCACCGGTGCTGATTCGCCTGTGATTGCGCTTTCATCGACCGATGCGACACCTTCGATCACTTCACCATCGACTGGCACCACATCGCCAGCCTCAATCAGAACGACATCGCCTTTGCGGAGTTCACTGGCAGAAATGGGTGACCACTTACTTTCAGCGCCGCTTTTTCCTTCAACACCAAGGAGTTTTTTTGCGGTCACGGTTTGCTTAAGCGCCCGTAACGATTCGGCCTGCGCTTTACTGCGCCCTTCCGCTAATGCCTCCGCAAAGTTGGCGAACAAAACCGTGAACCAGAGCCAGACCGAAATAGCCAGAATGAATGCCGGACTGGCTTCGCCTTTTCCAAACCATGCTTGAAAAAATAGCAGCGTGGTGAGAATACTACCGACATACACCACAAACATTACTGGATTGCGCAGCTGTGTGCGTGGCGTCAATTTTTTAAACGATGCGACGATTGCAGGACCAAGTAGCTTGGAATCAAACAACGTCAATTTACTGCGAGAACTGTTGGAGGACATGATGTTCCTTATTATTTATGTGGCGACTAATGTGCTAGCGCTGGCGCGACGGACATTTGCAGATGCTCAACGATCGGACCTAAGGCCAATGACGGCACATAATTCAGCACACCCACTAACACAACAATCCCGATCAACAGCACGACGAACAAAGGACCATGTGTCGGCATCGTTCCCGCATTCACTTCCAACCGTTTCTTTGCTGCGAGCGAGCCAGCGATCGCCAGAATCGCAATAATGATCACAAAGCGTCCAAACCACATGGCAATTGCCAGCGTGATGTTGTAGAACGGTGTGTTGGCTGACAAGCCACCAAAGGCGCTACCGTTATTGTTAGCAGCAGAACTGAAGGCGTACAGGATCTCGGTAAAGCCATGCGCGCCGGGGTTGAGAATGCCGGCCGTACCAGCTGTCACCATCACCGCAATGGCCGTGCCACCAAGAACCAATAAAGGCACCGCAAGAATCGCAATCGCGGTCATCTTCATTTCGAATGACTGAATTTTTTTACCAAGATATTCAGGCGTGCGACCGATCATTAATCCGGCAATAAACACCGCCATAATGGCAAACACCAACATGCCGTACAGACCCGAACCAACACCACCAAATACCACTTCACCCATTTGCATCAAAGCCAATGGCACCATGCCACCGAGTGCGGTAAAGGAGTCGTGCATTGCATTCACCGCACCGCACGAAGCAGCGGTAGTGATAGCGGCAAACAAAGCCGAAGCGCTAATGCCAAAACGTGTTTCTTTCCCTTCCATATTGCCGCCAGACTGCAACAAGCTATTGGCCTGATCAATACCAAGCGCGCTTAAACCCGGATGTGATTGCTGCTCAGCGATCAACACGACCACCGTCATAATCACAAAGATGATGGTCATCGCCGCCAGCACTGCCCAACCCTGACGAATATCTCCGACCATGCGGCCAAATACAAAGCACAGCGCCGCAGGAATCAGGAAAATAGTCAACATCTGCATGAAGTTCGACATCGGGGTCGGATTTTCATAAGGATGCGCTGAATTGGCATTGAAAAAGCCGCCGCCATTGGTGCCGATCATCTTGATCGCCTCTTGCGATGCGACGGGACCCATCGCTAGGGTTTGAGTCGACGTGTTCAGCGTTTCCAGAACCGGATTGCCGCTCGCGTCTTTTATCGGCTGGCCATCAGCGCCCACTTTTGGTTGTTGGTAAGTTAGCGCTTGCACCAGCGAAACATCTTTATAGGCATCAAAATTCTGAATTACGCCTTGACCCATCAACAACACGGCAAATATCAGCGATAACGGCAATAATAAATACATCGTTGAACGGGTAATATCGCGCCAAAAATTACCCACCGAATGCGACGAGTGGCGCGCAAATCCGCGAATCAATGCAAATGCCACGGCAATTCCGGTAGCGGCTGAAAAGAAATTCTGCACAGCCAGAACGAGCATCTGAGTGAGATAACTCATGGTGCTTTCACCGCTATAGGCTTGCCAATTGGTATTGCTAATAAAACTCACAGCCGTATTAAAGGCAGAATCTGGTGAAACGTTAGGAAAGTGCTGCGGATTGAGCGGAAGCCAAACCTGAACGCGCTGTAACGCATACGTCACAAGCGCGCCGAGCGTATTGAAAATAAGCAACGCTAACGCATAGCTCTTCCAACCCATTTCGTCTTTCGACGTAATACCAGCAAGTCGATATAAGCCATGCTCAAAGCGCGCCAACCAACCCATGCCCGGCATTGGTTCATCACCCGCAATCCGGACGATCAATTTAGCAAGCGGATAGCTCAGCACCAGCAAGACGATTAAGAACGCTGCCAGCAGCAATATTGATTGGGAAGTCATCAGAAATCCTCCGCGTTCAACAACGCCAATATCAAATACACCAGCAGCGCCACCGTTACGACCGCGCCGAGCACATAAAAGGGATTCATTTCCGATCCTCCAGCTTTTTACAACCAACTGCCAATGCCCAGGTCAGGCCGAAAAACACCACGATCCCTGCGACAAATAGTCCATCCATTAGAAAATCCATCATTGCCCTCATTACATTGTTTCAACAACTACAGGCTATCGGGAAGCTTCTAAAAACGGTGTAAAGACTATGATGATGGGTGTAAACAAAGTGTAAAAATGCGGGTATAAATGCTATATCGCGATCAAATTGATCGGGCACATGCCAAAGCTGTTAACCCAAGCAGGCGGAGCAACGTGATAAAAACCGCCGCTACGCCAGTTAAAGCTAATCGTTTGCATAACGGGCGCTCGACGGACGGGAATGTAGCGATAGACGTTCGCAGTATTTATTTTGCGTAATTGAACCTGTTAGGATCGTTAGCGCAGCATTTTTTTGCCTTGATGCTAACAATAACGACGGGCAAACGCGGTACACTTCCCGCGTTGCCGTCATTGCTATAGAGACTACTTATGCATTACGCCCTGGATTTACGGACGTTTATTTTCAGTCACTATTTTTATACCGGCCTTCGAATAGGCACCGGCATCGTCGGCTTCACCTTGCTGGTATTGCCGTTCACCGATCTGCCGACCGCCATGACGGTCTGCATCGGTGCGCTATCAACCAGCTTGATGGACTTGCCCAGCACCTTGCGGCACAAGTTTAACGAGATGCTTTCAAGCGTATTGCTGTGTTCGATCGTGACGTTGATTATTAGTCTCTGCGCACCGTTTCAATGGCTGTTAAGCATCATGCTGGTACTCGTCACATTTTTGGCTTGCATGATGGTGGTCTACGGCAAGAAGGCAATGCCCTTGCAATTCGCTGCACTGTTCGCGATGACGCTATCCATGAGCAATACCGTCTCCATCGCAGGCGCATTTCTGCATACCGGCGTATTTTTTGGCGGCGGCATGGCTTATTTGGGATATTCGATGGTGGTGTCGTGGTTTTTGCGCCGTCGTATTAAACAACAAATTCTGGCCGAAGCATTATTTGAGTTGGCGCGCTACCTTGATATCAAAGCCGACTTTTACGACATGCATGTCGAACTAAACAATCAGTTTAATCGATTGGTACGCCAACAAATTGTACTGGCAGACAAACAGCAAGCGTCGCGCGATCTGATTTTACGTGGTCCAAAAAGCCAACAAAATGCGATTCTCGTACAGGTACATTTCGGCATGTTCGATTTGTATGAATATATATTGTCGACCCACACCGACTATATGGAGTTGCGCCAGAATTTTGCCGATGCCGACATCCTGACCTATTTTCGCGACCTGATCAACAAGGCGGCCAAGGATATCGAGACTATCGCTTACGCCATCACGCGCAAGCGTGCTTCCTTCCGAACGATCAGTTATAAAGCTGAATTTCGTGCCATTGAAGTCGAATTGCAACAGCTTCAACAAGATAGCCTGGCCGGAAAAATACCGGAAGCGGCAATGGATTTGATCCGCGTCACCTATAACAAAATACGCGACACAGTCGACATGATCGACGAATTACATCGCGCTACGCAAGGCGCGCACGGCGAATTACCGGATATGCTGGGCGCGGACATGACGCCGTTTCTGACGCAGCAAAAATATCAACTGGGCGTATTGCTAGCCAATTTGCGTTGGCAATCACCAGCGTTTCGTTTTGCTTTGCGCGGAGCAATGGCGATTACAGTCGGCCTGCTGGTCGCAGAGCATCTGCCCTATACCTCGCATGGATACTGGATCGTGCTGACGATTGCCATCATTTTAAAACCCAGTTTCAGTCAGACTAAACAACGGCGAAGCGACCGTCTGCTCGGCACCCTGATTGGCTGCGTAGCGACCGCCTTGATCCTGCGTTTCGTACACGAACCAGTCGCCCTCCTGGGCTTTTTATTCCTCGCGACGGTAGCTGCACCCGCATTCATTTACGTTAAATACCGCTACACGGCGATTGCCGCCAGTATGCAGATTCTGCTACAAATTAATTTAGTGATTCCAAGTAGCGGCCATGTCATTGGCGAGCGCCTGCTGGATACGATTATAGGCGCCGCAATTGCCACTGCGTTCAGCTTTGTGCTGCCAAGCTGGGAATATCGGACCTTGCCGCAGCTTGTGCGTCGCGTACTCACGAGCAATATGGGGTATCTGGAAGCGGCGAATAATATGCTGCAAGCAAAAACCCCGGATGACTTTATTTATCGGCTATCTCGCAAACGCTTTCTCGACAGCATCGCGGATTTGGTTTCCACACTTGTCCGCATGCTGGACGAGCCCGCCAGCAAACATCGGGCGGTGGAAGAACTGAATCAATTTATCGTACAAAATTATCTGGTCATGGCGCATGTGGCGGCAATGCGTTTGCTGCTCAGGCGAAATCAGGAGAGCTTGCCACGGCCAGCGGTGAATGCGCTGTTGCAACAGGCAACTACGCATGTTTGCCTTTCTTTGACGCTTGCTGAGCAGGTTCTTAACCCTAAAAGTGATCCGTTGACAGACACGAATGAGTTGTCGGTTGAGCCGGTTGACATAACGGCTGAGACTACTTTGTGGAAGGGTTGGTGGCCGTTGCAGCGTCGGGTTGAGTTGCTGTATCAGGATGCGGATAAGATTTCTTTGAGAAGTGCGGATATTGGACGGATATTGGGTTGAGTGTGATTTGACTGTTATTCGGAGTTCCCTGAAATGTAGTATGCCATCGGTGAGTTTGTTTTTATCATCTATGGAGAGCTAAATTTCAGAGGCTCAAAGTACTAGCGCAGTTGCAAATAAAAGTAAATATTTAAGTCGGCTGGAATTCTCGAATTAAATTGATTTGTAGTGTTTTATGTTGAGATTTAGTTTAATTTTTGTATAAATGCAGTTTTTTCCCATCCTCCGTGAGGTGCAGACCCAGCCAATATGCTGCCATCGGACGATACTCCAGCAATATTGCGCTCTGAAATATTCCCGGTTGTTTTTCCTAAATCCACCATTCCTGTGTCGGCAGTCCATCGAAATAAGTGATTTTCTTCTTCACTGTTGGCGGATGAAATTCCATACACAATCTTGCCGTCCCCGCTGACAGCGAAGGCTTTTGAATACACATCATATGTACCTTTGGTCTTAATTAGCGTGCCTAAATTTTTTATGCCCTCTTTTTCTGTCCACCGATATGCGCGCTCTGCGCCATCTATGAACACTGAACCGACGACGACCGAACCATCATCGCTTACGCCATTTGCATAGCTTGATAGGCGTCGACCTTTAACTATAGATATATCTTTTAATCCATCTCCTTTTTTCCACCTAAATACATGGTTATTAATTTCTCCAACCACAACTTCACCATTGGGTGTCATAGCTTTTACACGAGAAGCTTCATTTTTTTGTTTCGATCCAAGAAAGGTGATGACATCGTTTGAAACCAAGACGGCGCGTGTTTCTGCACTGTTCTTCGGATTAAGAATCCTTCCGCCCATTGTTGCTCCATCAGCACTTAGCACAGCAGGACAAAAAGTTTCTAATTGAGCGTTGATTTGTGTCAAATCAACGATACCTGTTTCTGCCGTCCACTTAAATGGACGTGGATCTTCTCGTCCTGGGCGTTGCAGCATTCCGGCAATAACAGTTCCATCCATATTGACGGCAGTAGCCCATGACCAAGGTGCCGCATCTTCATTGATGTCTATCATGCCTGTTTTTTCAGACCATACGAAGGCATGGGGATTACAATTGCCATCGCTCTTAACGTCGCTGCCTCCAACGACGAACTTGCCATTCGCGCTAATTGCACGCGCTTCTGTGACACAGGACGGAGCAACTGCGGTTGTTAAATAGTGTGGTTCAGAAGATTTTAAAACGAATACCTCACTGCCCAAGACCGGTTGAGTCGTAAAAATTACGGCTGTTGTCAGGAATAGAAAGCAATAGGATTTTTTCATAGAGAGCATGGGATTTTAGTGTTTGTCAGTTGTAGTGCTGGTTCGAATAAAATTCTGTTTTAACGCCGCTTCTCACTTAATAGCGATCAGAAAGCGTCACCGCTTTTATCGCTAGCACATACTGTGCTTGCACTTGCCAGCAGTGAAAGAGAATAGAAAGCACTCCCCCGTATTCTGGGGATGAGTGATGCCGAAAAAAATCATAGCTGTTCCCTCGCCTGCCTTCGACAATGCGCATCGCCTGACTGAAAAAATTGCACCATATAGCGCGCCTGCCGAATGTAGTTTGTGAAGTAACGTGCGAAATAATAGGCGTAATTTTGGGCAATAACATAGGCGGAACCTAGTTAATAAGTAAATTACTTAATTATGGATGGGTAAATCCACTACGATTGTCGTGCGACGATGATACATTTTGGCATGTGGCAGCTTACATAGATAAACTATCCAAGATAGACGAGCTGCGCACTACATGAATTGTCGTTTAAAGGTGAACATCGGCAAATTAAAACGTCAGGTTCAACATTTTTTATTATGTTTTAAAAAATCTTTCAACCGCAAATTACGACGATGATTTCGTCCAGTTTTTCAGGCGTTGAAAGATTGATTTATTCATTTGTCACTGCGCATAATTTGCTAAGTCACGTAATTATGTTGGCTTATAAAGGTCCAACTCTAACCCGCTAAGCACCGCCCCCCCCTTAAACCGCCCTTCCGGCAAACCCCGCACATCTTCGAGCGATATATTAAAAACACCGCCAGCTTGTGGCTCTGATTGTAACGTTTGTTCGGATAAGTCTTCGCGGGCTGTTGTGACAAACAGCGTGGACAATCCGGGTCCGCCGAAGGCGACGCAGCTAGGTTGGGATACTGGTATGGCGATGATACGGTCGATTTGACCGTCGGGGGTGAAACGCACAACACGGTAACCGCCCCATTGGGCGTTCCATAGACAGCCCTGGCTATCGATGGTGGAACCGTCCGGTGAGCCGGGTTGATCATGCAGGTCCGCGAATAGGCGGTCATTGTTGAAGGCTTGTACCGGTACGGTTTTGTCTAACGATTCGTAGTCGCAGCAGCGAATCGTGTTGCTGATCGTGTCGCAGTAATACATCGTTGCGCTATCTGGACTGAAGCAGATACTGTTGCTGATCACGACGGGAGAAAGCGGTAAGCGTTCAAGTGTCAAATCTGTATTGAGGCGATAGAAGCTGCAATTCGGCGCACGATCTGAGGCGTCGGATTTTGTGCCGAATACGAACCGCCCCTGACGATCACAACGGCCGTCGTTAATACGGGTTGTGAGCAGGTCGGATTCGACCGCGACAATCGGCGTGACTTTGCCGCTGGAAAAGTGAAACCACGCCAATTGTGATGCAAGACCCAGCAACAATCTGTCATCGTCCAACGTCAGCGCAAAGGTTGCCAGCATCTCAGGCATCGCCCAACTTTGAGTTTCGCCATTAGCAAGCGTGTGGCACCACAGCCGCGATGCCAGAATATCGGTCCACAACAAGCGTCCGGAGCGTTCGCACCATAAGACACCCTCGCCTAGCAAATGCTTGCCATCTACCAGCAATTTAACTGTCGTCATCTTGGTTTCCGTTTGTATTGCTTGTGCTAATGGCGCTTGCATTAAACCCAGCCGCCATCGACGATAAAATCCTGCGCAGTACACATCTTGCTGTCATCGGCTGCCAGAAACAATGCCATGCGCGAAATATCGGCTGAATCAAGACGGGCCTTCAGGCACTGCATCTGATCAATTTCACGATCACCGGCTTCATCGAGCCACATTGTGACTTGCTTCTCGGTCATTACCCAGCCAGGGACCAAGGTATTGACGCGAATATTATGTGGCCCTAAATCACGCGCTAAAGAACGGGTTAAGCCTTGAATCGCTGCTTTTGATGTGGTGTACGCTGGCATGCCGCCGGTTTTGTTTTTCCAGCTAATTGAGCCTAAATTAATAATGGAACCGCCTCCCAATTTTTGCATGTCAGTCATCACTGCTTGCGCCGCAAAAAACTGATGGCGTAAGTTAACTGCCATGCCGTTATCCCAACTGGCGACGGTGGTTTCTTCAATGCTATGACGCTGATCATTGGCGGCATTATTTACCAATACCGAAATCGGTCCGAAGTGATCGCGCGCTGCGCTAATCGCAGTTTGCAGTGCCGGAATATCGCAGACATCACATTGCAAAAAAAGTGGCACGTGACGGCCAGAACCTTCGGCCGCGACTGCTGCGATCAATTTTTCTGCAGCATCGCGATTACGTCCAAGGAAGCTTACCTTTGCGCCCTGTTCCACAAATTGCGCGACGATATCGGCGCCAATGCCGGTTGTTCCTCCGCTGATCAAGACCGTGCGGTCCATCAAACTAGGATAGCTGGCGTAAGTTTTGTTCAAGCTGGTCATGTTCTTGTGTCCTGTTGAGAGATTATTAATCGCGTTGGCTGACGCTCAAATTTGACGGAGGACAGTAAAACTATTGCCTCAACGCCAGGCATTGACCGACGCATCTAGTACTGCTTTGAGAAAATAGCGCTCACTAGACATTAGTGTCCGATTATTACTCGATGATTGTAAAGAAGTATGCGATATCTTTCTAATGAATTATTACGCCCAATCAATACTGAATTTGGTATCATTTAAAAAGACCTTATTCAACAAGGTTTACGTAATACGATCCGAGCAACCGCCTGCCCACACTGCAACGGAAGACAGTCTGTGGATTCCGGGCTGCATAAGTCGGGCCGTACAAGTCGCTAGGAGAACGCATTCCGGTAACTGAGATTTTGCGTAAGTCCTATTGATAATAATTAGTTAATTGGGACAACATATGTCACACAGCGACAGCAACTGGTTTCTCCGCGCACGGCTTAAAACGCGCCAGCTTTTACTTTTGATTGCACTCGACGAAGAACGCAATATCCATCGGGCCGCTGAAGCACTGAACATGACGCAACCAGCCGCATCCAAGCAATTAAAGGATCTGGAAGACATGCTGGATGTACAACTTTTTGAGCGCTTGCCACGCGGCATGAAACCGACGATTTACGGAGATGCGATGATCCGCCATTCACGAATGGCGTTGACGAGTTTATCCCAGGCGCACGATGACATCACGGCGCTCAAATCAGGCTTGTCCGGACAGGTGGATGTCGGTGCGATTCTTACGCCGGGGATGAATCTGGTACCCGCTGCGATTGCGCGTGTGAAGCAGCACTCGCCGATGTTACGGATTGGTATTGAAATCGAAAGCAGTAATATCCTGCTGGAACGCATGCAACGTGGTTCGCTAGATTTTATGGTGGCGCGTATCCTTGATCAGGAAGATAACGGCAATCTCGAATATGAAGAACTGGCAGATGAACCGGTATGTGCGGTCGCTCGCATTGATCACCCGTTACGGAACGTGTCAAATTTGCAGCTAAAAGATATTGCTGACGCGGGCTGGATACTCTCGCCACGCGGCAGTATTTTGCGTCATCGTAGCGATATGATGTTTCACAAAAATGGTTTGCCACCGCCTTCAAATGTGATCGACACCACTGCGGCGCTGGCCATCATTAGCCTGCTTCAGCAAACCGACTTTTTGCATGTTATGCCGGTCGAGGTATCACGCTTCTACGCTCAACTAAACGTCCTGGCAATTTTGCCGATTGAGTTACCTTGCAAAATGGATGGCTTCGGCATCATCACACGGCGCAATCAACTACTTTCACCGGGCGCCAAGATTTTGCAGCAAGCTATTCGAGAGGCTGCGAAAACGATTTATTGAGCGTAGTCTGATTGAGCAAATAGCGCTCGATTGGCGAATAAATGATTTATATAATAAATTGGCGCATAATACATCGTTGTTCGTAGTTGGATTCTCGCTGAAATTTTAGCAGAATCTATAAGTTGATCGACAGTTGGGTCGATTGTGCTTCGGTCTCAGTTTGACTTACTCGGTTAACCCGACTGACATGCCAGAAGCGGACGCATGCTCGCATGCTTAGTTAAGATGTAATGGGCGCGCTTCCTTAGTCACCTCTCATTAAGTGTCCTCCATCGATCTGCAACAATCCGATGGGAGGTTGCTTTAGTAAAGAACGATTTTTTTATTCTATTTCTTTATTCTATTTCTTTTGTCTTATCGTCAGACTTTGATCTCAGTTCAGCAAAGTGCACGCGTTCCGTTTATAGTTTCCTCTAACAACAATAAGCTTGCCCTACATGACAGTTATCGATCCTCATACCATCAATATCGCCGCACAACCACTGATCCAGATCGGCATGTCGCTGCCCGAAGTGAAATGGCCGTATTTGATCAGCCTGACACGACTCGGATTGGCACTAGCGCTGGGACTCTTGATAGGGTTAGAGCGGGAGCGGCGCGGCAAAGAAGCGGGCTTACGGACATTCGGCCTGATTGCTCTGTTGGGTGGAATGGGCGGTATTCTCGGCGATAACTACGCCTATCTTATTTTATTTCTGACGGGTGGTTTGACCATCTTTTTAAACCTGCAACGATTGCGAACGCACGTCAGCACCGAGTTGACGACCTCGGCTGCCATGTTGGTTACCTGCGTGATTGGTATCTTGTGTGGCAAGGGCCACACCGCAACACCGGCCTCCGTGATGGTGATCGTCACGGCGTTATTGGCATGGAAAGATCGCCTTGCAGGATTCAGCGTCGGCCTGACTGAGGCCGAAATGCGCTCGGCGTTGATGTTGGCGATTTTGGCTATCGTAATTTATCCGGCATTGCCGATGGGGCCGATTGGGCCATGGAATTTGATCGAACCGCGTGCAGCGTGGATTACAGTCATTTTGATTGCGGGCATTGGCTTCGTCAACTACGTACTCTGGAAAATCTACGGAACACGGGGAATCGCTCTAGCGGGATTTTTGGGTGGATTAGTGAATAGCAGCGTCACCGTCAACGAGATGGCATCACGCGCAAAAGACAATCATCCGGAAACAGTCAGTGCCGCCTATCGCGGTATTTTGCTGGCAACTTCTGCAATGACGATACGTAACGCTTGCCTCTTATTTATTCTGGCACCGGCGGCGGCATTGACGGCGGCGGTGCCGTTCTTCCTGATGCTATTAGTCAATGCGGCCTGGTTCTTCATGGACCGCAATGCAAATCGCACAACCGATGATCATCAAGCTGAACCGGTCGATTTGCCGCTGCCATTCTCGGTGCCTGCGGCGCTAAAGTATGGACTGCTGTTTTTGATATTGCACATCGCTGGCGTCCTGACCCAAAATTACTTCGGCGAGTTCGGCTTTTATGCCGTCAGCCTGATCGGTGGGATTGTATCTAGTGCCAGCGCTGTCGCGGCCGCGGCTAGCTTACTGACCAACAACGCAATATCTGCGCATGTCGTATCGACCGGCGCGGTGATCGCATCGTTGGCGAGCGTCCTGATTAATCTTCCTTTGGTATTACGGGCGCGCAATCGTGGTTTGACAGTGCGGCTATCGTTGGCGATGGTGTCGATATCTATCGTCGGTATTGTTGGCGCGTTAGCTTCCGCGCACGTAATACCGTTGCTGGTGAAACAGTTTCCAATCCTGGCGCAGTTTTATTAAGACAATCTGATCTCATGCATCAGCAGGTATTCATCAACATGTATCTAGCCACAGGTATCTATCAACAAGTATCCATACACAAGTATCCAACCACCAGTATCCATCCACCAGTATCTATCCACACTTATGACGACAGAAATTAGCAGATAATTTCGGCGGCCATCGCACCGCGCAGTGCATTGCATACCATCACCTGTTCGGCAGATTGAAGATCCTCACGCGTCAAGGCGCGTTCCGTTGCATTCCAGGTCGAATCATTCAGAATCAAGCTGCGCATCACACCGGGTAACAAACCGCTCACTAACGGCGGCGTGTACCAACGTCCGGCTAGCTTAATAAATACGTTGCTGCGTCCACCTTCCGTCAATTCACCGGCCTGATTAAAAAACAACATATCAAATGCACCTTGCTGTTCAGCGGATTTCCACGCATGGTCATAGAGAGTTCGTTGGGTCGTTTTGTGACGTAAAAACAGATCGTTTTTTTCCGTCGGTGCATCAGAAATAATCACCTTAACCGGTTGAGACAGCGAATTCATGGGTGCGCTGGTAACAGACGAGGTGCCATCCGCCGATAAACTTAATCGCAGGCGATGTGCACCATTAGCGGTCAAACTTGCTACGACTTTATCCAAGCGGCTACGCAACTGCGCTTCGTTAAATTCAAAACCAAAATACACGGCAGACGACCGCAAACGATTTAGGTGTAAATCCAGCGCTCGGCAACCGTCTTTGCTAGTTGCATAGATCGTTTCAAACAGGGAAAAATCAGCACGAAGTCCCGTTAAAAACCGTGCTTTCAGCACACATTCGGCGTACTCATCTTGGGCTACGCTGTCGTACACGATACCCGCACCGATACCCATCTCGCCATGACGAATGCCTTCATCGTTTTCGGCTTCCAGCAACAACGTGCGAATCGGTACCGACAAGCAAAAATCTCCTATTTGATCCTCTCCCAACGGCGCATCAAACCACCCAATTGCACCGGTATATAAACGCCGCGGTGCCTTTTCCAGTTCGGCAATAATCTGCATGGACCGTAGTTTTGGTGCGCCAGTAATCGAACCGCACGGATACAACGCAGTCATTAAGTCGGTCAGGCCGAGATCACCACGTAACTGCGCAGTGACAGTAGAAGTCATTTGCAATACCGTATTAAATCGGCTGACTTCAAATAATTTTGGTACGTATACAGATCCACAATGCGCCACCCGGCCCAAATCATTGCGCAATAAATCCACAATCATCAGATTTTCTGCGCGATTTTTTGGATCTGCGGCCAATGCCAGGGCTGTCCGCTGATTCTGATCGCTGTCATCACTGGCGGCGGCTGTGCCTTTCATCGGTCGTGCGGTCAGCACGCCTTGGTCATGACGCACAAATAACTCAGGCGAAAGCGATAGCACCGCACGACCATCCGGTAATGCGATCAGCGCACCATAAGGGACCGGTTGCCGTTCGCGCAATTGGCGATACAGCGACAACGGACTTCCGTAGACGTCAAAATGCAGGCGAAACGTGTAATTCACCTGATACGTGTCACCGGCTTCGATGTAAGCGTGGATACGCGCAATTGCCTGATCAAATTCGTTCGGGTCAACATTAGGGAGAACGTTAGCTATGCCAGATAGGCTGTTTGCATCCGACCATGCCGTTTTTTGATCTGGTAGCAGACCGTTCAACTGGGGATTACTCATTACCAGCGCGCGCTGCCTCAACCAATCGTCAACTTCTAGCGCGGTTAATTTTTGGCAGGTTCCGAATAGCAATACTTCAGCGAGCGGCTCAATTGTTTGGGACGATTTAGAAATAACTAACGGCACACGGTGCATTGCCGCACCCAGTTCGTAGTGGAATAGCGTCACCACTTGCAGGCCATCTTGCAATGCCTTCTGCATTTGAGCAAGCAATCGCGGCAACGAGTCTGCGTCGTGGCATTGCAATGTGCACCGATAATCAGTGTACAAACGAGAAACCTTCGCCGCGTCGTCAGCACATCGATCATCGAATAAAGCAAAACAATCAGAATCGGCCAGTGTGATGCTATCAACGCTGCGCGCCTCAATGTGCGGTGGCGAAAATGTGAAACCTGAAGTCATAGTTAATGCGAGTCGGGAATAAAGATCATTTTTTGAATTTTACAGAAAGCGAAAAGCATCCTGCACGCCGTCAAAAGAACATTGCAACGAAGCACATATGCTACCTGATCGGCGAAGGATACGCCAAAGCGCTATACTAAGTGCCTTTCGGACTTAGGGGTAATCGGCTTTAAAATAAACTGGATGATCCATATTTCGCCAGTTTCTTGTCCAATAACGGGCTATTTTTGCTTTTATCCCATAAGTCCGACAGCTCCTGACGTACTTAACACTTCAGTCCAACGGCAGCTTTGACGGTGCCATAGAACGGCACTATCCATCATCGCTCATGGCAATTTCTCGTGTTTTTCTCACTCCCCTCATTGTTGCCTGCGCGCTGTTCATGGAAAACATGGATGCGACGGTCATTGCCACCTCCTTACCCGCCATGGCGCTCGACATGGGCGAAAGTCCGATTGCGCTGAAACTGGCCATGACGTCTTATCTTGTCAGTCTGGCGGTATTCATCCCGATCAGCGGCTGGATGGCCGATCGTTTCGGCGCGCGCACTGTGTTTCGGACAGCTATCGGCGTATTCATGCTCGGCTCCATCCTGTGTGGAATGTCGCATACCTTGGCAGAATTTGTCGCCGCGCGCTTCTTTCAGGGTATTGGCGGTGCCATGATGGTTCCGGTCGGGCGGCTTGTAATATTGCGCACGGTCTCGAAAGCCGACCTGGTCAAGGCGCTAAGTTATCTGACCATTCCGGCGCTACTTGGCCCTGTCATCGGCCCTCCGCTTGGTGGATTTATTACTACCTACTTTCATTGGCGCTGGATATTTTTTATTAATATTCCGATCAGTATCGTCGGCATCTATCTCGCCAATCGCTATATTCAAAATCTGCGAGAAGAACAAACCGTGCCGTTAGACTGGATCGGCTTTATTCTTTCGGCGGTTGGTTGCTCTTGCTTGATGTTTGGCCTTGCCAGCGCCGGACGGCATTTGGTGAATAGTGACGTCTCGTTCATTTGTATGGCAATCGGTGCAACTTCGCTGGTGGCGTATGTGTGGCATGCGTTTCACTGCGAACATCCGCTGCTGAATCTGCGTCTGTTGTCAATTCCGACACTACGCATGAATATCTATGGCGGTTCATTATTTCGCATCGGCATCGGTGCTTTGCCGTTCTTGCTGCCGTTATTATTTCAGCTGGGATTCGGCCTGTCGCCGTTTCAATCCGGCTTGCTAACCTGCGCATCGTCAATCGGTGCCATGTTTGTCAAGACGATCACCACTTTCGTGCTGAAACGCTTTGGCTTTCGAACGGTGCTGATCTATAACACGCTATTGGGGGCGGCATCGATGGCGGCATTTGGCGCTCTGACTGCGGACACGCCACATATCATTGTGGGCGCTTTACTGCTGTTGGGTGGTTGCATCCGTTCCATGCAGTTCACCAGCATCAACGCGATCGCTTACGCCGACATAAAGCCACAACAAATGAGCCAGGCAACCAGCTTGACCAGCGTGGCGCAACAATTGGCCATCGGCATGGGTGTGACTGTGGGCGGGTACTCACTTCAACTGTCTAATCAGATTCAGGGCCACACCACCATTGTCAGCGCCGACTTTTGGCCAACGTTCCTCACTATCGCGATCATTGCAGCCACCGCACTGCCCTTCGCGATAAAATTAAAATCGGATGCCGGCGATGAAATGTCTGGACGTCGCACCATCTCATGATTCCTCAGAAGCGACCGGGCAGAAAATGATTAATCGCGTTACACCCGCTCCCATTCCAATAGCCGGTTATTGGCAGGCATAAGCTGATCCGCCGCCAGAAGGAGCTTATTTTCTGCGGCCAACAGAACCAAATCTGCCATATCCCGAAGTCCCATATGCGCAGCATAATTTTTCAAGCTGACATCAAACGCAGCATTACTATCGCTAGTAAATTGGCCGTCGACATTAAAAGGTCCGTACGTCCAAAAGCGGCCGCCCGTCTTCAGTAAACGACCGACACCTGAAAACATATTCTGTACTTGGGGCCACGACATGATGTGGCAAGTATTGGCCGTGAACACCGCATCGTACTGGCCAGTCAGTGACTGCGACCAATCAACGTCGGACATGTCTAGCGTTAACGGCGACAATACATTTGGTAACTGCGCCTCTTCTTGCCACGCCAGAATACTAGCGTGATTTGCCGTTAGATCGCTGGTTTGCCATATCAGATGGGGAAGCTGCTCTGCAAAATAAACCGCGTGCTGTCCCGTGCCACTGCCGATCTCTAACACGCGCTGCGATGCCACCAATTTACTTGCCAAAACTGCTGCAATAGGAAGACGGTTACGCTCGCAAGCGATTGAAAACTGTTTGGTCATTGTGGCTTTCCGGTTCAATTGAACGCATATACTATCGGAAATAGCAAAAATAGCGAACTTCGACGGCATGGTGAGGGCTTACCGCGCTATCTGCTCATTGAAGTTTCATGTTTCAACAGCAATACAGAATCATGATATCGAGAATGATTGCCTTACTAGATTGCATCATTTTCAGCACCATCTGCACGCTTCAAATCACATGCAACACCTTGCCAATATAATCAAAAAATAAGCAATACAACATAATCGGCAATGGCAAACCGAGCATCGTTCCAATCACATATTTGTGAAATTTGACGCCAGAAAGTGCAAGTGCATAATTGAGGGCTGGAACGGTCTGAAATAATACGCGAAGCAACGCAATACTTTTAATCGGATGGGCATCAAGACCATGCAGTATCTTTAGCGCATACCGATTTTTCACTGCTCGTATTGCATCGCCACCGACGAAGCGAATCGTCAGGAAAGTAAACAAGCACGAAATGGTGGCCGCAATGTAAGTCGCCACGCCACCCCAGGTTTTGCCAAGGGCGAGCACCGCCGCTGCCAGAAATATCCAGCCTGGTATTTGAACCAGATTCCCGACGCAGAACAACACGACAAAAACCAGCAACCCGGTCAGTTTGTTATCGACCAACTGTTGACGGACAAAAGCCAGGTTGAAATGCTCTCTCAATCCAGAAAATTGAAATAGCGCGAGCAGCGCCAACAAAAACAGAATGACGATACACAATCGTTTGTAGCGGTGCATGGTGCGCCTTTCCGTCTGGAGGTCAAATGTTGCTGATCAAACTCAACGTCAGTAGCATATCGTTGTTAACCATCTTTTATCGTTTAGCCATGGATTCAATTTACCACTACACTATGCTGATTCTTGGGTCTGCTGTACCGCAAAAGTAACCATATCAAACCGCTTGACTGTCCATATCAAGCCCCGCTTTACGTAGTTCACGAAAGGTTAGGAAAACCCGCAGGTCAAACTCCAACTGGTGATATTCGGGCAGCATATACTCACATAGTTTGTAAAATGCCTTGTTATGATCTTGCTCTTTCAGATGCGCCAGTTCGTGTACGACGATCATTTGCAAAAATTCTGGCGCTGCCTCTTTGAACAGTGCCGCTACGCGGATTTCTTTCTTAGCCTTCAGTTTTCCTCCTTGCACCCGCGAGATGGCGGTGTGCAGTCCTAGCGCTTTGTGCGTCAAATCGAGCCGACTGTCGAAGAGCACCTTATCAATATTCGGTGCATTTTTTAAATGTGCCTGTTTTAATGACAAAGTATAAGCATACAAAGCCTTATCATTTTGGACCGCGTGTTTGCCCGGATACCGCTTAAGTAGATATTCCCCCAAACGCTTTTGTTCAATGAGTTGGCGTATCTGATCCTGCAATGCGGACGGATAGGCCTGAAGGTATTTAAGCGGAGTCATAAAGCGGCGATATCTAAAAAATAACTACATGTATAAAAGAAGAATTGTTGTCCAAGACGGCAATACTGCACATCCCTACTACTTACTAGAAATCTACGTCCGGTTTCTCGGCGGGGGGTTTCCCCTTCTTTTCTGCCCAAAACGAATCAAAGCGCTTAGTGAACAAAACGTCCAGACCGTTGATGGTGCCACCACGCAAAACCATCGACCATCGACGCGAAAATTGCCAGGTGAGTTTTAACACGCTAGCTGCGCTGGTCAGGCCCTGCTCGTAACCGAGATTAATTTTTTCGGTAATTGCTTTGCCTATATTGACAACCTGTTCATCGACTAAACCTGACTCACTGGAACCAATCGAGAATTCATCGAGCCCGACGCCTTGGGCTATTTTTTTGCCGCCATAATTACCCAAAAACGCCAAGGCCTGACCGGCGGCCTGACGCTGGCCGAGCGCACTACTGTCGCTGCCATGACCGAACATTAACCACGACAGTTTTTCTTCGTCGGAGACATTTGGCTCAGATACCAGCTTGACCCGCGGCGAGGATGCATAACCACTAATTTCTGCGCCGGCTTCGACATCTTGATTACGCCGCATCGCCAAGATGTTAATGTTAGGATTATTCAGCGGTCCGGTAAAATTAATTAACCCGCGTTCAATTGCCAATTTTCGACCAAATACTTCATAAGTTCCGTCGGTGACACGGATCGTGCCACTGGCACGCAATGGCGCAAACGGTTCACTATGCACCGACATCGTGCCGCCTAATTTGAGATCGGCACCGCTTCCACGAAAACGAAAATCATTGCCGAAATTGACATCGATATTCATAATCGGGGTCAAGCTTCCAGCTGGCTTTTCCGCCGTTTTTGCTATTTTCTGTTTGTCGGTCAACGGCGCAGAACGGGTTTTCCCATCATTGCGAACGATCACGACGTCGTCTCCGAGCGCCGGAGCACTAGTCTTAGGCAAATCGAACAATGCCTTATCGATGGTGAACTTGCCATCCACGTGCAACTGCTCGTTGACATTGGCTACCTTGGCTTGCCCTGATAACATCAACTGACGATCTGGACTGGCAAATAGTTGCAACCGATCCGCGACGATCGTAGCCGTCACATCAGGATTCGATTTTCCAAGCTGAAGTTGACCATTGGCGCGTAGTGTTCCATCGCCACCATGAAACTCCAACTGCTGTAATGCGATGACATTTTTTTCCACATTAAACCGTGCGATACCATCACGTAATTTTATTCCCTGATCATAGAGGGTGACCGCCAGATTATCGCCTGCAACCGTACCGGACAGGGTCGGTTGTCCTAAAACCCCATCAAGCTTTAGCTCCATCTTCAGATTACCGTCTAAACCGACTAGCGGCCCGATCAGACTGCCGACCGTTTTTAGTTGCGGAACGCTGGCTTTTACTGCACCCGATAAGGACGCGTTGTCGGTGATCATTAACCCGTTCCCGATACGGTTCAAACCTAATTTCACTTGCGCATTCACTGAACCGATTTTGGCGGCAGAGAGAGCCGTATTCACATTAACCTGTGTTCCCTGAAGATCCGCACGCAGGCGCAGTTCTGTCAATCCCAGCGGAATGTCTCCGCGCCCTGATGTCACCCGGATATCACCGCTACGTCGGTTAATCTCAACAAACCCGGTGGCGCTGTCTGACAATCCAAAATCCCAGCGACTGTCGAGGACCAGGTCTGTTTTTAACGGTGGCGCAGTGCCGGTAAATTCATGTACAAGATCGACTACCGTTTTCACATTCAGCGCATTCACGGCACCAGCCGACTGTATGCGCCCATGATCGATACTTAGATTTTTTAAATCAATGACCGCATCGGCAATCGTCAGCCGAGTCGCGCCTAAAATAATCTTATCTCCTGCCACGCTAATGGACAAAGGCGTGTCTAGTGACACACGAGGAATACCTTGATTTTTCAATTCGCCTAGCGTGCCCTGCCAACCATAGCCGGTGGCATTTTGAATCACTTTTCCTTGCGCGGCCAAAGTCAGTGCCAATGGCTTATCGCGCACGATACCAACAGTATCAAGCTTTAAACTGTGATCGCCAAAAGTACCGGATAGGCTTGCGTTCATTTTGCTCAACGCAATATCTGGGCCACGGTAACCATGCGCTTCGATGCTGACTTGGAGGCGGTTGGTGGCGGCGGATACCTTGGCACTCAAGTCGGCTTGAATATCGGCCTGCCCGGACAAACTGTCGATTTGCTGCGCCCCGAATACTAACTTTTCCGCGCGATAGGTCGCCTTGACGACGGGCTTTTGAATGCTTCCGCTGACCTGCCCTTCCGTATTGAGCGCACCTGACAAACCAAATCCCAATCGCTGTAATTCCGGCGCATCTACCTTGAAGTTAAAATGATCTCCCGGCACACCAAAATTGCCCTTTAATTGGGCGTTATTACCTGCCACGGAGATTTGCGCCTCACTTGGCAATAAGCGCTTATCAAGCAGATTGATAACGCCTTTCCCCGTCATTGGCAGGTGGTCATAAACGCTATCGAGAATATTGAATGCCAACTTTAGTTGCAACGTCGGCGCTAACTTCCCGGCAGCATTAATATCCATGTTGATGCTTGCAGAAACAGGTTTTGCTGTCTTTACGTAGCTGCTCTTTATGTGCGGTTGCTTTTCAAATTTCTTGTCCGACTTTTTGGCCGCTGGAGAACTACTCTTTATCCATAAAGCAGGATCGAAATCACGTAGTTTCCCCTTCATCGTATAAGCCATACCGTTGGTACGATCCACGGTTCCGCTCAGATTAAGATGTGCAGGCCCGGCTACCAATTCTGCGAGGCGCAAATCTATTTTTTTGGGATCAATCACCGCATCCATTTTTGCCGAAAAATTTTTGTCGGCCAAGGTTAATCCGATTACTTGTGTATCCGGCGTCAGAGTGACACTAATTGGACCTTGCAATTGCGACGTCTGTAATTTTCCATGCAATGCATGTAGATCGAGATCGGCAACATCAAAGGTAAAATTACCGGTATTTTTCTCTTTACCATCGGCGTGATATTCACCCGCACCGCTGATCAAACCTTTATCCAGTAATTTAATTTTCAAGCCTGATAGTTGCTGGGTTTTCGCGTCCAGACGTAATTGCGCGTCTACGGAGATCAACGGCAAGCGATCTTTATCGAGAGCACCGGGAATCGCGTTCGAGATATGCAAAGGGCCGCTCACCGCCAGCAACGCTAAATCAACTTTGCTGCCTGATATGTTCGTCTTTGCTGGCACACCGTCAACCGCTTCCGGAGGAGAAATCGGCGTCAGATCGGCCTGAATATTCAAGTCCGCCAACGGTGCACCGGCGCTGAATAATTTTGGGTTGATGTGCGTAGCGCTGATACGCACGCGCTCAAACGGGATCGGTGCAAACGGTGTCGCAGCAATCTCGGCAGTGGCGCGTAGTTTGTCGCCGTTGCCTTGCAAAGCAAGATTCAAATCAGATAATGTGCCCGACACTTTGGCAACGATCTGATATTTTTCCTGTTCGTAAGCACCTTTTAGTTCTGCACCACCGCTAATCGAAAACGGTTTCGTGCCCTGTAAATGCACCGTTCCATTTGCGCTACCGAATGCTGTGTCCAAACGTTCTAATACCAGCGTATGTTGCGTCCCGTCAGATTGTCCGTGCAACGATAGATTACGATATTCCGTTGTACTTAATCCTTCCGTCAGGGCAAGCTTATCCAGCGTAATACTATCGAGCGATAATGCCAGCGGCAACGTTAATCGCGTTGGCAATACCATTGGCTCGGACGGCGTTGGCTGCATCCGTGCTGCCACGGTGCCAATGTGCAAATAGTTGATACTGAATTTCAATGGAGAAAATGTCAGGCGCCAACTTCCATCAATTTTATCGATAGTAAATTCTTGCGTTGCATCACGATAAACCACGTTCTTCAGCCGCACGCCTTCCGCCACCGTACCGCCAGCTAATTCGCCACTTAGATGTTTTTGCGATAGCCAAGTCGCCGTATTCCATATTGCTTTAGTCCCGGATTCCGTGCGGAGTCCAATGAACAGGGCGCAGATCATCAACACCAGAATGAGTAGTAGCGTCAACATTAGCGCGGCTATTCTGCGGACGAAACCTGAACGGCCACCGCCGTTTTTTCCCGACGCTGGCGGCGCTGGGTTTGGCGTGGCTGATTGATCGGTGTTTGATGCTATTGCTTTGGTCATGCAAATATCTTGTCGTAGTAAATGGATGGATCCGGCACCTGCCCGAATGATTGAGTACCGTTATACGGCCACTGCAATCCAGCTGTTTTTCTATCGGTTTAATAACAAAATTTTACGGGCATGACAGATAAGAAATCTGTCCTATGTCTATAAAAAATCACCGCACCGAAAAATATTTTTACAATCATAAAAAGTCATCAGAATGCAATACCGAGCGAAATGTGAGGCCGAATACGCCTGTCCTGGACGCCATAGGCCAGATCAACGTTGACCGGACCCACGGGACTGCGCCAGCGCGCACCAACTCCCGTACCAACCTTAATTTCCCTATCGACGAAGCTATTGGTCGCAGCGCCGATATCGTAGAATATTGCGGCGCCCCAACTGTGATTAAACCAATGCTGATATTCGGCGCTGGCAGTCACTAGATATTTTGTGGGATAGACCGTGCCGTTTTGGGTATTGCCGATACCCTGATAGCTATAACCGCGCACAGACTCATTCCCGCCAGCCCGGAACAGTAACGATGCAGGGACTTCCGCGCTGGCCCCTTTTGTAAATACCGCGCCGCCTTCGACGCGGAAAATCATGATGTCGCGTTTAGCGATCGGAATATATTTTTTATAGCGAAGATAAGCGCGAAAAAAACTTTGGTCGGTGAGTAATCCCTTCAAAGCGATCCCCGTTTGTACGGAAAAAATATGGCCTTCAGTCGGAAAAATCTGATCGTCGACATCACGCCGGGTCCAGCTAAATCCTGGCACTACTGCTTGATGTTTACCTGGCAAAACGACAGTGTCCGGCGGTAAAACGGCGCCATCGGTCTGTTGCAGCGAATCGCGATAGTAATCAAGCGTCAATGCTGTGTCATAGTTTTCCAGAGAACGTGCGCGCTTTAACCCAATCCTCTGGCTGCGCAGGTCCACTCCTTGAAGAGTAGTGCGATCATATGAAGTATTAATGCCATTCACAAAACTACGTTGGTCCGGCGGCATGTTTAAGCTGAGCGATCCATACTGACGTCGCTGTTCAATTTTGGCCGTACTGTCAAATATCCAGGCATCGCCAAACACATTGTAATTCGAGTAGCCACCCTGGACCTGAGCACCCGTATCTGTCGCATAACCGACTCCAGCTCTAAGACGCTGTGCTGGAAACTCAGTAACCTGCACCTTTACCGGCGTCAACGCCGGGTTGGTCGCATCGTCGTCAATTCCCACGATGACGTTACCAAAATAGCCGGTGTTTTGTATTTGCCGCTGCAGATACAGCAAACGGTCCAGATCGTAATTCTCGCCAACACTTAATGGATTAACATTTTGGATGATCGTATTCGGATAGCGTTTAGTTCCGGTAATTTGCAACGCACCTAGCGTAAATGACGGCCCACTTTCATACTCAACCGATAACTGCGCTTCACTGTTGTCGGCCTCAATCCTTGCCTCCGAATGGGCAATCTTCGCAGACGGAAATCCCTTATATTGCAACAGCTGTAAACTATGCTCCTTAGCCGCATCCCAATCACTCTGACGAAATGGCTGGCCAACGGGCAAGCGCCAGTTGCGTTGAATACGCGGAATCCGCTCTGGCACCTCCGTCGCTACCTTCCCTGTCACATCGATAGTTGCGCTGGAAACGATCGTCCGTTTATGTGCATCAACTTTGAGATGGATGACTTTGACTTTTCCATCGTCGACCGTCACTTCGGTGGTGGGCAAAAAATAACCCTCAGTAGACGTGAGTTGGGTGACTTGGTCGTTGACCGTATCGAGCATAAATTTTAGCTGATCGTCACTCAAGTCGTCGCGATCCTTATAGCGCACTAGGTCCAGATGCTGCTTCAATAGGGCACTAATTTCTTTAGGAGCCTCAATCTCAACCTTATAGACGGCAAAGGCGTCGGTAGCACTAAAGGAAAGAACGCCGAAAACAACCCCGCAGAGTCGGTTTGTGAACCATCTAACGGACTTGCCGTGGCACTTCCTCATGCGCAATAGTCCTCGTAGCAAAAGCGGCTCGACATAACAGCGCCCCAACAACATTGATAAGAGAAAAGAAATTGAAGCATAGCGTTCGGGATTTAACAAAAAAGTCAGGCTACGCTAATAGAATACGTACGTATTAATATCTCAGTAACATAACAGGGTAGCGAAGTGCGGCGATAGCAATTGAGGCAAACAGATTGATGACAATCTTCGAAGCAGCCATCGACATTAATTGTGCATTATAAATAAAGCAGGCCGCAAGAACCTCGCAAACCTGCATATTTAGGGAAACTTAACCTGATTTAACATTTTTTCGGCATCAATTATTCAACCGGCACGTCAACCAATGACAGGCTGAACTGCTGTAGATTACTCTGGATAAGTCATCCTGGACGGTTGCACCCAAGCCACAAACTGATCTTCGGTAACGTAACCCAGATCCAGCGCCGCTTGCTTCAAAGTACTGCCATCGTGATGCGCATGCTTGGCAATTTGAGCCGCTTTGTCGTAACCGATATGCGGTGCCAACGCAGTAACCAACATCAGCGAGCGTGCCATCAGTTCTGCGATACGATCCTCGTTGGCGGCAATGCCAGATGCGCAATGATGGTCAAAACTATGCATACCGTCCGTAAGCAGACGGACGCTTTGCAAAAAATTATGCGCGATCAATGGCTTGAAAACATTTAATTCAAAATTACCCGATGCACCACCGAAGTTAATGGCGACGTCATTGCCAAAGACCTGACAGCAAATCATCGTCAATGCTTCACATTGAGTCGGATTGACCTTGCCGGGCATAATTGAACTACCAGGTTCATTTTCTGGAATACTTATTTCTCCCAAGCCAGAACGCGGACCCGACGCCATCCAGCGAACATCGTTGGCGATCTTCATCAGGGCTGCGGCCAACGTCTTTAATGCGCCATGTGCCGCGACCAACGCATCATGTGCGGCGAGCGCAGCGAACTTATTTTCTGCCGTACGAAATGGTACATTCAGCGCTTTGCTTAACTCGGCAGCGACACGCGCACCAAATTCAGGATGTGCATTCATGCCGGTACCGACTGCCGTGCCGCCCGCAGCAAGCGCGCACAAACCGTCTAATGAAGCGGCAATATTACGTTCGGCGAAATCGAGTTGCGCCACATAGCCAGAAAATTCCTGACCGAGCGTGAGCGGTGTTGCGTCCTGCAAATGGGTACGCCCAATCTTGACGATGTCGACAAATGCGACAGATTTTTTCTGCAATGTGTCGCGTAAAGCACTTAACGCGGGCAGCAACAATTCGCTCATGCCCAACACTGCGGCGACATGCATCGCTGTCGGAAAAATATCGTTGGATGACTGACTTAGATTAACCGCATCATTAGGATGGATCAAACGTGTTTCGCCACGTTCTCCACCAAGCAACTCGGAAGCACGATTCGCTAGCACTTCATTCATGTTCATATTGCTCTGCGTACCAGAACCGGTCTGCCAGACTGCCAATGGAAATTCGTCTGGATGCTTGCCGCTACTGACCTCGGTCGCCGCTTGCATAATCGCATTGGCTTTTTGTGCCGGCAACTTGCCGAGATCCAAATTTACTTGGGCGCAGGCGTGTTTGACATATGCCAGCGCAGTAATCAATTCGACTGGCATACGCTCAGTGGAAATATGAAAATGCGCTAATGAGCGTTGCGTCTGCGCTCCCCAAAGTCGCGCATTCAGTACTTCAATATTGCCAAACGTATCCCGTTCAATTCTGGTACTTTCCATCTTTAGCTCCAAAAGAAAAATACAACTTCAGAGTGTTGGCTGCGCCATCAAGCGCCACCCAAATCGAGGTCTTTCAGACCGCCATACATCAATGCAAAACGCAGAGAGCCAGATGCTTTGACTAATTTTATAGCAGATTTGTCTACAGTCTAGCATCCACCGATAGTTGGCGGCCTCTTCGACCCCAAATTGGTGCAGGCGTTCCCAATAGCGATCGGAAACTTTTTGCTGATAAATAGATGAAAACTTCGGCTCATCAGGAGATTCGTCCAAGCTATAAAAATAGCGGAATCAAAGTGAACAAATGGTAATTTGATGTGAGATTTTAAAAAATGGTCTGGAGGTTATTGCGGGAGAAAAACCCAAGTTAAAGCAGCTCAAGGATGGGATGGGATGGGATGTAACAACATTCGTATCGAGTAGCATCAAAAAAGCGCTACAACCATTACAACATTTCAATCAGTACCGGCTATATGGGCAAAATGTTGGACTCACTACTTACTACTCACTACTCACCATTTACTAGTAACTCCTAACTACGCTGCGCCACTTGAAAGATACCTTAACGCGTGCCTTGGAAGATGTGTCGAAGAGCTTTTTTGCTAGATTTAAAGGAGAATTGGTGGTGTGGCAAATATTGGAGGAATAAAGTTTCCGTCAGAAGTCACATTACAGGCGCAATCAGGCAGGTAGCGACAGAATAGCCGACCTGCTTTCAGCCGATTTCAATATCAGGAGGATTTTGGTGACTCGCCGCCAGATTGATCTGCATCGGGCAGCAAACACGCATGCACAATCTGCAAATCATTGTCTTTGGCAAAGTTCACAACGAAATGATATGCGAGTGGCTCGATTTCTCTTAAATCTTCATTCACTACGACCGAACGGATACCGTTAAGCAACGTTGGCAAAACATAAGGAGAATATTGTAAATGTGAATTACGGCCACCAACGCCTTCAGGTCGAAAACAGGACATCGCGCCACACAAGCGTTCCGCCCAGTCGCTCGGGCGAAACTGTCTTCCATCGGAGGTTATTCCCTGAATAAAAAATTCACGGGCGGGCGCATTAGGGGGTTTAATAATATCGGCCATGCGGACAGCTCATTTCTTTTTGATACTTACAATAAACGTATTCTCAGCATCCTCATGAGATGAGAGCAAGGGTTTTATGTAATTGAGGATGATTAGACCAGACGTGCAGCGTATGCACGTCGATAAACCAATCATTCGATCGAAGCCGGTCGGTTGATCCAATCTACAATTACGCGATCAATTCTTACGTATTATATCTTATAGAAGACTATGTAAAAATTAGATGGCTCCGTTCAAAAAGCACTTAGCCCAACCACACGCCAACTGAAAAAAGTAACAACAAAAACATCCATAGCAGCAGGGCACGCCAGACCAAGCCCACTGTGCTTTGCAATGCACGCGGAGTCGGCAATTCACCAGGCGGACTGTCCGTTTCAATCCCGGTAGAGTCTACCGTAGCGGCGTCAATCGGAAGAAAATCGCTGGCATTCTCGTTGGGGGTTCCAAGCAAAACACCCATTGCCCCACCACCAGATGACAAAATAATGCCATCAGTCTCATTTTTCCAGCGATCAGCAAAATTGCGCCACGCGAAAATAGCATCCTCAAAATTGCCAACGACGGCAAAGGCAGACGCTGTCAGTCGCGCAGGAATCCAATCTATCCAATAAAACGCTTGGGTTGCAAACCGACCAAACTGTTCGTTTTTCATGTGGTCAGGTTCATTCCAGGCCCGTGCCAAGTATTCAGCAACCCGATACATCACTGCGCAGGCCGGGCCGAGCGGCATCAAAAACCAAAAAAATACGCCAAATACGTTTCGATGCGTGGTGATTAAAGCCTTTTCCACCGCAATACGCGAAATCTCGCCCACTTCCATATCGGTTGTATCTTGCTTGGTCCATTCGGCCAGGAGAGTCCGGGCAGTGGCATCATCACCGGTATTTAAAGCCAGCTGGATCGACGTGAAGTAATGACTATAATGCCGAAATCCCAGTGTTAAATAGACAATAATAACGTTCCATGCAAACGCGGCCCAAGCACCAATATGAACGCACACCCAATAAATCAACGCCGTCGGAACCATCAATGCCAACATGATACAAAACCAACCTAAGCGACCGTGGCGTGCCTGACCGGCGTTTAGCCAGCCTTCCACCATAAGTGCAAAATGCTTAACCCACGTGTACACCGGATTGTCCGCACGGAGCGGTTTTAATTGCTCGATTAATAACGCAAACAGAATAGAGAGAAAAGTCATCAACCAGCCTTAAAAGTCAGCAAATCCTGTTTTATATTTATAGAATCTATGCAAAATTGTCGCAGAGAGTTACATTTTTTATGTACGAATCATGCGTACATAAAAAATATAACGTCTTAATGATCGCGACGATTCGTGTGGCTTCCAGCCAAGCTCGCAATAAAGCGTGTTACTTCCAACAATTTTGCATGAATTGTCATTTAAACGAAACGATAAACCATACGATAACGCAGCCTAGTGACAGAATCAAATTTGTCCGTCATTTAACAGAGTTTATTTCTTAGAGGCGCTGGAAAAAGATAGTTTTGTGCGTATTAGAAGCAAAAAGAAGCAATACCAGGCATCGAAAGACAGCTGACTAGTATTCGCCGGACCAGAGCAATTACACGAGACACCGGTTCGTGGCCCTTAGATAAGCCAAAACGTGATAATTACGCGCGCAGAAAGTGGAATAAATTACGCAGCATGGCCGCGGTCGCGCCCCATATGAAAAAACGCTCGTAAGGCATCGCGTAAAACGTACGTCGATAACCATCTGGCAAATCAAACGTACGCAGTTGATGATTCAGACCATCCATCAAAAAAGCGAGTGGGACTTCAAAAATTTCCGCCACTTCATCGGGATTTGCGCGCAACGATGCTGGGGGTTGAATCAGTCCAGCTACAGGCGTTACCCGATATCCTGTACCTGTAAAGTATTCTGGCAGCGTGCCAATCACTTCTACTTCACCGCGCGGTAATCCAATCTCTTCTTCGGCCTCGCGCAATGCCGTCTCAGTGGGTGAACTGTCGGTAAGCTCTGTTCTGCCACCGGGAAAACTGACCTGACCTGCGTGATCCGTAAGATGTGCCGTACGCTGGGTGAATAGTAACGTCGGCCCTTCAGGATGCATAATGATCGGAATCAGGACTGCAGCGGCAGTAGGCGTTCCTTCTCCAGCCAGGCCTCGTAATTGTTGCCCGACGCTTTCAGGAAACCATAGGGGCGGCTGTGCGAAACGCTGACGTAACCAGTCGGCGTTCATCCTATCAGGCGCGAGCGCCAACTCACCTGCGACGGCATCAATTGGCATCATCAGAGGATCGAGAGTAAGTTTGACCAAAACAATTCCTATTCCGCGGCGCATTACGATCTAGTGCAATCCCTTTGCTGTGGTATCTCTACATGTATTTCAAGAGAGGTATTCGCAAAACCAAGGTCTGCCCATACGTGGCAGCGTGTTGAGGCAGCACTCATACCCCAACAACATCACTATAAACACTTAAATCAAACAACAAAAAAGGGCACCTACCGGCGCCCTTCTTCATGCAAAATACATGCCAGATCTGTAACTGCTTACGCTGCTGTTTTAGCGACAGTACGACGTTGTGGCAATTTTTCTTTGATACGCGCCGATTTACCCGAACGCTCACGTAGATAGTATAGCTTAGCGCGACGTACATCACCGCGACGCTTCACTTCGATCGAAGCAATCAGTGGCGAGTACAACTGGAATGTACGCTCAACGCCTTCGCCGGAAGAAATTTTACGGACGATGAAGTTAGAGTTCAAACCACGGTTACGACGTGAAATCACAACGCCTTCGTAAGCCTGAGCACGTTTGCGCGTACCTTCGACTACATTGACGCTAACGATAACAGTATCGCCAGGTGCGAATTCAGGAATAACTTTACCTAGGCGAGCAATTTCTTCTTGCTCAAGTTGCTGGATCAGATCCATTTTTAGCTCCAAATACCATCTTGCTGACACTATGTGCAATGCACTGCTCAGTAGAGGATGGGGTTACACATGCGACCGGTTGGTCGCTCTTCTTACAACATTATAAGAATTACAAAATCTACTTATTGGGCGCCACTTATTATTACCTCTGTCAAAACAAGCTAGCAACATTTCAAACAGCGTAAAAATGCTGAATTAAACGCTGGCAATAGTTCGTATAAACTTTTCGTCACTGGCCGTCAGCAAACCATCCTGACGTGCCTTCACGATCAAATCTGGTCGTTTATTAACAGTTGCCAGTAACATCTGTTGGCGTCGCCATTTTTCGATCTCGGCGTGATGCCCACCCATTAAAACAGGCGGCACGACCACACCTTCATATGCTTCTGGCCTGGTGTAATGCGGACAATCCAGCAAGCCATTGACAAAGCTGTCTTCGACTGCCGAAGCACCGTCATTTAGTACGCCAGGCAATTGTCTGATAACGGCATCCATCAATGCCATTGCCGGTAACTCACCGCCGGATAAAACAAAATCGCCAAGGCTGATTTCTTCATCCACACAGCGGTCCAGCAACCGCTGGTCGATAGCCTCATAACGTCCACACAACAACACCAGACCAGACTCGGTGCTCAGTTGCATGACACGCTGATGTGTAAGTGGCTGGCCTTGCGGCGACAGATACACAACACGTGGCAAACATAAATTCTGTTGCTGCTGACGTTTTTTTGCAGCATCAATCGCCGCTTCCAGTGGTTTCGCCAGCATTACCATGCCAGGACCACCACCGTAAGGCCGATCGTCAACCGTGCGATGATTGTCGATGGTGAAATCACGCGGATTCCACAACGCCAACTCACACTTTTTTTGCTCGAATGCACGCCGGGTAACACCCGACTGCGTTAACGCAGCAAACATTTCTGGAAACAGTGTGACGACATCAAATTGCATAACGCCCACCTATTTCACCGTCCACCAGAACTGTCGGCCGCTTAAGCTGGAAGATCGCATCAAGATGGAAGGCCGGGCTAAATCCGACACCAACCATCAGGTTTGCAGAGCCTACAATTAAGAATCTAATAATCCAGACCCCAGTCCACCGTGATTTTTTTTGCCTTCTGATCAACGGTCTTGACGAATTGATCCACAAAAGGAACCAGCAATTCAGGTGAAGCCTTATCCTGACCGACAATAGCCGGAAGCGCGATCCTTAAAATAGGATGCGCCCCGTTATCCATCAGGTCTGATACAACACCTAATTGCTCGCCTTGCAGATTTTCAACCGCCAGACCGATTAAATCGATCCAGTAAAATTCTCCATCTTCCAATGCAGGAAAATGGCTACGGCGAACATGTACTGCAGTGCCTTTAAGGCCCTCCGCAGCTTCACGTCCAACAACGCCAACCAAACGCGCCACAATGTCACCACTGTGGTTTTTGGCCTGCATCATCTCAATATCTTGCAGATCTGCCACATTTGGCCTACCCAGCCACCATTTTTTGGCATTCAGTAACGCATCAGCGTCAGGTGAATACGGTTTGATCCGCACCCAGCCCTGAAGTCCATAGGCGCCGGTTATATAACCGACCATGATCAAATCTGCTGGAGTCACAACGCAAGTCATGACTCCTGATTGCGCCGCTTCCGCTGATTTTGCGACTGTTGCGACCGGAGCCACGATAGTTGCTGAAGTAAGCGTAGACAAATCAGTTACCAGCTACAGAATTAAACTGCAGCTTTTTTACCAGCCTGGCTGACCAGACGAGCAACAGTTGGCGACATTTGCGCGCCAACGCCTTCCCAATGGGTCAGACGATCTTGCGCAATACGGAAGCTTTCCGAAGCACCAGATGCAACTGGATTGTAGAAACCCAGACGCTCGATAAAGCGACCATCGCGACGATTGCGCGAATCAGTTACTACGATGTTGTAAAACGGGCGCTTCTTAGCGCCACCACGAGATAAACGAATAACGACCATAATGATTCCAAAAAGTGTTGTCGAACACGGAAAAAGCCGCAAATTATAACGCAAGTTAGGCCAACCCTGCAACCTCGGACTATCCTACAGTGTCGCGGCGCTGCATCAATCGCGCTATAAAGGTGAGTTGCCAGCTCTAAAAGGGCTTCATTATAGGCTTACTGTGATTTTTTTTTAACGCTTTCCCTGCTCCGAGAGCTCGGTCGCGCCATTATGTCGCGCTAGTTTTTATAGGGCGCTTCCATACTTGTTTTAGATATACTGACGCCGCGATTTCCACCATACAACATCGCAACGGTTACGTTACACTACGGAGATAGTTAGCGCACCAACATCAATAACAGTTTGCGAAGCGCTGCTGACTTTTCATCTTTTCCCGATATCCGTTTCACTCACGGCCCCGTTACCGACAACGCAACACCCTATTGCCTCTCATTTCAATGACGACAAACCATAAAAACAAGACCTTCACCACCTTTATAACCACCGTATTTGGCAGCATTGGGTTACACAGATTTTATTTACACGGAGCAAAAGACGTTTGGGGCTGGCTGCATCTTGCCACATTGCCATTATCTTTATTAGCTCTCACACTGTGGCCTGAACAGCAAAAACTGTTTGTATTTGCACCTCTTATCGCCTCGGCATTAATTGCGATTCTGGAGGCATTGGTCACTGGCTTAATGCCTGATGAAAAATGGGATGCACAACAAAATACCAACTCAGGCAAAAAATCGGAATCGACATGGCTGATAGCATTAATTATCGTACTAAGTGTCGGCGTGGGCGCAATTGGCTTGATAGGAACCATCGCTCGCACTTTTGACCTGCTATTTACTGGTGGTTCGTACGGATAAAGAATGTTTAGTCAGGTATTGACTGTGCAAGTCTTGCATCCAGAGAAATGAGTAAATAAAAAAGCAGCCTATGGCTGCTTTTTTATTACTCAAACAAATTAACCCTGATTAAAATTGATCTTCAGTTAAGGCCATCACGCCTGCACTTCCGCTTATCACCGACGTTTGCAGTCCCGTCGATTGCGCCAATATATGATCGGCAAAAAACCGTGCAGTGCCTATTTTGGCGCGATAGAAGCTAGCGTCGCCCTCACCCGCCACTAATCTTTCTGAAGCAATCAAAGCCGACCGCCCCAATTGCCAACCGCCGAGGACAATGCCGGCTAACTTCAGGTACGGCACACTGCCGGCAAATACTGCTTTAATATCGCTTTTTAGATTTGCGACGACATAGTCAATTACCTGCTCCAATGCATCTGCTCCAATTGCCAATTGTTTGCCAATGGCAAGTAAATCAGCATCGCTACTAGAAGCCAATTGAACTTGAGTTGCTCTGACTTGCGCAACAATACCTTTCGCAACAGCACCGCCGTCGCGAGCAGTCTTACGGCCGATCAGATCATTCGCCTGAATCGCTGTTGTACCCTCATAGATTGTCAAAATACGTGCATCGCGGTAAAACTGCGCAGCACCGGTCTCTTCAATAAAACCCATGCCACCATGTATCTGCACACCGGTCGAGGCGACTTCAATCGACATCTCAGTAGACCAACCCTTGACGATAGGTACAAGGTATTCGTAAAACGCATGATTGGCTTTGCGCGTAGCCTCGTCAACGTGGTGATGCGCTATATCAGATGCCGCGGCTGTGACATAAGCCAAGGCGCGTGCCGCCTCAGTTTGCGAGCGCATAGACATCAACATACGGCGCACGTCAGGGTGATTGATAATGGCAACTGGCCCCGCTGATCCACTTAAATCGCGTGATTGCATACGGTCTTTGGCAAAACTCACCGCCTTTTGGTAAGCCCGCTCAGCGATGCCAACACCTTGCATGCCAACAGCAAAACGTGCGGCGTTCATCATGATGAACATATATTCCAGACCACGGTTTTCTAACCCAACCAATGTCCCGATTGCACCGCCGTGATCGCCAAACTGGAGGACAGCAGTTGGACTTGCCTTTATGCCAAGCTTGTGTTCGATGGAGACGCAATGAACATCATTGCGATTACCAAGTGAACCATCCGCGTTCACCAGAAATTTCGGGACAACAAATAACGAAATCCCCTTTACGCCTTCAGGCGCATCAGGAGTGCGTGCCAACACCAGATGGACGATATTCTCGGCCATGTCGTGATCGCCAAAGGTAATGAAAATCTTTGTACCCGAAACCTTGAACGTGCCATCGCCTTGCGGCACAGCGCGCGTGCGCACTTGTGCCAAGTCGGAACCAGCCTGCGGTTCAGTCAGATTCATAGTACCTGTCCATTTTCCGGATACCAGATTTTCTAAATACATGCTTTTTTGCGCATCTGTGCCAGCCGTCATCAACGCTTCAATCGCGCCATCGCTTAGTAACGGACATAGCGCAAAGGACAGATTAGCGGCATTCAGCATTTCGATGCACGGTGTGGCCACGAGTTTTGGCAAACCCTGGCCGCCATATTCTTCTGGATGCTGAACTCCTTGCCATCCCGCCTCTGCAAATGACTTGAACGCCTCCTTAAAACCCTTGCTGGTAATCACATCGCCATCGCGCCAAAAGCTTGGCTCCTGATCTCCCGAGCGGTTCAGAGGTGCCACCACTTCGCTACAAAATCGGGCATTTTCCTGGAGTACTGCTTCGACAGTTTCCGGTGTCGCGTCTGCGCAACCCGGCAGTTGACTGACTTGCTCAAGCCCAGCGAGGGCGTTCAGGGCGAACAACATATCTTTTAACGGCGCGACATAACTCATCAAGTACTCCAAAAAAATGGGCAGTACCACTTCCGTAATACTGCCTTGGCGTTTTTGCAAACGTTCTCATTAATAGGTCTAACCGCCAGGTACCATAAAGTTGCAATTGAGCAGCAGCTAAGCAGCAATCAAGCTGCAGCTACCCAATGAGTTACCTGAATCCCAGACCAGTCTCTTTACACTTTGCTCAATATATTGTCGCGGTGACAATTAACCAAGTTCGGCCACAAATTGCGGAACGATCTCAAACAGATCACCCACGATGCCGTAATCAGCGACCGAGAAAATCGGAGCCTCTTCATCCTTATTGATTGCAACGATCGTTTTAGAGTCTTTCATCCCGGCGAGATGCTGAATCGCACCCGAAATACCGACCGCAATATAGAGCTGCGGTGCCACGATTTTCCCGGTCTGGCCGACTTGCCAGTCATTCGGCACAAAACCCGCATCGACCGCAGCCCGTGAAGCGCCCATCGCCGCGCCCAGTTTGTCAGCCAGAGGCTCCAATATCTTAAAGTTTTCTGCCGAACCCATACCGCGACCGCCGGAGACGATCACTTTGGCGGCCGTCAGTTCTGGACGATCCGATTTAGCTAGCTCACGCGATACAAACGACGACTTAGCAAAATCTGCAGCCGCAGTGATATTTTCGACCGTGGCCGCGCCACCGTCAGCAGCTGCGTCAAAACCAGTGGTACGTACCGTAATCACTTTGATCGGATCAATAGATTGGACGGTAGCAATGGCGTTGCCCGCATAAATAGGACGCTCGAACGTATCTGGACTATCAACCTTAACGATTTCTGAAATCTGACCGACATCCAGACAGGCCGCGACACGTGGCAGGATATTTTTGCCGTACGCGGTTGCCGGTGCCAGGATGTGGCTGTAGTTAGCTGCCAGCGCAAGCACTTGCTCAGCGATATTCTCTGCCAAACCATCGGCGAAATAAGCAGTATCGGCGACTAACACCTTAGTGACGCCAACAGCCTTTGCCGCAGCTTGCGCCGCCGCGCCGCAGTCTTTTCCTGCCACTAGTACGTGGACTTCACCACCGCATTGCACTGCCGCAGTGATGGTGTTAAGGGTGCTACCTTTTAAGGTTGCATTATCGTGTTCAGCAATGACGAGAGCAGTCATGGTATCTCCTGATGATGGGTATTACGGTCGCCACCCATTAGAGGGCATCAAATGTTGTGCGGCGGCCGGCTGGTTTTCTTCGGGTGACAATGTTCGCGATTTATCGCGTTCGATCCTCACTTGTTTAAACGCATAAAGGTATTTTGCACAATGGGGCGCTTGCACACCACATCACTTTAATAGCAACAAATATGCGCCTTCAATACGCTCTATTAAGTCTTAAATTACTTTTGCTTCATTGCGTAACTTCGCAATCAACGTAGCAACATCCGGCACTTTGATACCGGCACTCCGTTTGGCTGGCTCTACCACTTTCAAGGTTTTCAATCGCGGCGTGACATCAACACCCAGATCAGCTGGTTTAAACACATCCAGCGTTTTTTTCTTGGCTTTCATGATGTTCGGCAACGTCACGTAACGTGGCTCGTTGAGACGCAAATCCGTTGTGATAATCGCTGGCAACGTCAGTGCAAGCGTCTCCAGGCCACCGTCTACTTCACGCGTCACTAACACTTTGCCTTCTTCCAGTACGACTTTGGAGGCAAATGTTGCCTGTGGCCAACCTAGCAAAGCAGCCAACATCTGACCGGTTTGATTGCAATCATCATCAATTGCTTGCTTACCAAGGATGATCAATTGTGGTTGCTCTTTATCCGCAATCGCTTTCAATAACTTAGCAACGGCCAGTGGTTGCAAATCAACATCCGACTCCACCAAAATCGCACGATCTGCACCAATTGCCATTGCTGTGCGCAGGGTTTCCTGGCATTGGGTAACGCCGCAAGAGATCGCGATCACTTCAGTGACCTTGCCGCCCTCTTTCAGACGCATCGCCTCCTCTACAGCGATCTCATCGAACGGATTCATCGACATTTTGACGTTTGCAATATCAACACCTGTGCCATCGGATTTAACGCGCACTTTGACGTTGTAGTCGACTACACGTTTGACTGGAACTAATACTTTCATCGGTCTGCCTTTTAATTAAAAATTGAGAATCGAGTTGACGTTAACGTTAATTGATTATGCGATTATAAGAGAGAAATAGCTCCGCAACCAAAATTTAGCACGAACGTACTATTAATTTGTAGATGAAATTACCTAGAGGCGTGAACTAAAATAGGGAATCGAAATGGAGGCTAGAAAAGAAATAGCGAATTTGGTACGGCATACCAAAGCCTTGAATAGCGGTACAAGTGCAAGTCGCTTAATTACCATATTGACAATACAACTAACATGTTTCACCTGCGCCTTGAAATGCGTCTGATTCACAATAAGCGTGATTACTTACGTTTCATAAAGAAAACGTATTCTCTATTTTCTTCGCTTTGAGATAACAAGTCATTGCCGGTTTGTTTGGCAAACGCCTGAAAATCACGCACCGATCCAGAGTCGGTAGCTAACACGCGTAAAACTTGCCCGCTCAACATATCGGCCAGCGCTTTTTTTGTTTTCAAAATCGGCAGCGGACAGTGTAGACCGCGAGCATCAAGTTCTCTATTAAATTCCATAACCAGTTTGTATCAAAATTATTTTAACGTTGCTGCTTTTTGGCGATTCTACTCCAAACACTTGCCGCATGATGCATTGCAACAAAAATCCACCAGTTTTACAACAAATTCCGCACACCATGAATAAAAATCATAATTCTGATAATTTTTATTGCAAATCCCCTTATCAAATGCGTTCAACTGCTCGTTTCTGCTGCTTAATTATGCGCCCATTCAAAGCAGTTTGTTGAATAGGTTACATAAGAGAATGTACGACCGCATATTGAAAATTAGCTCTGAAATAACGCTACTCAACTCGCCCATATTGCTAGTTAAATAAAAAACCTCGCGCTAATGAATACGTCCTTGCACGCTACGTTTTTCCGACGAATAGTCGTGCTTAATCTACCAAAATAGGCCTATCCACAAACTCGACATTCAGCCCTTGTTGGCGCATCCATTCTGCCACGGCGTAACCAGTGCCGGCACGCCACGGCTTTAACTTGGCCGGCGATAACAGCCGATATTCCAGTAACTCTTCTGACAACTGAATCGTTCCCGAAGCTTTTACGTGATAAGCAATGATCAGTTCGTTCTTACGCATAAACTCATACACCCCGATCAATGTAATTTGATCAGCATCGAGATTCGTTTCTTCTTTTAATTCGCGGGCGATTCCCTGTTCTGGCGTCTCGTCACGCTCCATGAAACCAGTGATCAGCGCGAACATATTTTCCTGCCATGCTGCATTCCGAGCCAACAGAATTTTCCCATCGATCTCAACCACGGCGGCCAATACGGGCAGCGGGTTATCCCAATGCGTCCAGTGACCTTCCGGGCAGGATAACCGGGGTTTTCCTGCCTCGCCCTCATCTGCACGCAACGTCAAAGAAGCAGCACAGATCGGGCAAAATTTAAATTCACTCATCAGCAACCATTCGGCGAAATCAATCGCTCACCATTCATCTACAAGACAAAATGCCAACCGGCAGCATGCATTATTTCAGCCGCAAGCAAACACCAGGCAAGATTTAAGAGCGCCTCAAACCCGCTTCAAGTACTAGCCGCCGCTTGGCAAGGGGCATTTTTAGCCGCGTTCGCCAACCCACTTAACGACTCCTTGCAGCGCTGCCGCCAATCCGCTTGGATCAGTACCGCCAGCTTGCGCCATGTCAGGCCGCCCGCCGCCTTTACCGCCAACTTGCTGGGCCACAAAATTGACCAGATCACCGGCTTTTACTTTGGCAATCGCATCGGCTGTGACACCTGCGATCAAGCTGACTTTTCCGTCCTTGACGGTCGCCAACACGATCGCTGCGGTTTTCAGTTTATCTTTTAACTTATCCATCGTTTCACGTAAAGTCGCGCTATCCGCGCCTTCGAGCATTGCAGCCAATACCTTGATGCCGTTGACATCCACCGCCTGATTAACCAGTTCATTACCCTGATTTGCAGCCAGTTTAGACTTCAACGCAGCCATCTCTTTTTCTAGCGCCTTAACGTGATCTTGCACCTGACCGATACGTTGCGTTAATTCTTCCGGCGGTGATTTCAACGCTGTCGCCGCTTCGGTGACACGGCTACTCAAGCTTTGAACGAGTGCCAATGCGCCAAGTCCTGTTACCGCTTCAATACGACGAATACCGGCCGCGACACCACTTTCTGCAACGATTTTGAACAAGCCAATATCACCAGTACGATTGACGTGGACACCGCCGCATAATTCGGTCGAAGAACCGATCGATAACACGCGTACTTCATCACCATATTTTTCACCGAACAAGGCCATAGCACCGCTTGCAACGGCGTCGTCGAATGACATCAAGGTGGCGCTGGTGGCGATGTTTTCCAACACTTCGCCATTGACTATGTCTTCGATCAGACGAATTTGATCGGCACTGACAGGCGCGTTATGACTAAAGTCAAATCGGGTTTTATCAGCATCAACCAACGAACCCTTTTGCGCCACATGCACGCCCAGCACCTCGCGCAATGCTTTGTGCATTAAATGCGTCGCTGAATGATTCCGGATAGTGCGTGCGCGTTGCGCAGTATCGACATTGGCACCAAGTTGATCGCCGACGTTCAGTGTGCCTTGCTCCAATCGACCATGATGGCCAAACACCTCGGCCTGAATCTTGAGGGTATCGGTCACCACAAATGTTGCCGTCGCTGTTTCAAGTACGCCGGAGTCGCCAGCCTGACCGCCTGACTCGGCATAAAATGGTGTGGTATCGAGCACGACAATCGCATTTTGACCAGCTTCGATTTTTTGTACCGCACTGCCATCAACGTATAAAGCTAACACTTTGGCATCGTGCGCCAGCGCGGTATAACCGACAAAATTTGTCTTCTCACCGCTATACTCAACGCCCGACGCCATTTTGAATTTACCACCAGCACGGCTAGCTTCTTGTTGACGTTTCATTGCGACGTCAAAACCAGCCTCGTCGAGCGCAACTTCACGCTCACGACAAATATCTGCAGTCAAATCAAGCGGGAACCCGAAAGTGTCATATAGCGTGAAAGCTGTATCACCATCTAATTTTTTAGGATTTTTTGCCAAGGCGGCTTCCAGAATTTTCATTCCGTGTTCTAGCGTTTCCCCAAAACGCTCTTCTTCCTGCTTCAAAGTTTGCTCAACGCGCTCGGCAGCTTCCGGCAATTCAGGATAGGCTGCGCCCATCTCTAAGACCAGATCTTTGACGAGTTTGTAGAAAAACGGTTTGGTTTGCTCCAGCTTATGTCCGTGACGTAATGCGCGACGGATAATGCGACGCAAGACGTAACCACGACCTTCATTACCGGGAATAACGCCGTCCACAATTAGGAACGCACAAGCACGAATGTGGTCGGCGATCACTTTCAACGAGTTATTTGTCAAATCGGCAACATTGGTTTCGCGCGCTGCTGCCTTGATCAAATTTTGGAACAGATCAATCTCATAATTACTATGCACGTGCTGCAATATAGCGGCCAATCGCTCCAAACCCATGCCGGTATCAACACATTGGCGCGGCAATGGCGTCAATGTCGCTTCACCGGTTTTGGCGTCGACCTGACGGTCAAACTGCATGAAAACGTTATTCCAGATTTCGATGTAACGGTCACCGTCTTGATCCGGACTGCCCGGAGGACCGCCCCAAATATCCGGGCCATGATCGAAAAAAATCTCAGAACAGGGACCGCAAGGGCCGGTATCTGCCATTTGCCAGAAATTGTCTGATGCAAATGGTGCACCTTTATTGTCGCCAATCCGGACAACGCGCTCTGGCGGTAGGCCGATCTCATTCACCCAGATATCGTAGGCCTCATCATCGGTCTCATATACGGTGGCCCAAAGCTTTTCAGCTGGCAAACCATAGACCTCAGTCAATAGTTCAAACGCCCACTTTAAAGAGTCGCGTTTAAAATAATCCCCGAAAGACCAATTTCCCAGCATTTCGAAAAAAGTGTGGTGGCGAGCGGTATATCCAACATTTTCCAGATCGTTGTGTTTGCCGCCTGCACGCAAACACCGCTGTACGGATGTCGCACGAACGTAGTTACGTTTCTCGGTACCGAGAAAGACGTCCTTAAATTGGACCATCCCAGAGTTGGTAAATAGCAGCGTCGGATCATTACCCGGCACAAGGCTGGAGGAACGAACCACGGTATGGTCTTTGGATTCAAAGAAAGTGAGAAACTTATCGCGTATATCGGCTGAGTTCATGTTCTTGGGCGAAAAAAAAGCGTGCAAGGGAAGTGTCATTTTGCAAAGCACTGATTATACGTGATACCAGCCACGCGCTTCAAAAAGCCGGGCGGCTGTCGGACAGTCAGACAAAGGGAGAAAAACGGGTTAGATGAGGACAAATTGTGGCCCCCGTTGCAATGCACGCAACGACCACACCATTTTGCGACCGCTTCCTGTCAGTCGGACAGCCCGACCTCCTATTGCAAAAGCCCATCAAAATCACTTTTGACGGGCTTTTTAAGAGAATATGGCGCAACCTCGCCAAACGCGAACTGCCAAAGGTTAATTAATGACCTGTATTAATCTTTCCAGTGGCTGATGCTTTGGCATGGTGACGACGATGGTGATGTTTTTTGCCGTGATGTTTAGGCGCCGGTTTAGCAGCCGGAGCGGCAGGCGCTGCCATTGTTGCTGCCGGCGCTGGTGCTGGTGGAACAGGTGCATTTTGCGCCATCACAGGCAGAGCGAAAGCAGCGACGATTACGGCGGCTAACAGTTTATTGATTTTCATTTTGAGTTCCTTTTCATCATCGTTGATTAAAAAAATACTATCTACTGCTGCGAAAAACTGGCGCTTACTCAACTTACTCAATTTATTGCTACCGTAATAAATCCTAATTAAGACGTTAACCAACAAAGGTTAAATTGAATAAGGTCAACCAGTGTGACCTGCCCCTTCTTAACGCGAGGTTAATCGCTGAGGTTGACATGAAACTCACAATAAGTTTTTTCCAGGCACTATTTAGTGTAATCCTTTATGCGTTTTCTAGCGCAGGTGCAACTTAAACGCTACTAAAGCGCCTCTTGATCAAACCTAACACTAGAGAAATCTGCCGAAATAAGGTCAATCCGGTCAGTGCAAAAACCATCAACGCCCCAAGCCAGTATTTCTCTGGCTCGCTTTACTGAATTGACGGTGTAGCAGAACAGACCAGCGCCTGATGCCTTAACAGCGCTCGCCTGCATTGGTGATAGATACTTGTGATTAGTATGGAGAGAAACCGCCTCCAACTCTTTTAGGCGCTCAAGCCAGTCATCTTTAACCGTGGTTGTCAAATAAGCCCTGGGAATCACTTCAGCAGCAATCTGTGCGGCGCGTAAGGCCTCTAACGAAAACGAAGATAACAACGGTAAATTAGCCGCGGTAGCAAGACTCGGTGAAACCCTGTGAGCCGCTGCCTCCACCTCAAAAACCGCGCGCGTCATTTGTGCCACGATGCGTCCGGTTTCGACCTCAAACCCTTCCACCGGTTTAATTTCTACATTCATCCAAATTCCGTGCTGCCGACAAAAGGCCATTGCCTGTTGATAGGTACAAACCGGTTCGCCGATGTACTCTGAGCCAAACCAACCACCAGCGTCCATGGCTGTCAATTGCGCCGTCGTAAATGCATTGACCTTGCCTACTCCCCTGACAGTGCGACCAAAAACCGGATCGTGCATCAAAATCGGCTCGCCATCTCCGGACAACATCACGTCGAACTCGACAGCGCGAAACCCGTGTAGAAGTCCGCAGCGCATCCCCGCCAGAGTGTTTTCGGGTGCTAACGTCCCACCGCCTCGATGGGCGACGATTTTAGGATACGGCCACATGATTATTTTCTCCCAATTAATTAACAACAGTCGAATGGTCAATCATTTGAATCATCGCCAACAGGAGCGCCCTATTACCTGTCGCTTACTCGAGCCTTTTCGATTTTAAGCAATACGCTATCAAAGAACCGCACGACTTGCTGTTCGAGCCTTAACAGGTAATTTGCTCTATCAAAGCCCGGGGGATCCTCTCCTGGGTCACCGGCATCTGAGTTCAACTGTATTAAAGGCGGTGCCATAAACGCGAAATGGCCAGCATTAGCGACCTCCTCAAAGACAGCCTGTGGCAGCCGTGCACGAAGCCAGTTTCCATGATATTTGGGTGTCAGTACCGTATCTTTTTGCGCAGTGACGATGTGAAGCGGCACGTCTAATCGCTTCAGGGAAGCCGGTGCGAACGCCAAACCAATTGGAGCCATCGCAAATACCGCATGAATGCGCGGATCACGTACGTCAAAATCAATTGCATCAGCATCAGCGTCAGTTAGCGTGGTATTTATGACCGAAGCTCCCGCTGAAGCCGATCCGGCAACCCTCTCTGCCTCGTTCGCCTCAAAACCAGTAACCTTGGCCAAGCCATGGGGATCACCGCCCAACTGACAAAACAATTGATCATCAATGGTGGTGGCGCAATGGTGCAGCATTTGCTGACGATCGGCCATCCCTCCGGCCAACGCCAAGACACTAAAACCACCGGCAGAATGCCCTAACGCACCGATTTTCAGTCCTACAATATGCGCGCTCCAATAGGAATCGATCAGCAAAGCATCCAACAAACGCGATAATTGCCGGGGCCGCTCGGAAAAATAATCGTCAGAAAGCACCAAAGAGCGATCATCCCAGTTATCTCCAGGATGTTGTGGTGCGGCCACGAGATAACCGTTTTTTGCTAATTGTATGGCAAGATTATAGTGAGCCAGCTGACTGCCGCCAGAGCCGTGCGACAATAAAATTACCCCTTTTAGGGGAAGTTCAGGTACCCCATTAAATGCCAAAACAGGCGCATACGGACCTAGCCGCATCATTTTGGCCGGGGATTTACTGGGATAAAACAGTGCAACCGGCATGGATGGATGATCGGCGCGACGCACTGTCATGGCGCGCATACCAGCGTTTTGGGTTGCGTCTGGAGGCATTGCTAAGTCCTTACGATGAGATGACTAAATTGTCTGTCATTTATCTTATTCACGCGCGGATTATTGACTGCGCCTGACAGGTTAACAAAAAACACCCTCTCAGAACTGACAAACCGAACGACAAACCACCTCGCTACGGTAAAATGCTTTTCATCTTTATACTTATTCCGCAAAGCGCTTGCGCAAAAAACATTCATGAGCAACGATCCCAAGAATATCCCCGCTAACGGTAATCAAGCACCCGCGCCGACACCGTCCAACTTCCTGCGCACGATTATCGAAGCCGATATGACTGCGGGTGTCTACGCTGGTCGCAAGGATGGTCAGGGTCAAGCCATACCGTCCATCGTCACCCGCTTTCCGCCTGAGCCTAACGGTTACTTGCATATTGGTCATGCAAAAGCCATTTGCGTGAACTTTGGTTTGGCACGTGATTATGCTGGCCGCTGTCACTTACGTTTTGATGACACAAATCCGGAAAAAGAAGAGCAGGAATACGTCGACACCATCATTGATAGTGTCAGATGGCTAGGTTTTGACTGGAAAGATGCGACCGGCGATCACTTATTCTTCGCCAGCGATTATTTCGACCAGTTGTATCAAATGGCCGAATATCTGATCACCGCGGGTCTGGCCTATGTTGACAGCCAAAGCGCCGAAGATATGGCTGCCAATCGCGGCAACTTTGGCGAAGTAGGCAAAGACTCGCCATTCCGTCAACGCTCGCCAGAAGAATCGCTGGACCTGTTTCGGCGCATGAAAGCGGGCGAATTCAAGGATGGTGCGCACATCGTTCGCGCCAAAATTGACATGACGTCGCCCAACATGAATTTGCGTGATCCTGCGATTTATCGTATCCGCCATGCACATCATCATCGCACCGGCGACGCGTGGTGCATCTATCCGATGTATGACTACACACATCCGATCTCGGACGCGCTCGAAAACATCACCCATTCGATTTGCACATTGGAATTTCAGGATCACAGACCTTTTTATGACTGGGTTCTCGAAAAATTGAGCGATGGTGGCTTCCTCCAAAAGCCGGTTCCGCATCAGTATGAATTTTCGCGCCTGAATATTACTTACGTTGTCACCAGCAAGCGCAAGTTGCGTCAACTGGTGGACGAGAAGATTGTTGATGGATGGGATGATCCACGTATGTCCACGCTGGTCGGCATCCGTCGACGCGGTTATACGCCAGAATCGCTGCAACTATTTTGCGAACGCACTGGCGTCACCAAGTCGGACGGTTGGATTGATATGAGTTCGCTGGAAGGTGCATTGCGTGAGGATCTCGACCCAAAAGCCCCACGCGCAACCGCTGTGTTGCGCCCGCTCAAACTCATCATCGACAACTTCCCGGAAGATGAAATCGTCGAATGCCATGCACCTGTATATCCGCCAGCCCATCCGGATCACGCCACCGCGTTGCGTCACTTTCCCATGACAAAAAATGTGTGGATCGAACGGGAAGATTTCATGGAAACGCCAGTAAAAGGGTATTTCCGTCTGACGCCCCCGACTGAAGATAAAGCCGGTAGCCGCGTTCGTCTGCGCCACGGTTACGTGGTTGAATGTACCGGTTTCGACAAAGACGCCGAGGGCAATGTGACCGCCGTGCACTGCACCCGTTTCGAAGATAGCAAGAGCGGAACCGAAGGCAGCGCCAACTATAAGGTCAAGGGCAACATCCACTGGGTAAGCGTAGCCCACGCGTTAGAAGCGGAAGTCCGATTGTACGACCGATTATTTAGCGATCCGCATCCTGATGCGGGCGGCAAAGATTTCAAACTAGCCTTGAACCCTCACTCCAAAGAAGTAGTCACCGCGTATCTTGAGCCAGGCATGTCGGCTGCAATGCCCGACGAACGTTATCAATTTGAACGTCATGGCTATTTCGTCGCTGATCGGGTCGATAGCAGCGTTGGTAAACCTGTGTTTAACAGAACAGTGACACTGAAAGATAGTTGGGGTAAATAATTAATTGTCTTATTCCCTTATTGTAATTAATTATTTCAATTGACTATTATTTAATCGCTCATAGGTTTCCGCTACCATACTAATTAATGAATTAGTAAGGTAGTTGGTCACCCATTATCCGTACATAGCGCGTTGTCCGAGCTATTGGCTGGGCGTTGCTCCAGACGCAGATCCTTACTAAAAAACGTCAATAAAGCGTTTCTAGCTAAGCACACAATAGTACGTCGAAGTTACATCTATTTGTGCTTTTGCCTAATTCAAAACGGTTATCGGATCGATATATAGCGCTATCCGGATCAACAGCAGAGTCGGCCTGGTGGAGCGATCAAAGTGGAAGAGATGCGCAGGCTTTGATAGTCGGTGGCAATTTATTCACGAATTCGGGTAACCGGCTATACTTTCGTCACTTTCAAGTCGACTTCACCCACCAAGAGCTAAAAAATGACGATCTCAATGTACACCTCATCTATCCCCGTTTTCAAACAATTACTAAACGGTTTAAGCGACGTACTAAACAAAGCCGAAGCCCACGCTACCGAAAAGAAAATTGACGCTAACGCATTTCTTCAAGCACGTTTGTTTCCAGATATGTTTGCGTTGACGCGCCAAGTCCAAATCGCTGCCGATTTCGCTAAAAGCGTTTCCTCACGATTGGCGGGTATTGAAGTACCCGCTTACGACGATAACGAGCAAAGCTTTGCTGAACTGCAAGCGCGTATCCAAAAGACGCTTGCGTTTATCGAAGGTCTGACACCAGCGCAAATTGACGGCAGCGAAACGTTAGAAATCGTATTGCGTCCTGGCACACCGAAAGAAAAGAAACTGACAGGTCAGGTTTATTTGCTCCAATACGGTTTGCCGCAATTTTTCTTCCACGTCACCACCGCTTACGACATTCTGCGTCACAACGGCGTTGAAATTGGCAAGCGTGACTTCATGGGCGCCTATTAAACCCGAACGACGACATAAAATGCGAGAAATGATTTTGCTGTAGTCAGATAAATCATAAAGCGCGGCCTTAGGGTCGCGCTTTTTTGTTTACCAAGGTGATAAAAAGTAGAAAGAGTGTTATTTTAATCATAAAAAATTCAAGGTATTAACCCGAATCCTCTATAAAAGGTTTAACAAAAATGTAATTGTTAATAGTGCCTTTTTCCAGATGACGATATATTCATAAGACTGTACTATCATAAAATACACAATATAAAAAAAACCGACCGACTCAGGTCTATACAGACAATTAAGTTGCATTGCGACCGACTGGAACAGATGCAGCGTTAAACAATCATTCGCCACACACGGACTCCTTAGCTTAAGTGATTAGAAGCAGGTAGCAGTAACACAAGCAGCACATTCTCTCCTCACATGCCACAGAATAAGTTGAAGAAGACCATACTTTCGAGCGAGCAGACGTTAAAAGACCACAACCTCCTGGATGCACAATCACATCAGGAGTCGGGGAAATCACTACATCCGCAGACATTCCCCAACGTTTTATTCGTACGCCAGTACGACCCTAAACAGGCACTTCGCATGCGTCGCTATTTTATGGCTGCCGGGACATCCTTGTTGGCGATTTGCCTGATGTTTGCTTGCTACTTCCAGGGCCTTCTGTCACTTAATTCTTTCTATCAAAGCAGCACGATGGTGTTGCTCGGAGTAGTCATTTTTTACGTATTATTCCGGAGCGGACTCAATCTCAAATGTCGAGATCCGAATCTGGCCCTTCCTCAAATGGGAGCGGCAACGCTGATCACGCTATACACCATGTACGCGGCGAACGGAGGACGGTCGGTATTTATCATACTTTTGCTGATGGCTTTTCTATTCAGCGTTCTACAGTTCTCGAGCCGTGCCTTACTGATTTACGCTGCGAGTATTTTGGTCGCTTATGGCCTGATAATTGGACTATTGATACGATTTAAACCTCAATCCCTAGACTTGCGTCTCGAAGTATTGCAGTGGCTGACTCTCGCACTCACCTTGCCCTGGTTCGCTACCATGGGTAGTTTCATTAGTGGATTACGCAACCAGTTACGTAAAACCAACGCCGAACTTGCCAGTGTGTTGCAACAGGTTTTGGCCAGCGAATCAAGCCTGGCTGAGGCTCAGCGTACGGCTGGACTTGGAAGCTGGACGTTTGATCTCGTTCATCGCTCCGCTATTTGGTCGCTGGAAACCTACCGCTTGTTCGGCATTGACCCCACCCTTCCAGCACCGACGGACGCGCAGTTCCTGCAAATAGTACATCCCGAAGATCATACCCATTACTACACGTTGATGGACGCCACGCGCTCCGAGAGCGGCACCATAGACTCTCAATTTCGTATCATTTTGCCGACCGGTGAAATTCGCTGGGTCCACTTGTTAGGACAGTTAGTATTCGATGTCGCAGGGCCGACAACCTTCTTGCGCGGCACCGTCATGGATACCACCGAACATAATGCTCAGGAAGAAGCACTCACCCTTGCGCGCGATCAGGCGGCGGCGGCGCGCGCGTCGTTGGTAGATGCTATCGAAAGCCTGACCGAAGTCTTCGGGTTATTTGACGCCGATGACCGCTTGGTCTTATGTAATCGAAAGTTCGCCCGGAGTTATACAGATTTCGAACGATTCGAAGAAATCGCCGGGATGCGCTTTGAAGATATTGTGCGATCATCGCTTGCCAAAGGAGAAGTAATCGAGCCAGCATTTCACGGCAATGTGGAAGCGTGGGTCGCAGAACAAGTCCGGCGCCATCGCGACCCAAGTCACCCCACACACACATTACGGCTAAGCGATGGACGCTGGCTGGAGGTGACAGAGCAACATACGCGCAGTGGCGGCATTGTCGGCGTGGGTAGAGATATCAGCGAGCAGAAACAAAACCAGCAGCAACAGGCGATGGAATATACCGTCACCTTGTTACTGGCAAAATCCGAGACCCTTGAGGACGTTGTTCCAAAAATAATTCAGACCGTTTGCGAAACACTCGGATGGGACTGCGGTGCTTGCTGGCATTGGGATAGATCAGCACAAATCCTGACACGCGGTGAGTCATGGAGCGCGGCATCAAGCGATTTAAGCGCATTTGTCAGCATGGGCAAGCAACGTCCACCGGCCTCGATCATGCCCGAATTGATCCAACGTGTTTGGTCAACAGGCGAACCGCTATGGATCCCCCACGTTGCCGAACACGCCGGTTTCAAGCTTACACAGATGACATCCACAGCCGGACCGTTGGGCGCGTTCGCATTTCCAATCAAAATCGGTACTGAACTGTATGGCGTAATGGAATTTTACGCCCGTGATGTGCGCCACTCCGACCCCGCGCTGCTTGCAGTAACGCGATCTATAGGCTTGCAAATTGGTCAGTTCATCGGACGCAGAGCAGCAAAAGAAGAAATTTGGCAGTTGGCATTCTACGATCCTCTTACACGTCTGCCAAACCGCCGCCTTCTTATTGATCGGTTAGAACACGTCCAGGCTATCAGCACGCGTAATAAATTACACAACGCGTTATTATTTATAGATCTTGATAACTTCAAGACCATCAACGACACGCTCGGTCATGACAAGGGCGATCTTCTATTGCAAGAGGTCGCCAGGCGCCTTGTGAGTTGCGTACGCACTGCCGACACTGTCGCCCGACTAGGCGGGGATGAGTTTGTCATCATGATCAGTGAACTAAGCGAAAACCTTGAAGCGGCAGCAGTTCAGGTTGAACAAGTCGGCGAAAAAATCCTGATGCACCTGAATCAGCCGTATCAACTAGCTGATCACTTGTACCGCAGCACATCAAGTATCGGCGTCACGCTGTTCAGCGGACGGGACGAATCGACAGATGATCTGCTGAAACGCGCCGATCTTGCCATGTATCAGGCAAAGTCAGCGGGCCGTAACACTTTACGATTCTTCGAGCCCGATATGCAAGCAGCCGTTTCTGCCCGCGCAGAGCTTGAGATTGATTTGCGTCACGGGCAACAAGACGCACAATTTATTCTCTATTATCAGGCGCAGGTAGATCATAGCGGACGTTGGACCGGGGCCGAAGCACTGATACGCTGGCAGCATCCGAAACGGGGATTGGTGAGTCCTGCCGAGTTTATCCCGGCAGCTGAAGAGAACGGGTTAATCCTTACGTTGGGACGTTGGGTTCTGGAAACAGCCTGTTCCCAACTTGTCGTGTGGTCATTGCGACCGGAAACCTCGCACCTGACGCTGGCGGTCAACGTCAGTATGCGTCAGTTCAGACAACCAGACTTCGTCAAAGACGTCACGGAATTGCTAGAGCTGACGGGGGCTGATCCTCGCATGCTGAAGCTTGAGCTGACCGAAAGTATGCTGCTCGTGAACGTGGAAGATATTATCATCAAGATGAGCGCCTTGATCGCATTGGGCATCCGCTTCTCTTTAGATGATTTCGGGACGGGTTATTCGTCACTTTCCCATCTTAAGCGCCTACCACTCGATCAACTCAAAATCGATCAAACTTTCGTCAGAGATGTCCTTACGGACCCGAACGATGCCGCCATTGTTCGGACTATCGTGGCACTTGCGCAAAGTCTCGGTTTATCGGTTATCGCAGAGGGGGTAGAAACGGCATCACAGATGACGTTCCTTTCCAATAACGGCTGCAGTGCTTATCAAGGATATTTATTTAGCCGACCGCTTCCGCTAGAACAGTTTGAAGCCTTGCATCTAAAAGAGAATCACGCCAACGCTATCACTGATCTCAGCACTCCTTTGATACGATAAAACCATGGTACATTTACTAACACTTACCGAACGGGAGAACATCAAAAGAAGGTCACCGGGCGCCAACGATCCCCAGCAACTCTGACAAATTGATAATTTCACCGTCAGGCGTATCGGGAATTCTCTCCGCAGGTTGCGCAAAACGATTACACCAGATGACGCGAAAGCCAAATGCTTTGGCAGAATAAGCATCCCAGCCGTTGGAAGACACAAAACATATCTCACTCGGCATTAAGCCGAATTGGTCGACCGCCATTTGATACACAGACGGATGCGGCTTAAATATCCCTGCTTCATCCACTGACAGCACAGCGTCAAGTAAATGACCAATACCGGCATTGTTGACCGCGCTCGACAACATACCTGCCGAACCATTTGAAAGAATCCCACATCGTAAGCCGCTAGCTTTCAAGGCAACTAACGTACTCTCGACTTCAGGATAAGGGCGGAGTTGCAAATAAAGATCGAGTAACCGCTGACGCAAACCCGCATCGGTTACCTTTAAACTCTCTAGTGCAAAGTCGAGCGCATCACCGGTAACATCCCAAAAATCCGCGTGTCGTCCGGTCAGGCTGCGCAGCCACGTATATTGAAGCTGCTTGGTGCGCCACATGTCGGCCAGCGGACGCCATTTATCTCCCAGCATGTCTTGCACCTGTTCGGCTGCACTGTTGACGTCAAACAAGGTTCCATAGGCATCGAAAACACACGCTCGAATATTAGCGAGTTTGGTATCTGGCATAGCTTAATCCTTAAAAATATTGGGAAAATAAAGGGTGCATAAAGCAATCTTGCGATTTATAACCAAGCTTGCGGAACCTCACAGACCGCTTTTAGTGATCTCCACGAAGTACTCTCCATGATTACCCCGCGAATCAGATCGGTCATAGTGTTTTTCTTCACGCGCTAATACTATGCATGAAAACCGTTAACTTGGCATGACACTCGCCGTTTCGATATTACTGGTACGCTTACGTTCGCGCTATTCTAATAACCCCATCCACTACAATCCATTCTGCATATTAACGTTATCTTCCTAAAGCATATAAAAATGGTTGTGCACGGGTGACCACATTTCAGCAACACACCAGACCTAGACTGTAACAAGAAGCCATAGACCATGACAGATTCAATCCACTTCTACCAGCCATCGCAGGGCCATCGTCTGCCACATGATCCTTTCAATGCCATTGTCGGCCCACGCCCCATCGGCTGGATTTCATCGCAGGATGCCGACGGGAAACTTAATCTGGCACCGTATAGTTTTTTCAATGCATTCAATTACACGCCACCCATCGTTGGATTTTCCAGTATCGGACGCAAAGACACGCTTAACAACATCGAAGCCACTGGCGAATTCGTCTGGAATTTAGCCACCATGCCATTAGCAGAAGCCATGAACCAATGCTCGGCGCCAGTCGCTCCCACCGTCAGCGAATTTGAGCTAGCCGGACTTACGCCGGTCCGCTCAAACATAGTTGGCCCTCCACGCGTAGGCGAAAGCCCGGTCTCGTTCGAATGTAAATTGACCCAAGTTATCCAGTTACGCGGCGTGTCAGGAGCGGCGGTAGAGAGTTGGCTCGTGTTAGGCGAAGTCGTTGGCGTGCACATTAATACGGCACTACTGGTCGACGGCGTCTACGATACCGCCGCCGCTGAACCAATTCTGCGCGGCGGTGGGCCTGGCGACTACTTTCAAACCTTACCTCAAAGCTTGTTCCGCATGTATCGCCCGGGTCGTTAGAAGCATTGTTAATACCCGCATCCCAAAATTGACGGTAAGAATTTGGCTATCAGAAGGTGCGCTGAAGCGTTTCGGGGATGCGTGTATTATCAGCAGACACGGATTCGGCAGCACATATTTCCCATTGAGCAAGTTCTCAACATTAACCAGAAAAGGACATCATCATGATTCAGTTATATTTCCATCCTTCACCAAATCCACTCAAGGTGGCGCTTTTTCTCGAGGAGTCCGGCCTTCCCTATGAAGCGATTCCCATCGATACCCGCAAAGGCGAACAACACTTGCCGGCATTCCTTAAAATCAACCCAAATGCAAAGACACCTGCAATTGTTGATGGCGATGCGACGGTGTTTGACAGCAACGCAATCCTGCTATACCTGGCTGAAAAATCGGGTCAATTTCTGCCTGCAGATACACCGGCTGCGCGCGGTCAGATGTTGTCATGGTTGATGTTTGTCGCCAGCGGGATCGGTCCGTATTCTGGTCAGGCAGTCCACTTTAAACATTTCGCGCCTGAGCCGAAGGAATACGCGGTCAATCGTTACATCTTTGAAGCGGAACGCCATTACGCCATCCTTGAGGCGCAACTGGCAAAGCACCGCTATATGCTAGGCGACACCTATACACTAGTCGATATGGCGGTCTGGGGTTGGGCTCGCGCCGTTCCATTCATCCTTGGACCAGATGCATGGGATCAGCTCCCGAACTTGAAGCGCCACTTAGACGAAATCAACGCCAGACCGGCAGCGCAGCGCGCAGAGGCATTAAAAACAAAGTTCACCTTTAAGGCAGAGATGGATGACGATGCGCGCAAACAAATGTTTCCGCAAAATGCTCGCCTTAACGCTTGATTGGTATCCTGTTCTCAACACTGTTAGTTCGACCAATTCGCTTGGCTTCTTATATTGGAGTTTTGTATGACAGAGAACACGTCCAGGCCGCCGCTACCTCCGTTTACGCCCGAGACTGCACGCCAAAAAGTACGCGCAGCCGAAGACGGATGGAACTCACGCGACCCCGAGCGGGTCTCAATGGCCTACACCGAAGAAAGCAAATGGCGTAATCGGGCGGAATTTATTACTGGCAGAAAAGAGATTGCTGCGCTGCTCACACGCAAGTGGAATCGGGAGCTGGACTATCGTCTGATCAAAGAACTATGGGCGTGTGCGGACAACCGTATTGCAGTACGTTTTGCGTATGAATGGCACGACGATGCGGGCAATTGGTTTCGTTCTTATGGCAATGAAAACTGGGAATTCGATGCCCATGGTCTGATGGCTGTACGTCATGCCAGTATCAACGATCTCCCTATCAAAGAGACTGATCGTCAGTTTCACTGGCCATTGGGACGTCGTCCAGACGATCACCCGAGTCTCAGTGAACTGGGTCTTTAACAAAATTAATTAATTATTAATTAGCAATAGTAATAGCAACATCAGCGCAACATTCTACAAAAAGGCCGTATCCCTCATGAGGAAAACGGCTTTTTTCATAGGGCGTATGGGATTTCGAAAAAGCGCTCGAAGATCGCATCATACGATCTTTAATCCCATCGATCGATAGCTAAAATTTATTAAATATAATTTAATAATTAATTTTACATATGGATCTGGATTCTTTACACTTCAGTCTTAATGATTCACAACCCCTTACAGGAAAACACAATGTCTCTCATCAATACCCAAGTAAAACCATTCAAAGCAACCGCTTACCAGAACGGCAAGTTCATTGACTTGACTGAAGAATCCTTCAAAGGCAAGTGGTCTATCGTTATGTTTTACCCAGCAGATTTCACTTTTGTTTGCCCGACAGAATTAGAAGATCTGGCCGATAACTATGCTGAATTCCAAAAATTGGGCGTTGAAGTCTACGGCGTATCAACTGATAGCCATTTTGCTCACAAAGCATGGCACGACACATCAGAAGCCATCAAAAAAGTGCAATACGCACTGATCGGTGACCCAACTGCTGTGTTGTCACGCAACTTCGAAGTGTTGATCGAAGAAGAAGGCATGGCACTGCGCGGTACTTTTGTGATCAATCCAGAAGGTCAGATCAAGGTCATGGAAGTGCATGACAACGGTATTGGCCGCGACGCTTCAGAATTGATGCGTAAAGTAAAAGCAGCACAATACGTCGCATCACATCCAGGCGAAGTTTGCCCTGCGAAATGGACTGAAGGCGCTGCAACATTGACACCATCGCTTGATTTGGTTGGCAAGATCTAAGATCCCACTCAGGGTCTACTAGCAACACCGACGCCGGTCGGGAATTGTCCAGACCGGCTTCAAAAATTATTTAAATAGAAAGCAACATCATGTTAGATGCAAATCTCAAAACCCAGTTGAAAACCTATTTGGAAAAGGTCGTGCAGCCGATTGAGATCATCGCGTCTCTCGATGATAGCGACAAATCCCGCGAATTGCAGGCCATGCTCCAGGAAATCCTCCTGTTGAGCGACCGCATTACGTTGGTTGAACGCACTGACGACGAAGAGCGCAAGCCGTCGTTTAGTATTAACCGCCCTGGAACAGATATCAGCGTACGTTTTGCCGGTATTCCGTTGGGCCATGAATTTACCTCGCTGGTTTTAGCGCTGCTACAAGTTGGTGGCCATCCAGTCAAGCTGGACGATGCTGTGATTGAACAAATCCGCAATCTGGACGGCGACTATCAGTTTGAAACCTATATTTCTTTGTCATGCCAAAGCTGCCCTGAAGTTGTTCAGGCGCTCAACGTCATGTCGATCATCAACCCGCGTATTCGCACTGTCACGATCGACGGCGCACTGTTTCAAAAAGAAGTCGAGAGTCGCCAGATCATGGCTGTACCGACTATGTATATGAACGGTGAAGTGTTCGGCCAAGGTCGTTCCGGCGTCGAAGAAATCCTCGCAAAACTGGATAGTGGTGCAAGTACACGTAAGGCCGAACAACTTAGCAGTAAAGAAGTGTTTGACGTATTGATCGTCGGCGGCGGACCTGCTGGCGCGGCTGCCGCAATTTATGCAGCACGTAAAGGCATCCGCACAGGTGTCCTGGCGGAGCGTTTTGGTGGTCAGGTTCTCGATACGTTGGCGATTGAAAATTTTGTCTCGGTGAAAGAAACCGATGGTCCGCATTTTGCGGTCGCGCTGGAGCAGCACGTTAAGTCGTACGAAGTCGACATCATGAACTTGCAACGGGCCACAAGTATGGTTCCTGGCAAGCTGATCGAAATCAAAACTGCAAGCGGCGCCATCTTGAAAAGCAAAACCGTTATTCTCGCCACCGGTGCACGCTGGAGAGAGATCAATGTTCCTGGCGAACAGCAATACCGTAACCACGGCGTTGCCTATTGCCCGCATTGTGATGGTCCGTTATTCAAGGGCAAACGCGTGGCGGTTATCGGCGGCGGCAATTCTGGTGTCGAGGCAGCAATTGATCTGGCTGGTATCGTCGGCCACGTCACCCTGATCGAATTCGGTGCAGAATTGCGCGCTGACGCGGTCCTGCAACGGAAACTGAAAAGTCTTGGCAACGTAACGATTCATACTTCAGCACAAACCACAGAAATCCATGGCGATGGCAAAAAAGTTAATGGCTTAAGCTACACCGATCGCGTGTCAGGCAACAGCAAAAAGGTTGAACTGGAAGGCGTATTCGTCCAAATCGGCTTGGTGCCAAACACTGAATGGTTAAAAGGTACGGTTGCTTTATCGCGTCATGGTGAGATCGAAATAGACGCAAAAGGTCAAACTTCTATTCCTGGTGTGTTTGCAGCGGGTGACGTCACAACGGTCCCATTCAAGCAGATCGTGATTGCCGTGGGCGAAGGTGCTAAAGCATCGTTGAGTGCATTCGATCACCTGATCCGGAATTCGTTTGATGACGAAGAAGTAGTTGCCCCTGCGGAGCAAGTAGCAGTTACCGCGTAACACTGTTACTGAGGATGTAAATAATCCTGGGACATTGTGCTTCTTATAGGTAGCAGATTATGTGGTTAAAGATCGTTTACTACGATTTAACTCAACGCAATTCCTACCAGAATGCCGGGCACGCCCGGCATTTTGACGTCTTGCTATCTTTTACATAGCTATCTATGACCTTGCTGATTATATCTAGCTTAAAAAGGTAAGCAGTCGCTGACCATCTCAGGCATTAACGTTCACCACCAGACGACCCCGTACTTTTCCTGCCAGAATTTCAGGTGCCTTAACCAGCGCCTCAGCCAGTGAAATCTCCTGCGTGATCGTGGCCAGTTTATCCAGGTCCAACTCATCGGCCAGACATTGCCACGCAGCGATGCGCTTATTCAACGGTGCCATCACACTATCGATCCCGATCAATTTGACACCGCGTAAAATGAACGGAGCAACCGACGCTGGAAAATCTAGCCCTTGCGCTAAACCGCATGCCGTGACCGTTCCACCGTAACAAGTTTGCGCGACGGCATTCATCAGCGTATGCGAGCCAACTGAATCGATGACTCCCGCCCAGCGCTCTCTTTGCAATGGTTTTCCCGCGGCTGATAAGGTTGCACGATCAATGATCTCCGTCGCCCCCAAAGATTTCAGATAATCGGACTCGTCCAACTTACCGGTTGACGCAACTACCCGATAACCCCAACCCGACAAAATGGCAATAGCAATACTTCCGACGCCGCCCGAAGCGCCGGTGACCAAAATCTCACCGTCGTCCTTATCGACACCTTGCTCTTGCAACGCAATTGCGCTCAACATCGCCGTGTAACCTGCTGTGCCGATCGCCATCGCCGTCCGTGCCGACATGCCTGCGGGTCGTTTAATCAGCCAATCGCCTTTCAGTTTGGCACGTTGCCCGAGGCAACCCATATGCGTTTCTCCAACACCCCAACCGTTGAGGATAAATGCGTCCCCCACTTTCCAATCCGGGTGGGAAGATGCAATCACTTCTCCCGCGCCATCAATGCCCGGCACCATTGGCCAGTTGCGCACTACCGGCGCTTTACCGGTAATCGCCAGGCCGTCTTTGTAATTAACGGTGGAATAATCAATACGGACCGTTACATCCCCATCTGCTGGTAATTGTTCATCGCTAATCTGAGTCAATTTGGCGCTAGTTGACCCATCATCATTCTTGTGAAGCAATATTGCATTAAACATGCTGCGGTCTCCGGTATTTGTGCGATGAAAGAACATCACATTGTCATTTTTTGTATGGTCAAAATAGGATAAATAAGTAGTTCAAAAAAGAATCAACTTTCCTTTTCCATAGGAGTCATCAGATTTAACAAAGACTCTGTTCGTAACGTTACCTCTGAATTATGTGGATCCATTGCGTGTTCGTCAAAGTGTTTTCGCCTCTAATTGAGTACTTAACAACGGCAGTTTCAATGGTCACGTTTTTTGGCTGGTACACGGAGGATATTTTCACCATAGCTAGCCAGAATCAAAGCAGCCCCCACCGACTCCCGGTTGCAAATAAAGCGCATAATATTGGTCGAAACTACTTCCCTTCGCTGCCAAAGGAGCAACAAACATGTCACCACAAGAAACCCAGTCGCTGCAGGACTTTTTAAATCAGCTTATTCAGGTACGCGGCATTGCGAAAGATCCGCAAGCCGATGCGGTGATCAATAATGCTGTAGCACAACAACCGGACGCGGCCTACCTTCTCGTCCAGCGCACGCTATTGATGGAGCAAGCATTAAATACCGCAAAAACGCAAATCGCCACATTACAGCGCCAAATACAATCGCAAGCGCTGCAGGCTGCGCCAGCAGGCAATTTCTTCGATGCAAATGCCTGGGGTAATTCAGCGCCTGCGCCGACGACCCGCCCGGCGGCCCCTATGATGGCTGCGCCAGCGCCGGTATATCAGCCAGCATCGACTATGCAAAGTGCCGCGCCAGCCGCATCACCGGGATTTTTTGGCGGTGGTGCTGGCAATATACTTGGGACCGTTGCTGCTACTGCAGCTGGCGTCGCGGGCGGTGCATTTTTATTTCAGGGAATCGAACATCTAATGCACCCGAACAGCGGTTCAGGACTAATGAATCAAAATGGCATGGTCCCATCAGCTGGAACTGTAGAAAATACCACCGTCAATAATTATTACGGCGACGATTCAAGCTCGGATAATTCGGACAGTAGCGCAGATGACATTGCTTCCAATGATAACGATACTGGCAACGATGATTCATCTGTCATTTAAGTCGTGTCTCTGAGTCCAGGTTTGACGGCAAGATACAGACCAATTCAAGAGATCTAAAGGGAATGAGGGCCGTAAGAAGAATCAAAAAAGTGCGATTCTTCCACATCGTCCTCTCAACTATATAATTTTGTGGGCCTAAGAGACGTAACGAAAATCGTTTTTAGTTCTTAGCCTCTCTTTCGCTTTGTATTCATAAAACTGAATGTTATTACGACCGCGTTGCTTGGCACGGTACATTGCCACGTCCGCACAATCGACTAGCGCATCAGCATCGGTCGCATCGCGGGGATACGAAGAAATACCGATACTGCATCCCAGAGTAATCTCTTTCTCATCAATGATTAATGGCGGACTCAATTTTTTCATAATACGCTCTATCGCACTCGAAATTTCCTCACCATGCGTGTGTTCTGCCAACACCAAAACAAATTCATCTCCTCCCAAACGCGCTACGGTATCGCTTTCACGGACAGCCGATTGAAGCCGTTTTGCAACCAAATTCAACACCTTGTCACCAGCTTTGTGTCCAAATGTGTCATTGACGCACTTAAAGTCATCAAGGTCGATAAACAAGACCCAGACAGCGTGTGTATAACGTGCCGCATAGGTCAATGCTTGCGCCAGACGATCATGCAGCAAGGTCCGATTAGGTAGCCCGGTCAACACGTCATGGAGTGAAAGATGTTTGATGCTTTCTTCGATTTTCCTACGTTCTGTAATATCCTTTCCCATTCCGTGATAACCGGTAAACGTGCCATGAACATCGAACTGCGGTTCACCCGAGACGCTTAACCATTGAGGATTGGCAGGATCAAATAAAATTTGGAATTCAAAATCGGAAAACGTTTGATGAGCATTCAATATTAGCCGATGGGCTGCCCATTGGTCTGGAGTCAAGTTAGTCGGCATATCCCACCGTGGACGTCCAACGTATTGCTGAATATGTTGGCCACAAAGCGTCGTCAATGCATTCGAAATAACGACAAAACAAAAACTATCATCTTGCTCCCAATGCCAATCTGATGACAAGTCCACCAACTGGCGGAAACGTTTTTCGCTTTTTACCAACTCTGCGGTACGGTCTAAGACGCGCTGCTCCAGCGCTGCATTAGCTTCTCTTATCTCCAGTTCTGCTTGTTTTCGACCAATAATTTCATTTTTCAATGTCGCGTTAATACTTTCTAGTTCCGCTGCACGATCTTCCCGTGCCTGTATCGCCTCTTGCAGCGCATTTGCCATGTGATTTAATGAGCGGCCAAGTACGCCGAACTCATCTTTACCAGTGTAAGTACGAGTACGCAGATCACCGGCGGTGATACGCTTGGCGAAGATTATCATTAGGCCGATCGCCGTCGTGATCCGTTGCGACACCTTCCATGCCATCAAGATGCCAAGAAAGATAGCAATCACACCAACTGCCTCGATCAATCTCTCGGTCCGCATTGCCTTTCTGAGAATCATATTTTGGGTCACGTTGCTTTTAGTCAAAGCGTCAGCTAACAAGTTTTCCAAATAGGGTTCGATAGTCTGGGCTGCAGCCAGATAGCGACGTTTTTCACGCTCGATTTGCAGATTTGTTTCTACGTAATTTGAAAAATGTATTTCGTAAAGGTCCGCTAACTCAAATAATTTTTTCTCGCGATCACCCTTTACTGCCAAAGAAACATCTTTTCTAAATTTGGTTAGCGCCAATTGAACAACTTGATTGTCAATACTGCGACCACGCCACAAATAATCCTTTTCATGTCGACGTATCGCCAAAATGTCGATTATAAGTAAGGGTTCCTTGTCTCGATTTAGCAGCGCCTCCATCTGCCGGCCCATATCCCTGAATTCACCCTCTAGACCGGTATCGATATACCCTAATCGCCCGTGCAGATTTACGACAGTGACAAAAGATTTTTCGTAATTATCGATACCGTCCACTGCCAACCTAAGTTGTTCTAGCGAACGTGGAGCGGTTACTAAATGGCGAATATCCTCAAGCGACTGCCGAGCATCAGCCAGATTGGCTTGCATCAGCATCACGTAACGCGACTTAGCTTCCTCAAAGCCGAACTCATGATATGTCATTAAAAATGCTTTTTCGTAACGCCGCGCGTTCATCATCGATACGACGCTCTTTTGACTCAAACCAGCAGTTTTGATATCGATGGCCAAAAGTTTGTTGAAATCTCCAACCGTCGTACGCTCTGCCGAAATAGCAAACGCAAGAACAATCGCAAAAAGTCCCAGAACCACACCAAAACCAGCCGCTAGAGAGCCGCTTAAACTCATGGAAGGTACTGTGCAAAACGTCCAAAATTTCCGAAGTAGCGCTACTATAAGCCGCAAAAGCGCCATCATTCCTGGTAGGGCACAAAGCCCATTTTATCAATGATATCGGCCACCTGAGGGGAAAGAGAATACTCAATTAATTTTTTGGCTAAACCTTGTGGAAGACCGCGTGTTACGAGCATCAGCGGCCGCGTCAGCGGATAATCACCGCTGAAAATATTCGCTTGGGTTGCTGCAATCCCATCAACCGATAGAATCTTGATCGGAACACTTCCCCGTATTTGATCTTCGGCTACGATAACTGACATCAACGAAATTGCATTCGAGCTTGCTGCAACTGCATCAATGACATCGGCATTTTCACCCAAGACTTGTTCTGCCTTCATCTCGCTATAGTTCATCTTAAAATGATGCATAAACAGTACCACGGTACCACGCCCTTCCTCTCGGTTTATGACCATGATCGGAGCATCTACCCCCCCAACCTTTTTCCAGTTTTTGATACGCCCTCTAAAAATATCCGCAATCTGGGATGAAGTCAGCGACGTTACCGGATTACTTTTATGGATAATCAATCCGGCACCATCGCGTGCTACCGGAAAACCCTTCAAGTAGACATCTTCATCTGTCACCAGTCGCGATACCATTCCTATGTCCGCGATACCATTCCGCGTATCGGTAATACCACGCTCGGCACCACCCATTTCGATCCTAATGTTAACGTTTGGATGCAGCAACTGATAACGTTTGACAATTTGTGCCATCAACGGTGCTGTCGTACTTGATCCAGTTATCAGCAAATGTCCTTTCAGGACTGAACCGGCTGGCGCAGTACCGTTAGCACCGCTATCGTCCGTTGCATTTTGCCGATTGCATGCGGTGAGAAATACGGTAATAAAAAAAATCATCAACAGGGTGGGGATAAAAAGTCGGGTCATGGAAGTGGATTACTAACATCGAATCAATTGGAGGGCTGGACCGGATAGCGCAACGCTGTCGAGGCTTAGGCGTTTCCCTGAACGCAATAATGCGAGGACTTCGCTACTGGGTAATGGTCGACTAAAATAATAACCTTGGATTGCATCACACGCGTTCGCATGTAAAAAATCCAATTGTTCAACCGTCTCAACCCCTTCGGCGACGGTACGAAGTGCAAGCGATTTTGCGAGTGCAATGACAGTCAGAATAATGGATCCGGCTTCCGGTTTTTTATCTAAATTTGCAATGAATGATTGATCAATTTTAATAATGTCGACAGGAAACCGCGTGAGGTAACTCAGACTAGAGAAACCGGTTCCAAAATCATCAATTGACATCTTGATGCCGATTTCTTTCAACTGATTCAATATTAAAATCGTACCTTCGGAATCATTCATCAACATACTTTCTGTCAACTCGAGCTCAAGACATGACGGATCCAGCCCGCTACTAGCCAATATGGACTGCACCATTAAAGGCATATTTTTTTGCTCAAGCTGCCGCCCCGATACGTTGACGGCAACATTCAACTGGAACCCTTCATCGCGCCATGCACTCAATTGAGCGCACGCTGTTTTTAACACCCATTCGCCAATCGGAATGATCAACCCGGTTTCTTCGGCCAACTGAATAAAGCGTCCTGGGGGAATCGCACCCATTTCTGGATGATTCCAGCGTATCAATGCTTCAATGCTGACGATGTGGCCGCTTTGTAAATCTATCTGCGGTTGATAATGCAAAACGAACTCTTTATTATCGAGTGCCTGATGTAAGGCATGTTCGAGCTTTGCTTTTTCCAGAGCTTTACACCCCATTTCCAGCGTATAGCACTGAAAACAATTACCGCCCTGCTCCTTTTTTGCACGGAGCATCGCGACGTCCGCATGCTTCAGCAACAAATCCGCTTCGTCGCCATCTTCAGGATAAACACTGACGCCGATACTGGTCGTAACATGCAGTTCGCGACCGCCCGAAAAGACTGATTGTGAGAATGTTTTTAAAACCCGCATCGCTAAATGCGCTGCATTCCCAGATTCGCGTATATCGCTCAGGATGATCACAAACTCGTCACCTCCTAGACGGGCGACTGTATCGCCCTCTCGTAATGTTAATTTCAAACGGTGCGCGAACTCCTTGAGCAAGCTGTCGCCGAAAGGGTGTCCGAAGGAGTCATTGATATTTTTAAACCGATCAATGTTCAGAAATAAAATTCCCAGTTTTCCATGTGATCGGCGTGCCCGGATTAATCCCTGATGCAATCTGTTCATCAACAAATTGCGGTTAGGGAGGTTCGTTAAAGCGTCGTAATTCGCCAGATATTCAATCCGTTCGTCACTCGCCTTGCGTTCAGAAATATCTGTCGCAACGCCATCCAGACGCAACGGGTGTCCTTCCGCATCACGTACTGTCCTCGCGCGGTCCTCTAACCAGCGAATTTCACCGTCTGGACGTACGATCCGATATTTGAGCGTTAGAGGCTTAGCGGCTAACACTTGCACCAGCCATTGCATCACGCGCAACCGGTCATCCGGATGAACAATACTTCTCCACAACGCTGGATCAGCTTTAAAATCGGCCACCGCACGACCATAAATAACATCGGCAGCCTGGTTTATATAAAGTAGCTCGTGCGTGGTAGAGACAGACCAGAGCACCATCGGAATGGACTCTAAAATTCCAGACAGTTTATCTTCTACCTCCGAGAGCTCATGACTGTGCAACATTAACCGCGAATGGGCCATACGCAGTTTTTCCAGCACGGCGCTGCGCCTGAAAGTGCTAATAATAAAACTTCCCATGAACAAAATCAGCACCAGAGCCGTCACAATCAAAGCAAGTGAAGTGGTGTCAATACCGAAACCCTTAGCCATACAAAAACTCTGGGCAGAAAAGCTCGCTCCAGCCATCGCCGTGTAATGCATGGCAGCAACAGCAAACCCCATCACCATAGCACCCATCATTTGCTGTTTAAGTGCCATCGGTTCTTTTTTTTCCCCACTGAAAACGATCAGAAGAGCTCCAATAGACGCAGCAATCGCGATAAAAATCGACAGGGAGAACAACAATGGATCATAGCTAATGGCGGGCTGCATTTTCAATGCCGCCATACCGGTGTAGTGCATCGCAGCGATGCCAAGGCCCATTACAGTTCCACCGATTAAAATCCGATCCAACGTTAACTTTTGATTTTGAACTAACAAAAACGCGGCAAGTGTGCCCGCTATGGCAGGTACGATTGACAAGGCGATGAGCGAAATATCGTATGCCATACGAATTGGCATATTGAATGCTAACATTCCAATAAAATGCATCGACCATATAGCTACTCCCAACGTACCGGCGCCACAGCACATCAATAAAAATGCCACTCTGCCGTTACTTTCGCGCATATTTTCAACATGGGAAAGCGCTGCAAATACGCCGAACATAGGAACCAATAAAGAGAGAGCTATCAAGTAGCCATTCCAGAAAATCGGCATTGCTGAGCCTCAATTAATGTTTAAGCATGATCTGACATTGGACGCGCACGCACGAGGGTAGGACAGGCGATATTTTGAATGAACAATCTTGAGCAGGATCGCCTTTGATCCCACAGAAAATTCAAATAAGCGTATGAAGACCGTCTAATGCGTCCCCGATTAATCAGTACAACGACATCCATCCTGAAAATTCGGATGAAAGTAAAACCAATGTCTGGTTAAAAAACGCTTAAAAGTCGTCTTTCTCATTCATGACCGGACACACGAATGAAAGAATTACGCTTATGCCATCAAACAAAACAATGGCGAAGGTACCAATGCGGAAGCATATCTACAATTTTTCGACCAAGATTGAGGTCTTTTAACATCGCACGTGCTTCCGCATGTTGCAGCAGCATCAATAACTCCGCATGCGTTTTTTTATAGGCTTTGACTTGACGAACATTCTTGGACTCCATTAATTTTTCTTTAATAAAAAAATCCTCTTTAAGGTTCACAATAAACGTGCTGAAACCGTCCTCAAATTCACTGTCGTCACAGGAGCGAAGCGCTGTAAGCTCTGCGAATAAGGCCGGTTGAAGATGTCCAATTTCCCGCATCTCCGGATTACTTTTTTGTTGGCGTTCCATATTGTCCTTATTCGCTTTTTCCGAGACGCCCCAGACGTTGCACAAATTTTTAAAAATAAATTCTCTGCGAATGCGCTGGTCAGCGCGCTCGACTGCTTCTACATCAACGATAAGTAACTCCTTACTTCGACGAATCCAGTCCACTTCAGGACATATGTTGTCCACCGTTGATCGCAATATTCGCGCCTGTCAAAAATGCCGCCTCATCCGATGCAAGGTATGCGACCAACCCTGCTATCTCTTCTGGCTTTCCCAAGCGCCCCATTGGAATTTGCGGAATGATTTTGGCCTCTAATACCTCTTTATCAATCGCCATGACCATCTTGGTGCCGATATACCCTGGCGAAATCGTGTTAACAGTTACGCCTTTTCGCGCTACTTCCAGCGCTAAAGCCTTGGTGAAGCCATGCATACCCGCTTTTGCCGCGGCATAATTGGTTTGACCGAATGCGCCTTTTTGACCGTTGACCGACGAAATATTCACAATACGCCCCCAACCACGCTCGACCATGCCATCGCAGACCGGTTTGGTCATGTTGAACACTGAGTCCAAATTGGTACTCATCACTGCATCCCAGTTGGTTTTATCCATTTTCTTGAATGTCATATCTCTCGTTATACCGGCGTTGTTAACCAGCACATCAACGGCGCCAATTTCGGTCTGAATCATTTTGATACACTCTCTGGCGGACTCGTAATCCGCGACGTCACACGGGTAAGCACGAAATTCAAAATCCATCTTACGCATTGCCGTCAACCATTGATCCACTGTTTTATTACCAGGTGAATAAGTCGTCACTACCTGATAACCCAAGGCAGCCAACTTTATGCACACCGCTTCACCCAAGCCACCCATACCACCAGTCACTAACGCAATACGTTTCATCTGTACGTCTCCATCTTATTTTTGTCGCTACTCATGAGCGGTTCGCCGGTGAAGGACGCCGACGGTTCGTCGTAACGATTTTGGTTATTTAGGGTAAATCAACTACATAAATTTCAGTCAAATCTTGTCGATCTGCAATTTATTTTTCTCTAACCTAATTAAATTGTCAGGCTCTTGTTGCGCGTTGATTACTACTGGCTCCGTAACTTCGGCAGGAATTTCCAGACCATCAATCGCCGCGATCACAACATTATTTTCTATGCCATCAACATTGGGTTTTACGACTTCTATCTGTCGCTGAACTGCATCGCTCATCTGTGATCGTGCATTGAAGCAAATGTCGCTAATCCGTTGCGTGAGAGAAAGAGAACTTTCTATCCGCGCTTGCATCCGAGCGGAGATCAATTCAAACCGATCACTAGCATTGACCGCGGTCATTAATTGACGGGTAAAAACTATGCTCTCTGCGAGCCCGGTTTTAACAGCAACCATACTAACGCGCATTAATTCCTCAGAGCAGCCGCTAGAGGCTTCTCCAAGTGTCCTCGATAATGCGCGCTGTGAATTAATAAAATCGGCAACCATGGTGCCGTACGATTCGTTGGAAATCGACATATATATCTCCCCATAAATAGCCTTACAGCAATAAAAATGATAAACCACCGCAACTGCAAAGAAGGTGCATAGAATCGCGATTCCACAACAAGTATCCCCAATCAAGGGGATAGTTACCATCGGGGAATACAGTTTTATGTATAAGGGATTGCCTGATACCACACAGAAACAATGTTCCATATGGAATGAGAATATTTTGCTATAACCAGACTTATTGCTGACGGAAACCAACTGACACGCCTTGCGCGTGCCATCAAATCAGGAGGCCATTTTCCAAGGCGTAGCGCACCAAAGCAGTATTACTACTCATACCCATTTTTTCCAAAATGTGGGTTCGGTGAGTCGTGACGGTTTTCGGACTTAGATGTAGTTTTTTGGCGATGTTAACCAAGCTTTCACCCAGTGCAAGCAGTTTTAGCACCTCCAGTTCGCGATCAGAAAGTGCCTCATGCGGGATCACGCGGTCATTCCCAATCATGTTTGCTAACCGTTCTACCAAGGCTGGACTGAGATATTTCCCCCCTGTGGCGGCTTTTCGTACTGCTTCAATCATCGTTGTAGCTGAATTGCTCTTGGTCAGATAACCGGCCGCACCTAACTTAAGCGCCCTGACCGCATACACTTCTTCGGAATACATCGAAAGAATCAACACAGCCAATGTCGGCTTTTCGACACGCAGACGCTTCAACAGATCCAGACCACTTTGTCCCGCGAGTGCGATATCTACCAACGCAACATCGAACTCCTGTTTTCTCACCAGCCTTGCTGCTTGCTCGGCTGTTTCTGCCTCGCCCATTACCAAGATATCCTGTGCCACACTCAGCATCAGTCGCACCCCGTTTCTTACGACAGCATGATCGTCCACAAGTAATACTTGTATTTTTTTATTCAACATAATCCTGTTCCAATGGCAGGCGCAACAGCACCGCCGTACCAACACCTGACACGCCACTGACTTTTAACTCTCCTCCGAAATGCCGCGTACGCTCATGCATACCCAAGATACCCCAAGCCTCGCCATTGAGTAATTGCTGCGCATCAATGCCTTTACCGTTATCTCTAATATCTGCAATGATGGTGTTTTTTTCGTGCAATATTACGATCAATACCTGAGTTGCGCCAGCATGTCGCACCACGTTCGTGAGCGCTTCCTGCACTACCCGAAACAACATCGTGCTACGCTCGGGATCAAGATCAATCTTGCCAACGCTTTCGCTAATACTGCAGATGCAAAGGAGTCCGGTCCGCTCTTGAATTTGCTCCGCGTACCACTCCAACGCCGCCCATACGCCAAGCTGATCGAGTACGCTTGGTCGCAAGTCAGAAATCACGCGGCGAACAGTTTCGATGGCCGTATCTGCCTGATCGGCTGCTTCAAGGAGTAATGGGTCTGCAGCGTATCCTGCGCGGATAGCCCGTTCGATAGACACCGAGACGTTTGCTTTAATGCCGGTTAATACGCCGCCCAGGTCATCGTGTATTTCTCGCGCAATCCGTTTGCGCTCCTCTTCTTTGATACTCTCTTGGTGATCAACCATTTTGCGCAGCTTTGCGCGAGAAATCTGGAGCGCCTCTTCGGCCCGTTTCCGCGCTTTGATATCTGCAATCAACAGATGGTTTACCTGTTTAAGTTCGGCGGTACGCTGAGTCACTAATTTTTTTACGCCCTGAGCGGCCAATGCGTTCGACTGTAAGTAAGCAGTAGCGGCGAGCGTGGCCATGAGCCCCATTATCAGGACATACACTGCGCTGGCATGGCTTGCCATGAACGGATTAGGAAGTGCAGAAACGATCATGTGCCATGTCGTACCTGCGATATCAATGCTATAGCCAAGAGGTTGCGGTGAAGCGCCAAGCATCCATTCCGACCACCTACCGTCAAGCTGACCGTCCATGCTAGTTGATGCACCATATACACGCTTGCTTTCATCCGCCGCCGCTGAAGCGTACACACGAACATCCAGACCAGCATTCGCAAAGCCATCCGAAGGTGCAAATATTTTCTCAAACAGATCGCCGGCCCTTAACATCGCCACGGTATAGCCAACGACAGCGAGTCGCCGTGAAGCAACACTATCATGGGCCGCACCATCCCGGTACACCGCCATCATAATGTGGAAACCGCGCTGCTCACCCGTCACCCTGAAGAATCGAAACAACCCGGTTGCCGAAGGCAGACCGGTATCTTCGGCACGTTGAATCGCTTCATTTTGATAGGGTAAAGAAGAGGCATCTACAATAAAAACTTCTTCATTACCTTTCATCGGTTCAATATATTCAACCACCCGATAAATTTTCTTTACGCCTGCAACTACACGCTTTCCGTTGACCATGTCATCGATGGTAAAACCGGGAGAGTGCGCACGAATACGCGCCTCAAAGGCAGATCTCTGCGCTGCAGAAACCAATCGATGAAAGCCAAATGCTTCAATATAGGGATAGCGTTCTTGCAGCGGCTGCGTGAAAGAATGGAATTGCTCCCGAGTGACATTGCCGTCTGTCGCAAATAACTGATTGACCACGCGTAGCGCTTCCACGGCATCCCGCATGCCCTGTTTCACCATTGCCGCCCGGAACTGCGCACGCCGTTCAAAATTAATCTGTTCGCTGTGCTGCTCTTGATGACAGACCCAGAAAAACAACGCAACGGACACAAGTAATCCGAACATCAAAATGCAAGTCGCCGATAACTTTAGGGAAACAGGAAGGCGACGGCGAAGCATTTCATACCATTTAGAAGGTCATAAAATCCGATCATAAACGATATAAAACATTATGTATTAATTAAATATTATACAACATCCGCCATGAAAATATCACCTGGGAAATAAAGTTATTCAATGCCTTCACATCTACCCGACAACTCGATCGGATAATATTCCCGAGTGCAATTTGCCGGACATATCTTTCGCGCACTATAATTTTTTGCGCGTTCCCGCAGCGCATTTTTGTGTGTTTTTCCGGTCACAATTTTAGACAATCAACCGAACACAATCGCGCGCGATAATCTCAAAACAAAAATGACACGTTGGACGCAATTGAAAAACCCTATTTCTATTCCACTATCCGACCGGAACGCAAGCGCCGCCACAAGGTTGATCGACTTACGCCTAATTGGCGAGCTGCACTTTCCAGATTGCCATCGCAATCGTCGAGTACCTGTTTGATATGCGAAATTTCTGCGGCTTTGCTTAGAGAGCGCAAATCAGACACTGCGGGGACAGATCCTACTGTTGATATCCCCTCTATACCATCTGTAAAATCTATCCTGGCTGACTTTTCAAAAAACTCCGGGACCAGACTACGCAGCCAGTGTTGGTCAATACCGCGACCTTGGGCCAAATCACCGACCGATAATGCCGCACGTTCAATAATATTCTCAAGCTCCCGAATATTGCCTGGCCAGTGATATTCTTGCAGATAAGGTGTGAGTGCTTCAAGCAACAAATCAATCTGTATCGGCTTATCCGAACGCGCAATCATATGCTGCAATACGCTACGTGCAATAACTGGAATATCGGCTTTTCTCTCACGCAAGGAGGGTACCTCCAGACGTAAAATATTCAATCGATAAAATAGATCTTCACGGAATCGCCCCTCGCGTATCCGCTGACGAAGATCACAATGCGTAGCCGCCACAATCCGAATATCAATCGGGATCGGCTCTGTGGCCCCCAGACGTAACACTTCACGTTCTTGCAAAACGCGGAGTAGCCGCGTTTGTAAAAAAACCGGCATATCGCCTATTTCATCCAAAAATACCGTGCCGGTATGCGCTGCTTCAAACAAACCAGGCTTCCCACCTTTGCGTGAGCCAGTAAAAGCGCCCTCTTCATAACCAAACAATTCGCTTTCAATTAACGTCTCAGGAAAGCCCGCACAGTTGATCGGGACAAATGGACCACGATGACGGCGGCTCGCATTATGAATACCTTGCGCGAGGAGTTCCTTTCCGGTTCCACTTTCTCCCGTCACCAGAATGGTTGAATCGGTACTGGCATAGCGCTGAGAGAGACGCACTACTTCACGAATTTCAGGGCAATGCCCATTTATCTGATCCAACTGGTATTTGGCCGTAAACTGGCTAGGTCGTGTAGCAGAACGAATACGTCGGTCTGCGCGCTGCACTGCCGTCATCTCCTGACAGGTCAGCACCGCTCCAGTCAGTATTCCGTCCTCATGAATCGGCATGATGTTAGCGATCACCGTACGATTACTAAGCGTATTGCCCGATTTATTGCTTACTTTGTCGTCTCCGAAAGTACCGATCTTTTCATTTGGCTTTTCACCGAGCTTATTCTCTGGCCTGACGCCTGACTTATGACTGATCAAAATTACCCGATTCTCTTCGCTAATTCCTGTGCGTAGAACGTCGGTTACATCCAATCCCGGAGCAACGGAACTAATCGGTCGTCCTTGCGCCCATTCCAGACTCACATCGAGAAGCCGTAACATTGACGGGTTAATCGACTGTACATCGCCTTTGCTATCAACCGCGATGACGCCGTCAGTCAAATGTTGTAGAACGGCGTTAAGTCGCTGACTTTTAACCACCTCAATTCTCTGACTACGACATATCGCCAATGCGTCGTCCAGCGCTTTTCGCACGGCATCTGTTGTCAACGACAAGATACCTTCGATACCCGCTTCTTTTGCCAGATCCGTAGTCGACGAAGAACCGATCAGCACCTTATAGCCATCTACCGCCAGGCGTTGAACAATGCGCCTCGCCTCTTCCAATGTGGTGTAACTTTCTTGCCGAATTTGTACAGTGAACAGCGGCCCCATTTTGTCGAGATCCGCATTAATCCTTCGATAGCTGAGAATCGCCACTTTTGGCGAGACAATACGGGCCTGGTCCAGTGTGCGCAATAAATCCGGTCCGCCCACGCGCATCGAGATTACGGCGCTGGAGAGACGTTTTCGCAGATAGGCTGCAGTCGCACTGGCACACACAAAAACATCTACAGCGTTGTTCTTCTCAAGTTCACGCGCAATCTGCAAAGCATCCGAAAGGGCCGTATCGACAACTTGAATACGGGCATTGGCTTCATAAGCAGGCATGACCTCTTGTACCACTTGTGCCAGCCGACTAGGAAAATCAGGGCGTCGCAAGTGACTGATCAGCACCACGACTTGCGGACGATAAGAGGAAGTGATGGCTGAAGCGGGGGAGATGGCGGCGACAGAAGAGTTAAACATAGTATTTCGCATAGTTGCTGACATGGCATTTGACTAAATAGCCTTTTAATCAATTCACGCTAATTGATTCTAGCATTTCAGTGTATCGCAAATTTGAAACATTATTTTTCAAATATGACACATATTCAGGCGATACAAAAAATCACTATATGTTAATCAATAGTTTGAAACTCACACTTAAAAGACGCCTTACATTCACAGCGAATAGGTGTATTGTAGAAAAAATAAGAACGTGCTTCCTCAGAGGAAATCCTATCTTTCTTTACGTGGATAATTTCCCTTATGCAATCATTTTACTTCCCAATTAATCTGGCACGCCCTTTGCATTATTCGCGTATTAGCCTTCATGAAACTCTGATGTCGCAGACATCGACTATTTGAACAAGCGAGCACGTAAAACATGACAACTAGTAACAATAAGGCAGCCCTCGTTTCTTCAGGCGAAATAACAGAATCACAGGATCAACTAACAAATTACCTTTGCGCGATGACTGCCGCGAGGGAAGTACGTATCACGCAACTCGAACGACTTTCAGGTGGAGCAATACAAGAGAACTGGCTTCTCGTTGCCCATGTCAGCGGTGGTGCCTACGAAGGTTGTCAGCGTTGGGTATTACGCACAGACGCACTGTCCAGCGTTCCTGTCAGTCTCAGTCGGGCGCAAGAGTTTGCCGTATTGCGTGTGGCATACCAGGCGGGCGTGAAGGCTCCGAAGGTTTTGTGGTGCTGTCAGGATCGGAGCATCATCGGACGCGATTTCTTCCTCATGGAATGTGTGCCGGGCGTGGCGGGCGGACACCGCATCACCGGCAATGACGCTCTCGTCCCTGATCGCCCTGCATTGGTCGAACAACTCGGCGCCAACATGGCACGCTTGCATACGATCAAACCACCGAATGACGATCTCGCATTTTTACCACCGCCAGCCCTCAATCCGGCACTCGCCACCATTGCCGCCTACCGAAGTTATCTGGATGCACTTAATGCATCTGCACCGGTGTTGGAATGGGGCTTGCGCTGGTGCGAACTCAACAGTCCGTCAGTTGCCCCTATTTGTTTGCTTCATCGGGATTACCGCACCGGAAACTACATGATTCACGACGGCGCATTGAGCGGCTTACTCGATTGGGAATTCACAGGCTGGGGTGATCCACGGGAAGACATCGGCTGGTTTACCGCCAGGTGCTGGCGTTTTATCGCCCCGCAACGTGAAGCCGGCGGTGTCGGTGACATTGATGACTTTTTACGCGGATATGCCACGGTATCCGACATGGTCGTAACACGCCGCGATCTGACGTATTGGCAAGTCATGGCGCATTTACGATGGGCCATTATTGCGCTACAACAAGCAGACCGTCATTTATCCGGTCAACAGACATCTTTAGAACTCGCTCTGACCGGTCGCATGCTGCCAGACCTGGAACGTGAAATCCTGGCTCTGACAAAAGGGGCACACGATGAATAAGCAAGTAGATGCACGCGAACTGTTGACAACCGCACGCGACGCGTTGCTGCAAAATATTTTGCCGAACCTGCCGGAAGGACTGCACTACGAAGTCAGAATGATTGCCAATGCAATGCGCATTGCCAGTCGTGAGCTAGCGCTAGGTGCCAGCACCAACCATCTGGAGTTGGACATATTAAGTCAGCTAGTCGGCAGCACGCAGACCGATAGCAGCATCTCTCCATCCACTATTGCAGAGAAAATCGCAAAAGACCAGCGTACATTGTGTCTCGCTATCCGCGCTGGAGAGTTTGATACCACCGATACTAAACAAGACGCGTTAATAACAGCGCTGACAGAGATTACCCTGGCCAAGCTGGCGATCTCCAATCCGCGAGCAATTCACCGTGGATAAACTGTCTATGGAGATATCAAATACATTAACACCGTCGTCGGAGACGTCAGTGCACGCAATTCGCCGGCGTCGCTGTTATCTGGTACGTCATGGTGACGTGCGCTATTTTAGCGATGATGGAAAACCGCTTGATCCACGCACAGTAGCGCTATCCACACTAGGCGTGCAGCAAGTTGAAAAACTGGCCGAAATGTTGCAGCCGTTACCATTGGATCGCGCAGTTTGTTCAGACTACCCGCGCGCGCGGCAAACGCTGGATCTATTAGTCGCAGGGCGCGGCCTCGACATCCAGGAAACAGCATCATTACGCGAGATCAGGGCGGGCCGGTTATCAGACATTCCAACATCAGAACAGTCGGCGGAAATGGGCTATGCCTACGAACTGGCAAACCGCACAAATGGGCAGTTTATCGGCGGCGAAGCATGGATCGCATTTGAGCGCCGCGTTGTGGAGCAATTTCTCCTTTTTCTGGCCGAGCCGGATTGGAACAGTTTGCTCATTGCCAGTCACGATGGCGTCAATCGCGTTCTTCTTGGGTGGGCCATCGGCTGCGGTCTGAGCGGATTGTCTGCGTTGGAGCAAGATACCGCCTGCGTCAATATTATCGATATCGATATGCTTGGTGATCAGGTAATACGTCGTCTGGTCAGGACCGTTAATCTGACGCCATATGATTTATCAAAATCCGATAGCAATCTCACAGTCATGGAAAAAATATACCAGGCCTATACGCAAGCCCACTAAGGCGATCCCAACTGCGCTTACATTCAGGCGCATTGAGCAGGTATTGACACAATTTTTTACGATAGGAATAACAAGATGAACTTTAGTATTCCCGAAGATCTGCTGGCTTTGCAGAAGAAAACCCGGCGCTTTATTGCCGAAGAAATTATTCCGATGGAGAACGATCCACGTCAGTCGCCGCATGGCCCAAGTGCAGAACTGCGGCAAGTGCTGATCGAGAAAGCTCGGGCGCATGGTTTGCTCACGCCCCATGCGTCGAAAAAAATGGGCGGCCTGGGTCTTTCGCATATCGAAAAAGCGATCGTGTTTGAAGAGGCAGGTTATTCGCCACTTGGCCCGGTTGCATTAAACATCCATGCACCTGATGAAGGTAATGTCCATCTGATGGAAGTGGTGGCTACCGAAGCACAAAAAGAACGCTGGCTAGTACCAATGGTTCAAGGTTTAACCCGTTCCTGCTTTGCGATGAGTGAACCGGATGGTGCTGGTTCCGATCCTCAAATGCTCGCCACCACAGCGGTGCGAGATGGTGACGACTATGTGATCAATGGTCACAAATGGCTTATCACTGGCGCTGAAGGTGCGAGTGTATCCATCATCATGGCGAAAATGGAAGACGGTTCAGCCACCATGTTTCTGACCGACACCGACCGTCCGGGATTTATCATCGAGCGCGCCATGGATTCTCTCGACAGCTGCTTTGCTGGCGGTCATCAAGTACTTCGTTTCGAAAATCTGCGGATACCGGCGACCGACATTTTGGGCGAAATCGGCAAAGGATTTCGCTATGCACAAATCCGCCTGGCACCGGCGCGCCTGACGCATTGCATGCGTTGGCTAGGTGCCGCGCAACGCTCCCACGATATCGCCTGCGACTACGCGCGCACCCGGCAATCCTTCGGAAAACCGCTAGGCGATCATCAAGGCGTCGGTTTTATGTTGGCAGATAACGAGATGGATATGCATACAACCAGACTGGCGATCTGGCATTGCGCTGATGTACTTGACGGCGGCGGTCGCGGTAACGTCGAATCCAGCATGACCAAGGTCATCAGCTCCGAAGCCATCTGGCGCGTGGTTGATCGTTGCGTCCAAATCCTCGGTGGGCGAGGCGTCACTGGTGAAACCATCGTCGAACGCATCTTCCGCGATGTGCGCGCTTTCCGTATTTACGATGGTCCGAGCGAAATACATCGGATGAGTCTGGCTAAAAAAATTATGCTGCGGTCACCGGAGAATTAAATGACTGATAGTTCGGTTAAATCGATTATGAGCATTTTTGACCTCAGTGGCCGCGTCGCGTTGGTTACCGGCGCTTCCAGCGGCATCGGTCGACATCTATCGGTGACGCTTGCTGCCGCTGGTGCTGAGGTTATGGTCACCGCCCGACGCATTGATCTGCTGCATACACTGGTCGCGGAAATCGAAGCCAACGGCGGTAAAGCCCATGCAATTGCACTTGACGTCACCCGTCGTCACTCAATACAGGCGTGTCTTGATGCCACCGTTGAGACGTGCGGCCGACTCGATATTGTCGTCAACAATGCGGGCGTCAGCAACACTAAAAATGTCTTAAAGTACGACGATGACGATTGGGACGCCATCATCGACACCAACCTCAAAGGTGCATGGATTTTGGCACAGGAAGCAGCCCAGCGCATGGTCGGTTTCAACCGTGGCGGCAGCATAATAAACGTGACCTCTATCCTCGCAGAGCGCGTTTCAGGTGGCGTCGGCCCTTACTGTGCAGCGAAAGCGGGATTAAGTCATCTCACCCGCTCCATGGCGCTGGAACTGGCACGCTACGCAATACGGGTTAATGCGATTGCTCCGGGCTATATTGTGACCGAGTTGAATGAAGAATTTTTACGCAGTCCGGCTGGCGATCAGCTCAAGTCACGAATACCCTCACGCAGCTTCGGAGAATGTTCAAGTTTGGATGGCGCATTGCTGTTGCTGGCTTCCGATGCAGGTCGTTATATGACAGGTTCGGAAATCGTGGTCGACGGTGGCCATTTATGCAGCAGTTTGTAATAGGACTTACGCAAAATCGCCCCAACTGCGTTGTGCTCTCCTAGCCGCCAGCGTGGCCCGGCCAGCGTGGCCCGGTACTAGCACACTGTCGTCGTCGGCAGGGTTAGCAAGCCCGTTGTTGGGATGGTTTTGTGTAAATTCTATAATTTATTAGATCAACATGAAAAATACAGTAATAAATTTTTTACTAAGTTGGCGAATCAGTTTTAAGTGATCGACACGGATAATTTATCGGCAGCTCTATAAGACGGGGTTGACGGCCAGGCTATCAGTGTTGCACACTATTCCGGCGTATAAAAAACAAGAACCATCAACGCATTTTTTAACCTCAAGACCCTGTTCAGACACTCAACGGAGAAGACATGAAAATCAAACCAAAAATGAAGATATTAGCTGCCACATTCGTCACCCTGGCTACGGCCGGGTTGATCAGTCCGGCTTCAGCGCAAATTTCAGGCGACGTGGTTAAAATCGGTTTCATTACCGACTTATCCGGCGTGTATGCAGATATCGATGGCCCCGGTGGCGCCAATGCCATCCGAATGGCAATTGCCGATTTCGGCGGAACGCTGAACGGTAAAAAAATTGAATTTATAGTCGCTGATCATCAAAATAAAGCTGATATTGCGGCTAGCAAAGCACGCGAGTGGTTCGATCAGCAAGGCGTCGACATGTTGATTGGTGGCACCAATTCAGCAACCAGTCTGGCCATGGCCAAGGTCGCGGCAGAAAAGAAAAAACCTTTCCTCTCCATCGGTGGTGGCACTGCCCGTTTGACCAATGAAGATTGCACTCCTTACACCATTCATTATGCGTATGACACCGTGGCGCTGGCAAAAGGCACAGGTTCGGCAATCGTTAAGCAAGGTGGTAAATCATGGTACTTTTTGACCGCCGATTATGCGTTTGGCGCGTCACTGGAAAAAGATACATCTGCGGTGGTGAAAGCCAACGGTGGTACGGTGTTAGGTGAAGTCAAGCATCCCCTTTCAGCGGCCGATTTTTCTTCATTCATGTTACAGGCCCAAGCATCCAAGGCACAAATTCTAGGTTTGGCAAACGCTGGTGGCGATACGATTAACTCGATCAAGGCCGCCAACGAATTTGGTTTGACTAAAAACATGAAGCTGGCCGGTCTTCTGATGTTTATCAACGATGTGCATTCTCTCGGTCTGAAGCTGACCCAAGGCATGTACCTGACCGACGGTTGGTACTGGGATCAAAATGAAGAAAGCCGCGCTTGGGCGAAAAAATATTTTGCCAAGGAAAAGAAAGAACCATCGATGCTACATGCCGCCGATTATTCAGCAACCATGTTTTATCTGAATGCGGTTAAAGCCGCCGGTACTGACGATGGTGAGAAAGTCATGGCGCAAATGCGCAAAACCAAAGTTAATGACTTCTTCGCCAAAAATGGTGAGATCCGTCCAGACGGCAGCATGGTCCATGAGATGTACCTGATGCAAGTCAAGACGCCAGCAGAATCCAAATATCCTTGGGATTACTACAAAGTCATTCAAACGATTCCAGGCGATCAGGCATTCACCACCAAAGCAGAATCAAAATGCTCACTCTGGAAATAAGCAAACTCTAAAAACTTGAAAAAAAAACGGCGACGACGTGCATTTAAGGTCGTCGCCGTGGTATTTCAGATCAGCTTATAAGCCTACATAAATATCGCCTCAACCGCTGCGAAACAAACGTTGACAAAGTTCTGTGCGCAGCATAAAACGTGATGCGCGACCGGCTCAGTATTCAAGATGCACAATAAGCCGCCCAGCTTTTAGCTGCTTCTTATAATGCAGCGCTATAAATGGCATGCGCATCAGCCCGGGTAACTTCGCGTGGGTTGTTGCCTAGCAGTCGTGTTTGCAGCATTGCATCGTCCGCCAGACGATCAAGATCAGTCGCCTTAATCCCAACTTGCTGCAACCGCGTTTCAATCCCTAGTTCTTGGGCCAGCCTCGTCATTGCCATAATCATGGTCTCGGCACGTGCTTCAGCGCTGCCGCTTGCAGATGGCGCGATGATGTCGGCCAGCTCTGCGTATTGCGGCGCTGCAATCGGCGCGTTAAAACGCAAAACATGCGACAACACTAAAGAGTTCGATAGTCCATGCGGAACATGAAAAATGCCGCCAATCGGATAGGCCAGCGCGTGCACCGCACCTACTGGCGCATTCGCGAAGGCTTGCCCAGCTAAAAGCGCCCCCAGCAGCATGGCTTGTCGGGCGGCCAAATTGCGGCCATCTCTGCACGCTGGAAGAATGTTATTCCATAACAACGTCAGGGCTTGTCGCGCCAGCATATCTGATAGTGGATTTTTCTTCACCTTGCTGGTGTAAGCTTCAATCGCATGCACCATGGCGTCGATGCCGGTAGCAGCAGTAATGTGCGATGGTAAGCCGAGCGTCAATTCGGCATCCAGTAACGCCAGATCGGCATAAAGTTGCGGCGCAACGACGCCCATTTTGGTCGTCTCGCCGGTCGTCACAATCGCAATCGGGGTTGCCTCTGATCCCGTCCCGGCGGTCGTCGGAATCTGCACCAGCGGCAGGCGATGACCGTTGATATTACCGATGCCATACATCGTATCAAGTGCTTGCGCTCCTCCGGCTAACACAGCGATCAGTTTGGCGACGTCCATAGAACTACCACCGCCCAATCCGATCACCACATCAATCTGATGCTGTCGCGCGAAAGCAGCCGCCTGTAACACTACGGCTTCAGGTGGATCGGCCACTACTTCGGAAAAAATCTGTACCGTTAGACCGGCGCTGCGTACGTTGGCCACAATTGGATCAACCAGACCGGTAGATAAAAAGCCACTATCGGTGACGATCAGCACACATTTCGCCGCGGGAAAGCGTTGCGTCAAGAGTGCGCCGAGACGCTTGGTCGCACCAGGCTCAGAATGAATGTGCGCCACGGTGTCGAAACTAAATGGATTGAGAACGGCTGCTTGCATCATGACCTCCTGTTTAAAGCACTTCCAGCATTATGGACCGAACCGCTGTCTAGCGACTTATTGACGCGCTTATTGGCATACTTATGGGCACGCTTAATGTCACGCTTAATGGCACGCTTATTGCACTTTTAAATGCAAAAGCTGCGACTGCCGAATATTTCCGCAGCCGCAGCAATCTTATCTAAAAAATCTGACTCAATCGCTAGAATTTATCGATTTACAATAGCTTTTGGCATCCTTAACATTATCACTGCAGCGATCACCAATGAAACGGCGATAAGGTACAGACCAATATCTGTACTATGCGTCTTGTCCTTAATCCATCCGACGAGGTAAGGACTGACGAAACCGGCAAGGTTACCGACCGAATTAATCAGCGCAATACCCGCTGCCGCTGCCGCACCACCCAAAAATGCGGTTGGCACTGACCAGAACTGGCAGAGTGCTGCCAGGATACCGACTGTTGCGACGGTCAAGGTTAGAATGGCTAATACTGTGTTGTCCGCATAAAAGGTACTGAACACCAAACCGATGGCGCCCAACACCGCAGGTGCCGCAACGTGCCAGCGGCGCTCATTCATGCGATCAGCACTACGACCTACCAATACCATCACGATCGCGGCAGCGCCATATGGAATCATCGTCAGCAACCCAATATCGAGCGCATCAGTAACGCCGGATGCCTTGATCAAGGTTGGCAACCAAAAACCGACTCCGTAAAGTCCCATCACGATACCGAAGTAGCCTGCACACAACACCCAGACGCGTTTGGTTTTAAATGCGCCCATGGCACTATGCACTTCCAGATTGCCTTGATCGCCCGCGATATTTTTTTCCAATAACGATTTCTCCGCTGGCGTCAGCCATTTGGACACGTTGATCTTATCGTCAAGATAAAAGAACACAGCAATACCGGTCAAGACCGATGGAATCGCTTCCAGCAAAAACAACCATTGCCAGCCAGGAAGGCCATTGACGCCATGAAACCTGTTTAAAATCCAGCCCGAGAGCGGTCCACCGACGACTCCGGCAATAGGGATACCAGTCATGAACAGCGCGGTGATTTTTGCGCGACGTGCGGCAGGATACCAGTAGGTCAGATACAGAATGATGCCAGGGAAAAAGCCAGCTTCAGCAACCCCCAGAAGAAAACGCAGCAAATAAAACATGGTTGGCGTCTTTACAAACACCATCGCTGCCGCAACAACGCCCCAAGTGACCATTATTCGCGCAATCCATTTACGCGCACCATAACGATGTAAGGCGATGTTACTTGGCACTTCAAACAGAAAATAGCCGATGAAAAAGATCCCTGCACCTAGTCCATAAACGGTTTCGCTGAACTTTAAATCTGACAGCATTTGTAGTTTGGCGAAACCGACGTTCACCCGATCCAGGTAAGCGAATACGTAGCATATGAATAGAAACGGAATCAGACGCCAGGTCACCTTGGCATACGTTTCCTCCTCAAAGCTCTTTTCTTGCGTGGTATTGCCAGTTGCTGTTTTTAACATCGTTATCTCCATGTAATTATTGTATTGGGTGGTTCTTGGTCACACACTGTCTAGTCGACTATTCGCCACTTCAGAATCAATTTAGTAGCGCACGTTTTATATTCCTTAATCGAAGATGTACGGCGGGATCACCGCGGGTCGTCATTCCATCAGTTACAAACAACCGGCTAACATGTCCACGACTACAGACTAGCCTCGCTGGTGATGCTGGCAATATTACGCCCAGTTATATAAGCAACAACACCATCCTCAGAATGGTGCAACGCAAAAGCGCAATAAGCAGTAACTAATCTTTCTCTTTCCGTTACATGCTTACGTTCCTCAGCATGATTGGAACGGCACGCTCAAGATGCAACCCCTGTCTGACCCCTGTCTGGCTGGGTTCGTATTTGGGCTTATATCTCTGCTCATATATACCGACTCATCACACAATTTGAAATTGCCTCGATCTGGTTTGTTATGCATTTTCTTTTCCCACTAGAGGCTTGCATGATTATGCAGTTCTTAACATTATTCACTAGATGTTTATGATTATTATATTGCCAAACTTCTCGTAGAATACAACGTTGCAGCCATGTTTTCCAGATCACCAACATAAATAAGAATAGCGACTTTAGGTCAGCCTTCGTTAAGGTCAATAAAAGGGCGAAAATATATTATCTGTTAGTCAGCTTACGGTCGCTGAGGGAAGAACTAACCGTGAGTTTTTGGACATTCAGGAACACACGGGAGCGAGACGCAATTGGGGTACCTTGATTATGTACAGCCATCGTGCATCCTTCGATTGGGCAAATTAGTTCAAATTGGTTGATGAAATTAATTAAACATTACGTCATAGTGGTGCTAATTAATTAATGTCATACTTTCTTCACTTGCTAAGACTATTCCTTTGCTATTCTGTCGAAAGAACGTTCTTATGATAAAACAAATTATTATTTCTGGCGTAAAAAACACTATTAGCGTAATGTTACTTATAAGAACATATTCCACAACATATCTTTAGACGCTGACATGAAAGAGTCGCAATGCTTAACTTCGAAGAAGACATTGATAACCCACAGCTTTTTACCCATTTCGGCACCTCTAGTCCCTGCTGGAGATTAACAACCGATAGCGATGCACTCGATTTATCTGGCGACGTTAATTCAGTCACCGTTTCAGTTGAACTCTCTCCGGCACAAGCTCGGGACGTTCGATCAATGACCGGGGTCACTTCAAGCATAGCGATTTCAGTAACTATTTTTGGCAACCCCATTCGCCTTCATCTCGTGGGTAGAAAAACTGATACCTGGTTATGGGGCGGGACTGCAGCGCAATACGGGGATACAGATACTGTCGCAAAGGACTTAGAAAGCGGTCTCTCATTTGCTGAACAAGTTGTCTCCGAGGTTAACTCATTAGTCGTCATCATCGACAGCGCAGGAAAAATTCAACGATTCAATCGGCTGTGCGAAGAAGTGACAGGCGTCATGGAATCCGATGTTGTGGGTAAAAATGCTTTGGATTTGTTTGTCCACGAGAAACAACGCGAAGACACGCGGTCAAATGTCAATAGTTTTTTTCACCGCGAAAAGACTTACGAAACATTGCGCCCCATCAATACAAAGAAAGGGGTGCGAATCATAAAGTGGCGCAACACCATCATCGAATCTGGAAGCGGCGTACAAGAAAAATTTCTGGTCTGCTCTGGTACCGATGTGACCGACGAACTTCGTACGCAAGAGCGAATGGTCGAGATGGCTACAACGGACATGTTGACCGGTTTGCCGAACCGCAATGCTATTCAAGATAAAATCACAACCGCCATTGCGCCACCGAATGCTGAAGCCTTTGCGCTAATATTCCTTGATTTGGATAACTTTAAGAAAGTGAATGACCATTATGGCCATATCACCGGTGACGAGCTTATTAAAGAAGTGTCCGTTGCTCTTTCATCATGCCTTACAGAAAAGGATGTGCTAGCGCGAATCGGTGGAGATGAATTCCTGATCATGATAGCTAGTCCTTCGCAGGACGTTATTGAGGCTACCGCGCAACGTATTTTGGAACGGATGAAGTTGCCGTTCCACCTTAAACGCACAGAAGTCTATTCCGGCTGTTCAATTGGTATTGCCATGTTCCCGGAACATGGGGCAAACCTCGAAGAGTTGATTCGAAGCGCCGACACCGCAATGTATGTCGCTAAGGACAACGGTAAACGCACATTTTGTATATTTTCAAGGGAGATGAATAAAAAAGCCAGCGAATACGTGTGGCTTGACACTAACATGCGCAACGCACTGGCTGATAATCAGTTCGAGTTGTACTACCAACCGAAAGTATCGCTTTTGACTGGCAAGGTGGATAGCGTTGAAGCCTTAATTCGCTGGAATCATCCAGAGCGAGGCCTAATCATGCCGGGTGAGTTTATACCTTATGCTGAAGAGACCGGATTGATCGTTCCACTCGGGCGCTGGGTGATGGAGACAGCTGCCAAGCAAGCTGGAGCATGGAAGAAGCAAGGCCTTAACGTGCGCGTAGCCATTAATATATCGGCCCGCCAATTACGTATTCCAACCATCATAGAAGACTTTACAAAAGCCATTCTGTCTAACGATTTATGTCCATCCATGGTCGACATTGAGTTAACCGAGAGCTGCCTGATAGAGGACGAAAAACTAGCCCATCGTCTTATTCGGATGTTCCGCGAACTGGGCGCAGAAGTACATCTGGATGACTTCGGTACTGGCTACTCGTCGCTATCGCAATTATCCCGTTTACCATTAGACGTCATTAAACTCGACGGCAGCTTCATCCATTCGATTCACACCGATGCCAAAGCCCAGGCCTTAGTCCGTTCTATGGTTGCAGTAGGTCATGAGTTGAGTCTAAAAATTGTGGCTGAGTGCGTCGAAACACCCGAGCAAGCAGAATTTCTGCGTAATATAGGAATTGACTACGCGCAGGGTTATCTGTTTGCAAAACCGATGAAACTGTCAGATTTTAACGCTTGGATGCCAGCATCCTCTAACAAGGTCGTGCGCCTCGTGACAAAGGCACGCTCTATTTAATGCAAAATCAATACCTATTTACTAGTGCGCATTCGCACCGGAATCTGAATTAAAGCAGACTTGAGAATAGCTTTCCCTCGGGAATTTATGCTACTTCGGCGTGCTCAGGAATAGTTATTCTTGAACACGCCGAGTCAATGAAAAGCGTTAGCAGCTCACCGATAAATAAAATGTGCCAACACGCATCCGCCTTTGCAACGCGATTTAACCGTTGGACAACGATACGCTCGACGACGCTTGTTTGTCTGGTCCGGCATTTACTACAGTAGATGTGGCCAGACCTTCATTTGAAGAAATCGCAGCGGGTTTAATACCGCGCTTATTTTGAAGCAGTACCAAACGCTCCATATAAGCGAGATCTTTCTCTTGCAGACGAAACGCCGACTCCGCCCAATCTTCAGTGATATCAAGCAGTTCCGTCTTCGTAATCGGCAATACGCGCCGACGGGTTCGCAGCATGGCGCGAATCCCGTTGAGCTTTGGCCTGACGTTATCAATGAAAGTGCGCGTTGCCTTATAAGCCTCGCCCGGCTCGAATAAGCGATCAACTAATCCTTTTTCGTGGTGCCAGGTTGCACTATGCGCTTCACCCGTGCTGATAAGCTGTTCGGCAAGGCGCATATGCGCCTTCCGGGCGACCAACGAATAAGCTCCCATGCCAGGGTATAGGTTAAACGCAATTTCTGGAAAGCCTAGCTTCGCGTCCTTTTGCGCCAATACATATTCGTGCGCCAAAGCAGCTTCAAAACCACCTCCTAAAGCGGTTCCTTCTATCATTGCAATCGTAATGGCACCAACCCCAAAGCCATTCATCGCCTCATAGACGGCGTCGACACAAGCGCGGGCATATGCCATTAATGGTGCGCGCTCACCCGACCTGATATGCTGCGCAAAGTAAGATAGATCGCCACCCACATTGTAAAGGCCGGGCACCGTTGAACCAGTGACCCAAAAATCGATCGGTAGATGACACTCACGCGCCGCACGCGTGAGATTTGAAATGTCCTTCAGAAGTTCGGGGTTGAAACAGGGCCGAGGATGCGCGTGTAGCATCATCCACATTACATTTCGCTCAGCCTCGTACCACGCGGACATTTGAGATAGGTTACCGGCTTCGATAAAACGCCGGGTTTTAGGGTGATTGAATAATGGCATTCAGAAACTAGTCTAAGAGAGTAGATGCGGATCGTAAAAAAGTTATAGCTAAACGATCCCGTTGAATAGCATAAGAAATCAGTTTTATCTATCCATCCTGAGCCCAAAAAAATTCATCTTTTGGGCAATACATTTTCTTGCCACCTTAATCTCGGAAAGAGCTTGTATTGCCAACCATGCCATGCAATAAGTCCGCATCAACGCAGGTTTCAGAAAAAACCGAACGCTTATCAACAGCGCCGCAACAATTAAAAAAGGATGGACAACAAAAAGGTTTAAGAAATTAAACACATAGCCATTTTTTTCTATATTGCAGTAAGCGTAAGCTAAAAAAATGCAGAACATAAAATCCGGCAAACCAAACATAATCCGACAAAGTTTAAAGGATTTTTTACACAGAAATTTATAACCCAGAAAATAGTGTACAACTGCGCTACCTCGTAATTCAAACCACGAGAAGTTAGCTACATCCACATATTTATAGGGAATTTTCACATTCAAACTATCAGAAAGATGTTTTATTACAACAACCGTGAAGCTAAGAATTTTTTATTTTACAACATTTCCAAGAATAAATTGTGGTCTAAAAACACATGAAAATAAAAGAATTTTCCCACTGGATATAGAAAAAAAAAGCCAAATTAAAGTTTAATAACTTACAAACTAATCTATAACACGCAACCCATTCATAATCGCGGTAATACCAAAGCAGACAGCATATTCATTACCGTTCGACAATATTCCGACATTTGCTATTTTTCGAAGGAAATTACTCTATGTTGTTTGACCTGACTGATTTACGCTTATTTATATATATCGCTGAGTTGAAAAGTCTTACCCGCAGTGCCGAGCGAATTCACATGTCTCTTGCCGCTGCCAGCAGCCGGGTCAAGGCGTTGGAAGGACGCTTCGGTATGCGGCTGATTTATCGAGAAAATAAAGGCATTTGCCTTTCGCCCGCAGGCGAAACTTTTTTACATCACGCACAGCAATTCATGCAACAGGTTGAACGACTGACAAGCGATTTGCAGCAATACAACAATGGCATCAAAGGTCATATTCGGATTTTCGCCAACACTACTGCCGTAACAGAATTCATGCCAGAAGTTCTCGGTGCTTTTCTCACCAAGTATCCGCATGTCAACATTTCACTCGAAGAGCGACTCAATCAGGGTATTTTGCAAGGCATACTGGAAGGTACTGCAGACATCGGTATTGTCGCGGGACCAGTTCACAATCAAGGCCTTGAGATTATTAATTTTTCGACCGACCGATTGGTTTTGGTGACGGCGGTCAATCATCCGCTTGCGGTAACCGGCAATATCACCTTTGCCGACACAATTCCTTACGAGCAAATCGGCTTGTATGAAGGAAGTTCGCTACAGCATTTTTTGCATCAAATCGTCTCTGAGAGCGGAAAAACCCTACGATTACGGATTAAGGTACGGAGTTTTGAAGCCATGTGTCGGATGGTTGAAACTAATGTCGGTATCGCCGTCATGCCCCAATCAGCTGCGCAGCGCCACAGTCACACCATGCAACTTTCTATCATTGAACTGGATGAACCATGGGCACTACGTGAAAGAAGTATCGTGGTACAGAAATTAGATATTTTGCCGGTATATGCGCGCGAACTGGTCAATTTTATCCGCGCTTCCACACTCTCTAAGGCGATGTCTTAAATCGACAATAAACCGCAGCAATCAACAGGACGCGCTCGGATGAGCGCACTAGAATAGCGCCTCATAAAATCATGGTCTGGCTTATAGACTGATTCCATCAAAATCGCACCGATCTGCTTATATCTGACAGTCGGTTTATGAATTAAAATTGCATTCAAAACCTGACACACCAAAAGAAATTTCAGTGTAAAAATACGCATGGATCAACGCGATAGTTGCTCAGACCAATAACTATTGAAGATAAATAGTGTTTTTTCTATGCAATACCTACGGTTATTGCATGTAACCCGTCACAGACTGTGACTAAAGGATTATCATCACGCAACGATACCGATTACGGCGATTATTTGATCAACGATGGCGTATCGAAATTTACCAATGGAGTTAAATCATGAGCAAGGGTCAAGATACAAAAAAAGCGGTAAAGAAAGAACCAGCCAAGACAATGAAAGAAAAAAAGGCTGATAAAAAAGTTAAAAAAGAAGAAAAGAAACGTCAATAAGTCATTAACCAATGCTCCTTGGGCATTAGTCATTGGGTATTTATGCTCTGTAACGGTAATGTGTGCCACCTAGAAAATGTTGCCTGGCAACTAGTATCTAACTATAAGCACTCAAAGTTCGGAGTGGGCACAGATAGCATAGCCAAAAAAAAGCGACCATCTGGTCGCATTTTTTTCAACTAAGATAAATCGCTATTTCAGACGTTTTGCAGGTGCATCGCCTGCCTTGTAGTACGGCACTTCCAGTCGTGGTAAAGGTGTACGCCCACGAATTAAATCAGCAATTTTTTCCGCGATCATAATCGTTGGAGCATTCAAATTACCAGTGGTGATAATCGGCATAATCGATGCATCAACTACGCGTAATCCTTCAATTCCATGTACGCGCCCCTGCGCATCAACCACCGCCATTTCGTCCACTCCCATTTTGTTTGAACAAGATGGATGGAACGCTGTTTCTGCATGGTCACGGACAAACTGATCAAGCTCAGCATCCGTCTGCACATTTTTGCCTGGAGAAATTTCGTTGCCAGCATAAGCGGCCAATGCTTGCTGGCCAATGATCTCGCGAGTAATGCGAATACCAGCGCGGAACTCTTGCCAATCCTGATCATCAGACATGTAGTTAAACAGAATGCTCGGATGATCACGTGGATCTTTCGAAAGCAACTGAATACGCCCCCGACTTAACGAGCGCATCGACCCCATATGCGCTTGAAAGCTATGCACTTTAATCGGATTACTACCGTTGTAATTGATCGCCACCGGCAAAAAATGATACTGAATATTTGGCCATTCAAAGCGTTCATCAGAACGAATAAACCCACCAGCTTCAAACTGGTTGCTAGCCCCGGTTCCGGTTCCCATAAACAACCATTGCGCCCCAATCACTGGCTGATTGTATAGCTTCAATGCGGGTGCAAGTGAGACCTGTTGCTTGCATTCATACTGCTGATAAACTTCCAGATGATCCTGTAAGTTCGCTCCTACACCAAGCAGATCTTGTACCACAGGGATGCCATGTTGGCGTAGTAATGTTGCCGGTCCGACACCTGATCGCTGTAAAATTTGGGGCGACGCAATTGCCCCCGAACACAACAACACCTCCTGTTTAGCGCGAGATACAACTGACTTATCGCGATGTAGATAGGCGACGCCGATAGCGCGCTTTCCGGAGAATAGAATGCGATCCGTCAATGCATGTGTCTGGATATGCAAGTTGGGACGACCACGCGCCTGATCCAGATAACCGCGCGCGGTACTGGCACGACGACCATTAGGCGTGGTGGTGCGATCCATCGGACCGAAACCCTCCTGCTGAAATCCATTGAGATCATCGGTTCTGGGATATCCCGCCTGAACCCCGGCCTCAACCATAGCGTGAAACAATACATTATTCCCCGCCTTTGGCGTGGTCACGCTAACCGGCCCTTCTCCGCCGTGATAATCATTGCCGCCGACGTCGCGGGTTTCCGCTTTTTTGAAGTAGGGAAGACAATCCAGATAAGACCAGCTCTCCAGTCCATCAAGTTGCGCCCAACCGTCATAGTCCATCGCGTTGCCGCGGATGTAGCACATGCCGTTAATAAGCGATGATCCACCGAGCCCCTTACCGCGCCCACATTCCATCCGGCGATTATTCATAAACGGCTCGGGATCGGTTTCGTAGGCCCAGTTGTAGCGACGTCCTTGGAGCGGGAAAGCCAATGCGGCTGGCATCTGCGTACGGAAATCGAGCCGGTAATCCGGGCCGCCAGCCTCTAGCAATAGCACGGTAACGTCCGGGTCTTCGGTCAGGCGGGCCGCTAGAACGTTGCCAGCGGAACCAGCTCCGATGATGATGTAGTCGTATTCTTTTGATTGGTGCAAGAGATCACTCCTTCGGTTTTTTTGAGGTAATTTCAGCTACGTTGAAGATGAGTTATAACGTTCACGCGTTTTAGGTTCATGTATTTTATGGTCATCTCTAATTAACGCAGCTCTTACTCTGTGGATGCTCGGCAAATAAAGTAAGACCGTCACCAGACGCCCTAAAATACCGACGAAAAACCACCTAACTCCACCTGAATCGACTTAACACGCGTGTAATGCTGCAACGTAGCCAAGCCATTCTCCCGCCCGACTCCCGACTGTTTATACCCGCCAACTGGCATCTCAGCCGCTGATTCACCCCACGTATTAATCCAGCAAATCCCCGCTTCCAACTGATGAATTACCCGATGCGCAAGGCTTATATTCTCCGTGATCAAACCAGCCGCTAATCCATACTGCGTATCATTGGCGCGGCGAATCACCTCGTCCTCGTCATCAAACACCAAAATACTCATCACCGGGCCAAAAATCTCTTCCCTGACAATCTTCATCTCGTCATGGCAATCAGTGAACACGGTTGGCTGCACAAACGCGCCCCTCGTAAAATCACCGTGCATTTCACGCTCACCACCGATGAGTAATCGCGCACCTTCCGCAATCCCGGAAGCGATATAACCCAGCACGTTATTCATGTGCGCAAAACTGACCAGAGGCCCAAAATTTGTATTCATGTCTTGCGGATCACCAAGACGGACGCGTGCAACTCGTTCCAACACCATGGCCTCGAACGACTCTTTCAACGAGCGATGTACAAACACTCTCGTGCCGTTGGTGCAGACCTGACCAGAACTGTAGAAATTAGCCATCACTGCAACATCAGCGGCGCGCTCCAGATCAGCGTCGGCAAACACGATCAATGGCGACTTACCGCCCAACTCCATCGTTACTTCTTTTAGTGTTGAACCTGAAGCACTGGCCATCACTTTTTTGCCAGTAGTGGTACCACCAGTGAACGATACTTTTGCCACGCCAGGGTGTTCTGTCAACCACGCTCCAACTTCACTACCACCTGTTAGCACGTTAAAAACACCATCCGGCAAACCTGCCTCCGTATAAATTTCTGCTAATTTTAAGGTCGTCAGCGACGTCACCTCGCTTGGCTTAAAAACCATCGCATTTCCCGCAGCCAGCGCAGGTGCTGATTTCCACAATGCAATTTGAATCGGATAATTCCATGCGCCGATGCCGACCACGACGCCAAGCGGTTCACGCCGAGTATAGACAAATGCACTTTCACGCAAAGGGATTTGCTGGCCTTCTATCGATGGCACTAAACCGGCGTAGTACTCCAACACGTCCGCACCGGTGACGATATCGACGTAGCGTGTTTCCGACAGAGCTTTTCCGGTATCCAGGGTTTCGATGGCTGCCAATTCATCATTACGCTCACGCAAAATTTCCACGGCGCCGCGCAGTATGCGTGAACGTTGCATGGCAGTCATCGCCGCCCAAACACGTTGGCCTTTTTTTGCGCTATCAACCGCTAAATCAACGTCGGCTTTTGAGGCGCATTGCAGTTCCGCCAGCACTTCGCCATTAGCGGGATTGATGCTTTCAAAGGTTTTTCCACCAGTTGCGTCGACTCGACGACCGTCAATATAAAGCTGTTGCAATGGAAAGACTGACATAGGAGTTCCTTCGTTCTTCGATAGTTTCAGTTGGCTTGACGCAACTGCATATTCAGGTATTCATAGGCAATTTGACGGGCAGCGCTGACATCAAACTTTTCAGCCGACAGCGATCCACGCAACCATAATCCATCGACAATTGCCGCCAAACCGCGTGCCGCCTGACGCGCCTGCGCCAATGCTAACGTGCGTCCAAATTGACTGCATAAGTTGGAATAAAGACGGCGATCATTCACTCGTTGGAGGCGCCTTAACGCTGGTTGATGCATGCTTGACGACCAAAAAGCAAACCATGTTTTCATCACCGGGCCGCTAATCTGATTGTCGCTAAAATTAGTATCGACTAATGCCATTAACTGATTTCGGGCAGTATCTTCTGGCCCCGACAATGTATGTCGACGACGCGATGAATCGTCGCTTAGATCGCGCAATATCTGACGCATGGTCGCTTCCAACAAACCGCTTTTATCACCGAAATAGTGGCTGATAATCCCTGTAGACAGTCCCGCCTCACGCGCAATCAATACAATCGTCGCATCCGCGAGACCGACACGGTCAATCACGGCAAGTGTTGCCTGAATTAATTGCTGCCGTCGTAAAGGCAGCATTTCGTTTCTTTTTCTCACTATTTCTCCGCTAAAGCCGCCGAGAATGGCAAATAGCCAATCCGTTTCATCACTTGAGTGTACTTTAAATTGATTGGACGTTCAATCAATTTTATATTCAAGCACATTATGCATCAAGCAAAAAAAAACCACTCTTCAATTGAGTGGTTTTCAAAAAATTTCACAGTGATTTCGCTAGCAAATTTAAATGCTAAAAATGCAATTTATAAAACGCCACAACTCCCGTGGGTAATTCGTAAACCGTCGACCAGCAATACCAGGCAATCACTACACATAAATTGCTATTCATCCGGCAACATTACCTAGCGCAATTTAGCCAATTAATCACTCAGAGTCGCAATGACGGGGGCGTGATCTGATGGCTGCTCCCATTTACGCGGCACTTTGTCGATCACGCAAGCCGTACATTTCGCAGCTAGTGGCGGCGACAATAAAATATGATCAATACGCATGCCGCGGTTCAGGCGAAATCCCATGCGTCGATAATCCCACCAGCTAAATAGCTTATCTGCTTGATCGAACATCCGAAATGCGTCGGTCAGATCCAAATGCTGCAAGCGCACGAACGCGGCACGTTCCGGTGGTGACACCAGATTTTCACCGACCCACGCGGCGGGATCGTAGACATCACGATCTTCTGGTGCGATATTGTAATCGCCCAGCAACGCAAGATTCGAATGTAACTTTCGCTCGGCATCCAGATAGTCGTGCAAGGCATCTAGCCACTTCAGCTTGTATTGATATTTATCTGATTCCAACGATTGTCCGTTCGGAATATAGGCGCAGACGATGCGAATTCCGGCGATCGTGGCGGTCAGCAAACGTTGTTGCTCATCTTCGAATAGCGGATTATTTTTTACGACATCCTCGATAGGATGGCGTGCAATGATTGCCACCCCGTTATACGTTTTCTGCCCGCTAAACACGACGTGAAAACCAGCCGCTTCTATTTCAGCCTGAGGAAATTTATCGTCAGTCATTTTGGTTTCTTGCACCGCCAACACATCAACCGGATTATCGGCTAACCATTGCAGAACTTGCGGTAAGCGTACTTTGATAGAGTTAACATTCCAGGTGGCGATTTTCAACATTATTTCGAATCCTTGATTAAAACGAGTTTTTCAGCAGTTTATCGTAGATTTTTAGCATTTCACGTTTCGTCTCAATACCGGCGATGACTATCACCTGACCTGCCCTGCTTTTCTGTGAACGCGCCCGAAGCTTTATCAAAAAACAATCGGAAGAGGATCGTCGTTTACATCACCCATAAGCCTCGCTTATGCTCAAACCAACATATGGTTTTCACTCTATGTCATCTGCATTTATTTACATTTAGGCTTGTCGCTTTAGAAAAATAAGAACATACTCAAAAATAATTGGGCCGAAGAATTTAATAAAAACTCGCCAATGAGACATGAATCTGTTCACCCTGTATGAATGAAACGAGCACTGCCCTGACCTTTCAATAAAAGATGAAGGCGATGGTCCGTCGATCTATTTTAGGAATTACGCAAAACTGTCCTAGCAACGGACATATCAACACAGCCAACGAATACAGCATGCTGTTTCGAGTAGGTCGGGCCTCGTAGGTCGGGCCTCGTAGGTCGGGCCTCGTAGGTCAAGCCGCTTAGGTGGCTAGGAAAGCGCAGCGCAGTTGAGACGATTTTGGGTAAGTTCTATATTTACTGGAGAAGTGCAATGCCATTGCCCCTTCGCTCAATGCCCGACCACGGCAAAAAATGCCATTTATATCGCCGCCTAAAGTCATGCAGGCCACGCTCATGAACACTCAACTAAAAGTGATTGTGCGTCTGCTAGTTATGGCCGCGTACGTGTTGCTCTCGGCTAACGTCCGAGCGGAGATAGTTGATAAATACTGGACACCGCTGCAAGACATGTATTACCACGGAAAAAAAATAGAACCCGGTCCCTTTATTCACTTGACTGCTCCGCGCCGCGCCGATAGCGGTGCACAAGTACCGTTTGTCTTTAGCGTCGATTATCCGATGCTGGCTGAAAAATACATCAAATCAGTGGCGATATATGTCGACCAAAATCCGGTTCCCCTGGCTGCTACTTTTTACTTTAATCCACTCAGCGGTAAAGCAGAAATTTCCACAAGAATCCGCCTTGAAAGTGATTCTCTTGTCCATGTAGTAGCTCAAGCAAATGATGGTCGACTCTACATAAACGCGGTCCCCATTCGCGCTGAAGGCGGCTGTGGTGGTACCGTAGATGGCGACGAAGCGGCAGCCAAAGCCTCGGCAGGAAAGATGCGGTTAGCCATAGAGAAACCACTGAAGATAGGCAGTCTCAATCGGGTGAAGCTATTAATCAAACATCCAATGTTCACTGGACTACAAAAAGATCTTGCGACGCAGTCCTTTCGCCCAGCCTTTTTTATCAATAAAATCGAGGCAAAATATAACGGCAAAATCGTCATGCATGCCGATACCTTCATAGGAATTAGCGAGGACCCAAATGTACAATTTGGATTTATACCCGACAAACCTGGCAAGCTTGAGCTGACGATAAAAGATAATGAAGGTGAGACATTCAGTGCATCAATTGATGTCGAGGAAAGCTAACCTGATGCAGAGATTTCGTTCACACTATTTCACCGCCTTGCTAACGACCGCGTTATTGACAGCACTCAGCGGTTTTCACCAAACGCAAGCCAAGCCACTGTCAGTAACCGAGGTAGCTGCCGGTGTGTATGTTCATCAGGGCGTGCATGAAGATTTTGATGAGAACTATCACGGTGATATAGCAAATATAGGTTTTGTCATCGGCGCTGATGCCGTTGCTGTCATTGATACCGGTGGCTCGTACAAAACCGGGGTGTCTTTGAAAGAAGCGCTTCGGCTCATCAGCAAACTCCCCATACGCTATGTAATCAATACCCATGTTCATCCTGATCATATCTTTGGCAACGCGGCATTTACCGATGATCATCCGGTTTTTCTCGGACATGAAAATTTGCCGCATGCGATGGCGTTACGCAAGGACGCCTATTTACGCAATCTTAAAACCGAGTTAGGTACGGATGCTGATCGTAGCAAAATTATTGCCCCCACTGAGACTGTCAGCAAACCTCGGCAAATCGATTTAGGCAATCGCGTTCTTGAACTAAAAGCATGGCCAACCGCACATACCAATACCGACTTGACCGTATTCGATACGAACACCAAGACCCTCTGGACCGGCGACTTGCTGTTCGTTGAAAGAACACCCTCGATCGATGGCGATATTAAAGGCTGGCTCAGTGTGATTGCGCCCCTAGAAGAAATGCAGGCTAATCTGACGATACCGGGCCACGGTCCGGCAACCAAAAATAAGAATGCCGCATTTGAAGATGAGCGTAGGTATTTGGAAATACTGTTAAAAGATGTCAGGACCAGCATCAAAAATGGCGAAGACATGACCCGCGCCATGGGTTCGGCCGCTCAAACAGAAAAATCACGATGGATGCTTTTTGACAGGGTGAATCGCCGCAACGTCAATTTAATTTATCCGGTATTGGAATGGGAATAAACATGACGACAAACTGGTCAGTCCATATTAGGGACCGTTTCCTCGACCTCAACCAACGTGCCAACGCAGGAACCTGCGCGATGAGATAAATATAAACTAACTACGCGGCCCGAAACGTCACTAGAACCATAAAAAAAATCCATGCTAAAAAATTCGTTGTTCACATTACTGGTTTTGCTTTCATTTACAACGCCTGCAATGTCTATAACGCCCGCGCTCCCAAGCGTGGGTAATCCTCATATTCTGGTGCTGGCAGGTTCCTGTGCAGCATGCCATGGAACCAACGGATTAAGCCTGGGCGGAACGCCAGTCCTCGCCGGATTAGATAAAGGCTATTTCGTCAAGCGAATGCTAGAGTATCAAAAGCAAACTGAATCAACCGAGGTCATGCCGCAACAAGCGCGGGCACTGACATCTGAAGAACTCATCCTGCTTGGAGAATACTTTTCGATGCAACCAAGATCATTTACTCGCTTTCAAAGTCACTCCTTGAAATCTCATTCTCAAACAAGGTTCGGTGAATAAAATGGATCGTCGGGAAATTTTAAAATATAGCGTTGGCGGTGCATTATGGGCATCCATGTCGTCACCGGTATATGCAAACCAAAAAAAATTAGGACGCGTGGTGATCATCGGTGCAGGCTATGGCGGTGCCACTGCAGCGAAATATTTAAGAATGTGGAGCGGCGGGAAAATAGAAGTGTTTGTGATTGAACCGAATCCCCATTTTGTATCATGCCCGGTCAGCAATCTTGTTCTTGGTGGAGAGAAAACACTGGACGATATAACCCTTCCCTATGACCTCCTGAAACATAATCACGGGATACATTGGATACAGGATAAAGTAGTCGCCATTGATCCCGATAAAGCGGAAGTACGCTTTACCAAAGGAAAGCTTTCTTACGATAAGTTGATCGTCGCGACAGGCATCGATTTTATGTATGAAAGTATGCCGACGCTGAACAATAAAGAAGCGCAAGAAAAGATTCCTCATGCGTGGAAAGCCGGACCACAAACACAAAATCTGCGAAATCAATTGTTGGCGATGCCGGACGGCGGCGTGTTTGCTATCACGATTCCAGCGCTGCCTTATCGCTGCCCACCAGGGCCATATGAACGCGCATGCCAGGTAGCCTTCTATTTAAAAAATCACAAGCCCAAATCGAAAGTGCTGGTGCTGGATGCCAATCCCGCCATCACTTCAAAGAGACCGTTGTTCGAGCGCGCATGGTTAGATTTATATCCCGGCATGGTTGAGTATATTCCCAGCAGCAGCATACAAGACATTGACGTGGCTACCCGCACCGTAAAAACGGATTTTGACAAAGTAAAATCCGATGTATTAAACGTGATTCCCCCCCAAAGAGCTAGCGTACTAACTATCGATACCGGCCTTGCAAACGTTAGTCGACGTTGGTGCGAAGTTGATTTTCTGACTTACGAGTCAACAGTATTTCCCAACATTCACGTCATCGGCGATGCAGTAGATTCAGGACTACCCAAATCTGCTCACATCGCCACCTCGCAAGCGAAAGTGTGCGCTAATGCGCTAGCGTTTATGATGGGAAACGAAAAGCCCGACCCGGCTCCGGTATTTGCGAACACTTGTTATAGCTACGCCGACGACAAAACGGCAATGCATGTAACGACAGTGTATCGCTATGATGCAGCGGAAAAATTAATGAAATCGTCACCGGGCGGTGGCATTTCGGCCCATGCATCTTCTCAAGAATTTGCAGATGCGCAATATTGGGCACTCAATATTTGGGCAGATGTGTTGACCTAAATCACAGATCCAAACGAGACTGCATTACGTTACCTGCGTTGCTCATTAAAAAATGTCCCTCCGAACTTCAAAGGGACATTTTTGATAGAGTCGATTGTCGATTAAATAGATCACCATTTTTTATAGCAATCTATCAACCAAATCTTGATACATTACTTAACGGTTATCACATCCCGATACATCGGAGCGAGTTGTGCCAGAAGTTGATTTTGGTCCCGAAACGGAATGTTCATCGCATCCATCGATTTCTGCAACTCTTCCACCAATGCATTAAATTGCGGCTTATTGATGTGAAGGCTGGCATGTGCCGCTTTCATACTAAGGCCTTGATAGGTACACGGACCACTTAAGAGCTGACAAAATTGCTCGACGAGTTCTGCCTTGATTCGGACCTGATTGGCCGGACCAAATACAGGACCGGTCAGAGGGTTCGCCACCAGTCGCACCATAAAATCATCCATCAATTTAACGAGGCCCGGCTTCTCGCCAAACGCCTCATACACAGCAACCGGGGCTGGCTTCATTAATGGCGTATTTTGAAGCGGCGGACTTTGAGCCAGCAGATTTGTTGACATCATGCCGGCAGCGGAGAATAGCAGAGTATAAAGAATTTTTTTCATGTTAATGCCCCGAAATTTAAAATGCTATCTGTGAAGAAAGAAAGACACCGGTCTGCTTCCGATTGTTGACCAGCACCGGCGCAATGTGACCTAAATCAATATATGCCAGCGTGAACGAAACATTTTTGGTCGGGGCGTAAGCAATAAAAATATCCTTCCAGTCTTCTTCGCGCAGGCCGTTCGCCGGCAAAGGCAAGGTGTTGCCCACTCTCCGCAGATTGTCTGGTTTGAAGCGATATTCGGCACCTATAACGATTTTTCTCGTAACCAAATAAGCGACTGATAGTTCCGGTTCGAATTTGTAATTATTTTCACCGACGGCACCACCAAAACCTAACAAGCCATTTTGATTAGCTCTTGTAGCCCGCAACGTGGCGTTGACCAAAATTCCCTGGGCTAAAAATAATTTAGTCGCATTCACGTAGAAATCTGTGTCGCTGTTCTTCGCGCCCAACGCAGAAATGACCGGGGCGAACGATCCTGCATCCGTGTGTTTATACTCCATCCCGACTGAAATTTGCGGCATGAATGAATCGCTGTCCAGGATCGCATCACCGGCAACCTTTACCTTCACACCTAAAATATCCATCCTTATGTGTTGGTTGTTACTCACATTAAAACCCAAGCCGTTGACGCCAACTACCGGCGACGCATTAAAGTCTTGACGTGCCAGACTGACTTCCACGCGGTCCATAATTCCCACAGCCGCGCCATAGGTCGTCAACGAATAGTCATTTACTACCGCGCGCGATATATGTGCCGTTCCGCCAATTTGATCTGCTGTAGCATTGCTTCCAATCACAGCCCACGGCGTCAATCCCCCGCCTGCCGCACCGTCAATTGAACTCACACCGCCGGTCAGTAGCAGTTTTCCCGTATCTGCATGCACACTCACGGAAATCAACAAACCAACCATCGCCACCATAGTGGTGTTTATACGCATATCGTCCTCCTAAAATTTGTCCATCCCGATAGATTCGGACGCCAAAGGCGAAACCGATCAACATTTTTTTTAACCCGTACGTTGATACGCAGTAACTAACCAAGCGGATTCAAAAATAGTTTTTCTTTTTTTTATATTTTTAGGCGTCCACAGTTTTTGATAAATTTCTGGTGAATAAAACGATGATCAATCGATGTTTTGAATAGAAAGTACGACTGACTTTCAGAGGGTGGCTTATTACTGGCGATATTTTTATGATCAAGTCTGGGATTTAAATAGCGGGGAGAACGAACGCTGTAATATTCGACTTAGGATAAGCGCCAGCGCGGTTTTATTCTCTGCGCTATGATCGAAGCGAAGCAAAGCAACACAAAGCATTTAAATTGTCGCTCCTACCAACAGGCGACTATCAACAGCAAAGCAGAATAGAAAGAGAAGAAAAATGATCTATGAAATGCGTACTTATCATTGTGCACCAGGACGATTACCAGCGTTGAATAACCGATTTGAAACAATTACACTCAAATTCTGGGAGCAGTATGGGATTCGGCAAGTCGGATTTTGGACGACGTTGGTGGGTGCAAGCAACCAAACGTTGACTTATATGTTGCAATGGGAAAGCTTAGCGGAACGTGAGACCAAGTGGAACGCGTTTGCCAGCGATCCGGAATGGCTGGCGAAACGTGCAGAAACAGAGGCACAAGCGATTATTGTCGAGAGAATTGAAAATCAATTTCTGACACCAACGTCCTATTCCGCGATGCGTTAATACTCGGGGACCAATACAGCAACTAATATAGCGCCTAAAACGGACAGACGATTATGTGGGTCCCTTTTTTATTCCATCAAATATCGAGAATGAAAAAGTTGAAGTGGAAAAATAGGCGCAGTATTCTATTTCACCCGATCAGCAAGACGCCCAGCGAAAAACCGTCGCAAAATACCGCTTGAATAGTGGCTGGCAACTTCACCTAAAAATGACCCAAAATCAACGTGGGCGCTGGCGTCAGCGCGATCAGAAATGGTGCGTAACACCGCGCAAGATACCCCGTATTCAAAACAAATTTGCGCCACGGCAGCGCCTTCCATCTCAACGGCCAGGGCATCGGGCAAATCAGCTAAGATGTTATTCGTTTTTTCAAGGTCAGCCACAAACTGGTCACCGCTGGCAATTAACCCAATATGCAAGACTGGTTGACCAATCTGAAAATGTCGCCGCACATGAGCTGGCACAATACTTTGCAAATCTTCTCTTAAAAAAATATCAGCGGCAGTTTTCAATTCGGCGCTAAGTGCGATATCTGCCATAAATTCGGCGATTCCCAATAGCGGTACCTCGTGATGCGGAAATAGCGGACGCGCATCCAGGTCGTGTTGGATTAAGCGGTCTGCGATAACGATATCGCCCACCGCAACCTGCGCGCCAATTCCACCCGCAAGTCCCGTAAAAACAATCTCAGTGACCCCAAACTCTCTGATCAATGTCACCGCCGTCGCCGCCGCAGCGACCTTACCAATTCTGGCAAGAACCACCACACAGGCCTGTCCATCCAGTTCACCCACGTGATAATCCCGCATACCGATCCGTTGCACATGATTGCCGCTCTGCTTTGTCATCACGCTGATCAAGTCGGCGACTTCATCATGCATCGCCGCTAGTATTCCTATAGCCATTATTTCTCCTGAGTGCGGCATGTATGTGTTGCTGAATTTTGTTGCGTATTTTGCTCAATTCATCGCTTGCTGATCCGTCACTCGACAAACTTTTTATTGTTGACCTTGGCGACGATATCATCACAAACGCGCCGCGAGTTCATGATCGTAGTATGCAGGGAAGGGACAACAATCGACGGAATATTCGCCATTTGCGTTTCAGAAACGGTCAGAATTCCGTCATTCGCTTCACCGCCAAAAGGAGACCAGCGCCCGCGTGGTCCGGCGCTTCCAGCGTAGATAGTGGTGGGGACTGCGGGGATGGGCAACTGCCTGGTCCAATCTTGTTGCCCAAGAAATTGGCCAATTTCGCCTGTCATCAGTTTGAACAAACGCCAACGCGAAAAGGTGCGCGCCATTTGACTGGCTTGCATGGGAGGTGCCAGAAAAAAACATGCTTCTGGTTGTTGCACCAGATCCGGCAAAGCCGCAAGAGTAAGCAGGCAACCAAGCGAATGTCCGATGACAATATAACGCTGCCCAGCTACATTCCGCGCTAAATAGTGATGCAGCTTTTTTACGCATGGATCCCATCGTTCGAATGCTGCAGAGTAGCCGAACAACGCCGGGCGCAGTCCTGCAGCGCGCAAACGAGCAGCAAGAATCAGCATCGACAAAGGGGTGCGCCCCATTCCATGGACCAGGATAGCGCGCACTTTTGTAGCGCTTTTGTCGGTTATCGCGGCATGATCGGCATCCATGATGACGGCTATTAGTCTCTTTTCTGTAATTGCTTTTCGAACTCGACATCCAGTTTGCTGACGCGCTTAGGTTTTTGCGGTCCATAGGCGTTAACAAACTTGACAAACGCATCCAGTTCCAATGGTTCGCTAACCCGAATAGGAAGATCGTCACCCGCATTTTGAGCCAGAATAAATAACTCAGTCGCTGTGCGGATCATTGAATAGCGCAAATCAGTGCTTCGGGCATTGAGGCGTTCAATAGCATAGGTGGCGCGGGTAGATCTCATAATTTACTCCTGATATACATTTTTTCCTGATCCCTGAAGATTCTTGATAACCTTAATGCAAGGATGTAATATAGTTCCGGGCGCTTTTGGGTGGATCTGCCTCATTGCTTTCAGACTTAATTAGCCTCATAAGGCTTTCCCGCGCATGCTGCATTGCGCGTTTTCAACTAAGGCCAGGTCAGCGTCGTTGAGGCGATAAACTATCCCGATAGTTTCAGACAATTTCAAACAATTTCAGAGCGTGCGATTACTTTCAAAGACCAGGCGCTGGCCGGTTACCGGATCGTTAAGAGAAATCGATTTCGCCAGCAACTTTAGTGGCGACGACCAGTCATCGCCTTTGCATGGATTAATCGTCGGATAAAAAATGTCATTAACGATAGGCATACCAAGCGCTGCCATGTGAACGCGTAACTGATGTTTCTTCCCCGTTAGCGGTTGCAATCGATACAAACTATTTTCTTCCCGATGTTCGATCAAATCAATCTGCGTTTCAGAGTTTGGCTCTCCGTCAACTTCTTCCATCCGAAAAAAAGGCGTACCCTCCACCATGCGGCTACGGTGTATCAACGGAAAAGCCATTTGCGGCATGGTCGGTGCCAACGCTTCATAAACCTTCTTCACTAAACGCTGCTGAAATAATGACTGATAAGCGCCACGCGTCGCAATGTCGAGTGAAAACATCATCACTCCCGCGGTTTCTCTATCAAGTCGGTGAATCGGCGAAAGTTCTGACAGGCCCGTCTTCTTTTTCAATCGTACCAATAGTGTCTCACGCAAAAAGCGCCCCGCCGGAATCACCGGCAGAAAATGGGGCTTATCCACCACCAACAAACGCTCATCCTGATACAGGATGACTTCTTCAAAAGGAATCGGCGTTTCTGCATCCAGCGCGCGATAATAATAGATACGACAACCATGCCGATACGGTGCCGATGATGTCAGCTTGACGCCGTTAACATCCGCCACCTGGCCGCTCTCCATCCGTGCAATCCACGTCGCTGCGGGAATAGCCGGAAAGCGTTGAATCAAAAATGTCAGCAAATCCGGCCAGTCGCCCGCTGGCAACCAGACATAACTGGGCGCAACACCGTCGACGATAGGCAGCGGTGACGATTCCGGGGACAAAGAAAGTTCGGTCACTTCTGCCGTTATGCATTCCTCTGTCTTGACTCCGGACGTAGTGGCGGTCGCTCTCATGAAAGGTTCAGTTGCCAGTAACCAACGTCAATCCACGTATCCGATTTAATGCCGACTTCTCGAAAAACGCCGACCTTTTCAAAACCCATTTTTTCGTGCAAAGCCACGCTACCGGCATTGGGCAGCGCAATCCCGCCGATCACGGTATGAACGGGAAGTTTTTCCAGACCGTCCAACAGCGCACGATACAACATTGTTCCGAGGCCCTTTCCAGCAGCGTTATCCGATAGATAAACCGAGCTTTCCACCGCCTGCGCGTAGGCGGCACGCGCGCGCCATTTAGTCGCGTAGGCGTAACCCTGGATTATGCCGCTATGGTCACCATCGTCGCCATCGTCAACACATACCAACCAGGGAAAAGACGCCGTGATATCCAGGATGCGCTGCGCCATCTCCGGCACGCTTACAGCGACCGTCTCAAAACTAATGTTTGTATTCAATACATAGGGATTGTAAATGTCGCAGATTGCGGCGGCATCGCTGACCGTCGCGGGACGAATAATATAAGTCATAGTGTGGATATGAAGAAAGGAAACTGCCGGCGTAAAAATAAGTTATTCACAGTCAAATCCGAAGTAACCCCCGCGACAAACAACTACGGCATAACGAACTCAACCAGCGAATGACTGTAATGATAACGCGCTATTGATAACCATGCGGAATTGCCAATGCGCCAACAATCGAAGGATGATGAAAAAATAGCTACTCCCATACCTGATAATGGAGATAAATATTGATTATAAAGTAACAAAATACATGCAAAAAGCTGCCCACCCATGCAGCAGAGAGTGCGAAAAACGCGGGAAATTGAAAGCACTGAATTAAGGTCGCGTTTGCTTCACCATAAGAACTCTCGATAGTCGAGTGGAGGCGGCGATGCATATTGCGCTGAAAATGATCATGGATTCGGACGATGATTCCCGTGTCTCAAATGAAAGGGAAGTTCTCCGTATAGAACAAAGCGTCGAATCAACCATTCCACCAATCGGCCTTGGTTTGACTTTTCTGGAAGCGAAAACGCTGCTTGCGGCCATACCAAAAGAGGTGGTTGCGCTTGAGGCCGAACAGATCGTCACGCACGCAGGCCATTGCATGGATCATGATGGCATCACTTTGGCTGCGTGAAGGGTAACATCGGCTACGCCTCCGACTTTGAGTCGACCAGGAATGCGCGGAATGGTGTGTAACAAGGCTTGGTGAAATTTGATGTCAGGCATTGTGTTTTTTCTCTATACGGTTAAATCGCTTCCCGCGTTCAAACGGGGTGGGCGGCAAATAACAGGATTGAACGACCGGTGAAAAAACAACAAAAAACCGGCAAGCCCGAAGGCTTCCCCGTCACCGCCGCCCAAAGAGGACGCACGAAGACCAACACAGGTAAAAACCGGCTTTACGCCGTCTGTGCGGTTTTTTGTTATCAGGCGTTCAAACCCGCTCCCCTCTTTATCGGGGACCAAAGGAGTACAGAGCATTAAGCCGCATTTTGTGGAGACTTGCTTACGCCGCGTTGCGACGCAGATAGTACCCAAGTACCTGGCCGCGTCGGCAGCAAGGAGCGCACAACGCCGCTGGGGCGGTTTTTCGTAAGTCCTAAATCAGCACGCTGCGTATTTGTTGGAGTGAGGTGATGTCTTCAATCGTCGGCAAATCGCCGGGATCACGGCCCTCACAAATTGCCTGAATCGCGCGTCGCAACAATTTGCCAGAACGCGTCTTCGGTAGCAAGTTGACGAAATACACTCTCGACGGGCGGCCGACTGCACCGATTTGCTTGTCAACGACACCCATGATTTCTTTTTCTGTCTTTGCTCTGGCGGCGTCATCGGTCAGGCCGCTGGCATCCTTCAAAATCACAAACGCTACGGCAGCCTGTCCTTTCAGTTTGTCTTCGACGCCAACCACCGCGACTTCGGATACGTTTGGATGGCTGGAAATACTCTCTTCAATTTCTCGCGTGCCGAGACGATGACCGGCGACATTAATCACATCGTCGGTGCGACCCAAAATGAAATAGTAACCGTCATCATCACGTACGCCCCAATCGAAGGTCGAGTAGACCTGACGCTCAAAATTCGACCAGTAAGTACTAACATACCGCTCGTCATCGCCATAGATCGTTTGCAGACAGCCGGGCGGTAGTGGTCCATCGACCACCAACACACCTTTTTCGTTCGCTTTGCAGACGACGCCTGTGGTTTCGTTGACGAGCTGCATTTTATAGCCGTACATCGGCACGCCGGGACTACCCAGGCGCGTCGGTTTGTCTTCGACATTTTTGGCGATTGTCATCATGGGCCAGCCGGATTCGGTTTGCCAATAGTTATCGTAAACCGGCACGCCGAGCGCATCGGCAATCCAGCTAGAAGTCGTTTCATCAAGTGGTTCACCGGCCAGGTAAAGCGCTTGTAGCGACGACACGTCGTATTTCTCCAGCAATTCTGGCGGTTGCTTTTTCAACACGCGGATGGCCGTTGGTGCTGAGAACATCTGTGTAACTTTATATTTTTCGACGATGCTCCACCAAATTCCACCATCGGGAGAAATAGGCAATCCTTCGTACATAATGGTCGCCATACCCGCGATCAATGGTCCATAGACGATGTAAGAATGTCCCACCACCCAACCGATATCGGAGGTACTGAAAAACGTACCGCCCGCCTTACCACAAAAAATGTAGTCGATAGATGTCGCCAGCGCGACCGCCTGACCACCGACATCTCGCTGCACGCCTTTTGGCTTGCCAGTTGTGCCGGATGTGTACAAAACATACGATATTTCATTCGATTCTAGCCAGACAACCGGCACATTTGCGTTCATGTGCAACGCTCTTTGTTCCGCGTAATCAACATCGCGCTCGCCCGTCATCGGCATGTCCGCCAATCCCCGATTGACCATGAGGACATGCGCTGGCTTATACGGCGAAAGCGCGATGGCGGCGTCTAGCAAACCCTTGTAAGGCACGACCTTGCCGCCGCGTGATCCGGCATCTGCCGAGACAATTAACACTGGCTTGACATCATCAATGCGGGTTGCCAGGCTATGGGACGCAAAGCCGCCGAATACCACTGAATGGATCGCACCAATCCGCGCGCATGCCAACATCACAAACGCTGCTTCGGCGATCATCGGCATATAAATAAGTACGCGGTCGCCCTTCTCCACACCAAGTGATTGCATCATCGCTGCCGCACGGATGACTTCGGCCTGCAATTCGCGATACGAATACACCCGTTCGCTATTGGTTTCAGTGGAAATCGCGATCAGCGCTGCCTGCTCGCCTCGGGTCGCAACCCAGCGGTCAACGGCGTTGTGACATAAATTGGTGGTACCGCCCACGAACCATTTGGTAAAAGGTGGTCTGCTGTAATCAAGGACTTGGGTGAAGGGTTTATGCCAATCGATTCTTCTGGCTTGCTCAGCCCAAAAAGTTTGTGGGTCGTCGATCGATCGTTTATACAGGCTGGCGTAAGTCATGCTGTCTCCTCGCGTAGGGACGTTTTCAGAAGCGCGCACGAGCAATTCAAGATCAACGTCCACATGCAGTCGTCCATATGTTCTAACTGCCGCGAGAAGCATCACAGAGTTGCGCTTAAACCACACTACGGCTTACAGAACGTCTTGATTTAAAAATCGATTACCACACTATTGCATTGTTATTTTTTACGCACTCAGAAAATCACGTAGCGCCATTCCCCCATAACACTATCATTGAAACAGGTAAACCGCCGTTAAATGACATATAGATCTACATATTCATTCACTGCCATTGCTTCCAGCTTTTTCTGGTCGAGGGACACTTCCAGAATGCGCTGCTGTTGTTTGATCGGAAACTGACGCGCGAGGTTGATTCTAAACTTTTCTTCCAACAATGGAATGCCTTCTTTGCGACGCCGTGCATGACCGACAGGATATTCTACGACGATTTCTTTCAGTTTCTTGCCGTCGTTCAATTCAACAGTCAACGCATTGGCGATTGAACGTTTTTTAGGATCATGATAATCCTTGGTGAAAGCGGGATCTTCAACGCAGAATATTTTGTCACGCAGGATATCAATACGTTTGTCGGCAGCAATATGGTCTTCGTAATCGCCGGCTGTCAGTCGGCCATAAATCAATGGTATAGCAACCATGTACTGGATACAGTGGTCGCGATCAGCGGGATTGTTCAGTGGACCTTTTTTGTCGATGATACGAATGCACGCTTCGTGGGTGCGGATCGTGATTTTTTTGATGTCGTCAACTGATCTCCCCGCTTTGGCTAATTGCAAATGCAATACCATTGCGGCTTCGACCGCTGTTTGCGAGTGAAATTCAGCAGGAAACGAAATTTTGAACAAGACGTTTTCCATCACATACGACGCGTATTTGCGCTGAAATGTAAACGCCTGACCTTTAAACAAGACGTCGTAAAATCCCCAGGTATTGGCAGTCAACACCGACGGATAGCCCATCTCGCCGGTCTTTGCCATCAGCGCCAGACGTACCGCGCGCGAGGTTGCATCGCCAGCAGCCCATGATTTGCGTGAACCGGTATTGGGCGAATGACGATAAGTCCGTAGCGACTGACCGTCGACCCATGCCAACGACACGGCATTGAGCGCCTCTTCGCGCGTCAGTCCCAACATTTCAGAGACCACCGCAGTGGAAGCAACCTTGACCAGCACAACGTGATCCAGACCGACTTTGTTGAATGAATTTTCGAGCGCAATACAGCCTTGAATTTCGTGCGCCTTAATCATGGCGGTCAACACGTCTTTCATCCTCAACGGCTTTTTGCCAGCGGCGACGGCGTTACGAGACAACCAATCAGCCGTGGCCAGAATGCCACCCAGGTTATCCGATGGATGGCCCCATTCTGCGGCCAACCAGGTATCATTAAAATCGAGCCAGCGGATCATCATGCCGATATTGAAAGCGGCTTGCACCGGATCAAGCTGAAATTGCGTTCCGGGAACTCTCGCACCGTTTGGCACAACGGTACCAGGCACTATCGGACCCATCAATTTTTTGCAAGCCGGATATTCCAACGCTTCCAAACCACAACCTAGCGTGTCGATCAGGCAGTTGCGTGCCGTGTCGAAGGCTACTTTTGAGACAATCTTGTAATTGGTGACGTAGTCGACGATATCGACCAGGACTTTGTCGTATTTTGGGCGGACGTTGGAAATATGAGTAGGCATTTTTTTCCTTGTTGATGGCGGGGTCACGGCTGGCTGGATTGCTTTAATTTTTTCACTGCTGGAAGCAAAGTTGTGCTCCGAAACCGCCCTCACGGTTTGAATTTCAATCTGGCAAAAAAATCAATGTGTTACTGCACTCTGCATTCATTCGCCAACTGCGCGCCCTGCTTTGTATTTAACAACATTGATTTGGCCGGTATCTGTATCCACACCAACCCACTGGCCAGATTTTCAAAACGCACTGCGCCAGTCGTTGTTACCACCGGCACCATCGGGTACTTACTACCCTTCCAGGTTAAATTTGCACCAGTATTTCCATCCGACTCAATTTCAACGCGATTGCCTAATTCGCAATTAAATCGTCCCGTCACCAATACTGGCGGCGCAACCAGCTTGCTGAGTATCGGCAACTCTGCGGCAGGTGATCGGGTTTCGGTCAGCGGCACCGACGATCCGCACGCGGCCAACAAACCCGTCATAGCAACCACTGCAGCAACAATCGAGATTTTCACAAACCGACGGCTTATTACACTCACTGCAATCTTTGATACATTCATAGCATTTTCCTGAAAATAGAGAACGGGACATGAGATAAATTGGCACTCTGCAAGCCCTTCTCCATTCAGGCGTTTATTTTCGCAGACCAATTAGTACAAATTCTAAGTCTTCTGGACCCACATTATGCCGATGGAGGAATAATTTTTATTATCGCGGGTTATTCCTCGTTTCATGTTGCGTAACATGTGAGAATATGAAACAGTGATGGAACGATTGATTGAAACATCTATTGAACATCCATTGAAGCAAAACCATCATGTCCCAGTCTCGTCCTTTTTCCAGCAACGCTACCCCGCATCGTCAGGCGGGAAATACCGACAATGCCGATAAGCCTGTCATTTGGACAGTATCGGTTTCGCGCCTATTCGACCTTTTCCGCGACATCACGCTGGAATACGATCATCAGGCGCATATTGTTCCGATCAATCTTGGCTTTGAAGATGCGGTGCAACATATTCGCGAAAGGCTGATCACTGAACGTTGTGATGCCGTCATTGCAGCCGGTTCAAACGCCGCCTACCTAAAAAGCCGTTTGTCCGTGCCGGTGATTATCGCCAAGGCCAGCGGCTTCGATTTTATGCAAGCGCTAGCAAAGGCGCGCAAAATTTCTCCTTACCTGGGAGTGATTACTTATCAGGAAACATTACCGGCTTTACGAGAATTTCAAACCGTGTTCGGCTTGAATATCAAACAGCGCGCTTATGCAACAGAAGAGGACGCACGCGCCCAAATTAACGAACTGAAATCAATCGGCATTAAAGCGATCGTCGGTGCCGGACTGATCACCGATCTGGCGGAAGAAGCGGGTCTGGCGGGCATTTTTGTTTACTCCTCCAATTCTATTCGGCAGGCTTTTGAAGATGCCTTGGAAGTGGCACGCTTAACGCAGCTGGAATCTTCGCGCGGCCGCGGCCATTCCGTCAGCGACACCTTACGTACCAAACATAGCATCAACGATTTACGTGGCAACTCGGAAGCGATGGAGACAATACGCCAAACGATCGTCTTATTTGCGCGCTCGCCAGCAACCGTGTTGATTCAGGGAGAAACCGGCACCGGCAAAGAGCTAGCCGCGCAAGCTATTCATCGGGAGCATCCTCACGAACAAGGAACCGCCGCCAAAACAGGCCGGCCTTTCGTCGCCGTTAATTGCGGGGCATTGGCTGAGTCGTTACTGGAGTCGGAATTATTCGGGCATGAAGAAGGTGCCTTCACCGGTTCCCGTCGCGGTGGTCGGGCTGGTTTGTTCGAAGCCGCCAATCGAGGGACCTTATTTCTTGATGAAATAGGCGAAATGCCGCTTCCGTTACAGACCCGATTGCTGCGCGTTCTGGAGGAACGCGAAGTCGTGCGTGTCGGCGGTACCAGACCAATTCCCGTCGATGTACGCATTATCAGCGCCACACATTGCGATTTGGACGAACGTGTCCGAGACGGTCGCTTCCGTGGTGACCTATTTTATCGCTTGACGGTATTGCGGATGAATTTGCCGCCTTTACGTGAACACCCGGACGATCTGGTCACACTTGCGGAGTGGCGTTTAAAACACGCGCTGGCATCCTTAGGAGTGCGACCACACGCCAACCTACACGCCGAAGTCGTGGCCTGCATGCCGTTGCTCGCACGCTATTCATGGCCAGGCAACGTGCGCGAACTCCGAAATCTGATGGAACGTCTGGCATTGTATCTGGCAGCCGAACCGTTGCAGGCGCTAACCCCCGCATTTATATTAAGACTTGCACCGGAATTGGGTGCAATCAAGATTGAATATCAGGATAGCGCCACGCGCATCGCCGACATACCGACAGAATCGATCGAAGAGGTTCTCAAGCGCTTTGCAGGAAACCGGGAGGCCGCGGCGAAACACCTTGGCATTAGCCGAACCACCCTGTGGCGGAAAATGAAATAAGCAGTCCAATATTCGTAAAAATCACCCTTAACCACGCATCCTGCCTCATCAAAAATAACGTTAAAAAGTTTGTCGCCACTTCCCTGTGCTGGCACCGCATCACTTTTCTCTAATTGATGCGCCGACTTATGGGCCAACATCCCTCTCCCTGTTTAGTACAAAACATTAGTAGAAAAAAGTAAAGCCAACTAGTCAGTTGGCTTTACCTCGTTTCTTTGTTTCTTCACTTCTTCATTTCTGCCGAACAGATGATTGATTTCAATAAAAATTAATGCAATTCAGCAAGGCTCAAGTTTTCGTATAACCAATCCCATCCAACGCCGCCGGGATGGATTCAACTATTTTGAACGTCCGGGGCCTGATTGGTCTCTTTGATCACTTTGACGTTGGCCGTTTTTATCTCCGCCGCCAGCATTTTTATTTTGATCGTTAGACTTTGTATTTTGATCCTGAGTGCCACTACGGCCAGTATCTTGTTGAGGGGTATTCTTTTGGTTTTGGTCGCCAGCTCTCACATGCTGCCCTTGAGTGCCGTCGCGGCTTGTTCTACTTGGATCATTTTGATTATTACCAGTATTATTTGATGAGCTCATCATAGTTCCTTTTCAAAGTTCGAAAGAGTGACAATGCTGCAAATACGCATTTTTTCCCGGCAACTAAACTGAAAAGATTACCCGGTGAAATGCCTAACCATGGTATGACTTGAAGCAGATGATTTCTATAGTGTTTCGTCTGATTTTCTCGTCGGAGGAAACTGTCAGCGCCGACAGTGCTTCCCTACACGTGACCTACAATGGAAAATAATCCAATCTATCTATCTTTATAGGGATAACGTGTATTGCTCAAAAAAATAATTTTTATGAGAAAACTGATTGCGCCACAACAACGAGACAGGTCATCCCTCCAATGCGTGGGCCGGTAAAACGATAGTAGTATCTATCCAAACATCAACACTTAACAACGGCAGCTTAGAATTAATGAGAAGATTTGCAGCTAAACGCGTCGACATAATCAAAATAGCGCTTCCCTGAAAGCTCCGCATAAACGCGATAATATTTTAAGTGTTTGGACTAATGACCGATAGGGCGTCACACCTGATTTTGAGGGAAATCGTATTTTATGAGGAGAACAAACGCGTGCCGAAATTTCTACAAACTCGCGCTCTCAGACTGGCGCATGCAGCACATAGCATAACTGTTTGCCACTTCACACCAACACATGGCGCACTCCTCGAAAAAACTGATCAATTTTTGCCTCGATTCGTGTATCGATCATCTGGTCCGGGCGCATCCCGTTTGGACATGCAAGTCGCGGCGTAGTGCCAAACAGACGACAAATGATCGGCCGGTCTTCATAAACCTGACAGCCCTTCTCACCGAGATGTGGGCAGCTTAAGTTGGCTAATGCAACATCATGTTCTGTGTCACTTTTAACGGGCATTCTCGCCATCTCGTCAGATGAGGCCTTTACCGGTCCACAGCAATCGTGGCAACCGGGAACGCAAGCAAATGTCGGTATGTGCGACCGAAAGAATCTTATTTTTTGCATGTTGTCGGTCAATGTAGAACCTCACCAAAAAAATGTACTCGACGTGCGTTGGCAACAACGACAAAAGTCGCTATGTTGGCGCGCATTTCTTTTCCATGACGGCACCAAACAGGGGCGATTCGATCAACGAATCTAACCATCGGATAACGTGTATATGCGCATTATTGACGCCATAAAACCATTCCTTATCCACGTGCGCGAATTGCCGAATGAATGGAAAAAGTGCCATGTCGGCGAGGCTCGGCTGGTCTCGCAATAAGTAGCCATGCAACGACAGGCGCGCATTTAAGATCGATAGAAATAGTTCACACTGAAGGCGATAATCTGCTGCGGAGAATGTTGGAAATCGCTCTGCATATTTATAACGATCAAGGCTGTGCTTAAAGCTGCCATCATTTTGCGCGATCAACGCAGCGACATCAGGCGACAAGTCATCGCACCCAATCAACCAATCCTGCGGATCGTTAATCGCCAGCGCCCATCGCATAATATCGATGCTTTGGTCGATGACTGTTCCATCCTGCAAGTGCAATACCGGCACAGTCCCTTTTGGAGAGCAATCCAGCATCGCTTGTGGTTTATTACGCAGGCTGACTTCTACCATCCGAACCGGCACTGCGCTGGCCTTGATCGCCAAACGTGCACGGATCGCATAAGGGCAGCGACGAAATGTGTACAGGATCGGCAGACCTTGGTCGGTCATATCTGGATCACCAGATGCGGATCGAACAACGGATTCTCGGCAATGCCATCGCGTACATAACCACGCGGATTGCACACCACACGCGTCTGCTTTATTTGGTAATCGGAACTGTCATGCAGGTGTCCGTGGACCCATAACGCTGGCTGCCAGGATGCAAGTTTTTCTTCAATGTCAGAAACGAAACATCCATTGAAAGGTGAGCCCTCATATTTTGGATGAATACTATCTCTTGTAGGCGCATGGTGCGAGACAACGACTGTTGTACCGTCGAAAGATTCAGCAAATTTGTGCCCCAACCAAGTTACCGACTGATCAAAAATCTGCCGCGATATAACAGGCGTAAATAAAGTTTCATTGTCCACATCCAGTTTTATACGACTGAAATCACGAACAAGCTCGCTGGCCATCGTCATTGATGCGTCACATTCTTCGACGGTCGGTGCCAGTCGAAAATCAGTCCACAAGGTACATCCTAGAAAGCGTACGCCATGCAAGCACATTTCGTCACGCTCAAGAATATGAACGTTCGTACCTTCTGCAAGTGTGCGCAAGGTTGCCAAAGTACCGGTCAGGCTGCCACCGTAATATTCATGATTACCAGGAACATAGACAACCGGCACGTCAAATTGACGCGCCCAGGTAATCGCCTGTTGCGGGCGAGCGATGTCTCCGGCCAAAATCACGACATCGCAATTGCTGGGCGGTACGGACATTTCCGCGACGGTCAGGTGTAGATCGGACAGGATCGCAAGACGCATTATTTGCCTCACCAGGATAGTAAAGGCCCTATTTTACTGGTGTCCACCATTTTTGACTGCTTCGAGGCTAATCGGTGTCGATTAAATAATCAGCGAGCCAGCCAACGCTCACTAGCGTCGGCTTTAGCCCTGCCAATTTCACAGATTAGTCGTCCTTTGCGCCAGCTATTCCTAATTCCTGAATTTTCCGCGTGATAGTATTGCGCCCGATCCCCAATCTGATTGCTGCATCGTTCTTGCGTCCATGAGTATGCTTCAGAGCGATCTTGATCAGCGCAGATTCAAATTGCCGTCCCAATACATCCATCACGTCGGTATCACCGCCGGTCAGCATCGTAGCGGCCTCCACTTCTAAAAGACTGATCCAATTTCGGCCATCGTTGGCAGCAGAAGTTAAGTTCGTATCTGACAACTTTGCAAATCGATTTACATCTTCCGGAGAGATATTTGTAGTCGACGCGACGTGCAGATCAAATGGCGCCAGACCAGCCGATACATAGGTGTTACCAGTCACATCGTGGCTAATCTGGCCAAGCGGCTTATCATATTCAGCAATTAATTCCTGCGGCAAATCCTTGATTTCAACTGTCTGGCCGGGCGCCATCACAGTGATCCAGTTGCAGAGATTTTCTAGCTGTCGGACGTTACCGGGCAAGTCCAAAGCACTGATAAAACGCATCGCACCTTCGGAAACACGTTTGCTTTCAACGCCTAGTTGCTTAGCACTTTGTCCTAGAAAATGACGCGTCAGAATGGGAATATCTTCACGTCGCTCACGCAAACTTGGCAAGCGCAAACGGATGACATTTAGTCGGTGATATAAGTCTTCACGGAACAGACCTTCCCGCACCCGCGTTTCCAGATTCTGATGCGTGGCGGCTATGACACGGACATTGGCTTTGAGCGACTGATGACCGCCAACCCGATAAAAATGACCATCAGAGAGAACGCGTAATAAGCGCGTTTGTAAATCAAACGGCATATCACCAATTTCATCCAGAAACAGGGTTCCACCTTCAGCTTGCTCAAAGCGCCCGCGTCGTGACGCCTGCGCACCGGTAAATGCACCACGCTCGTGCCCGAACAATTCGGATTCAAGCAAATCTTTTGGAATTGCGGCTGTGTTCAATGCGATAAAAGGTTGTAACGCACGTGGGCTGTGTTTATGTAGAGCGCGCGCCACCAGTTCCTTTCCAGTACCCGATTCGCCCGTTATCAAAACGGTTACATGCGATTGTGAAAGACGTCCAATGGCGCGAAACACATCCTGCATTGCGGGCGCCTGACCCAGAATTTCCGGCGTTTCGGCGGAGGCTTGCTCTATATTGACTTCGCGTAAGCTTTCGTCCAGCGCACGCCGAATGAGTTCGACTGCTTTTTCCAGATCGAACGGCTTTGCGAGATATTCAAACGCACCGCCCTGAAATGCGGCGACGGCTGAATCAAGATCCGAAAACGCGGTGATGATGATAACCGGCACGCCCGGATGTTGCGCTTTAATTGTTTGCAATAATTCAAGTCCGGATGTCCCCGGCATACGAATGTCTGAGACAAGCACTTGTGGTGTGCTGGATTGCAACGCATCCATCGCATCGCGTGCATTCGAAAAACTCTTGGTGACCAGATTTTCACGGGCCAGCGCTTTTTCCAGCACCCATCGTATCGATTCGTCGTCGTCAACAATCCAAATTGGTTTCATATGTGTCCAGGCTTCAATAATCTTGCGGTTAGCATTCTGTCGGTAGCTTTTCGGCCTTGTGATCCTCTGAGCTGCACAACTACGCGGTCCACGCAGTCTATTAAGGCAGAGGAATCAATACCCTGAAATCAGTACAGCCCGGGCGACTTTCGCACTCGATTACTCCCGAGTGCTGTTGTACAAAGGTCTGTGCCAGCGTCAGCCCCAAACCACTCCCACCATCACGCCCCGATACGAGAGGATAAAAAATACGCTCCTGAATGTCGATAGGAATACCCGGTCCGTTATCAATGATATGCAAGTCTAATGCCAGGCGATAACGGACCTTCGCCAACGTTACCTGACGCACAATTCTGGTCTGAAATGTCAAATCGGCATCTCCGTCCTGAATACGGTGCGCTAAAGCCTGCGCGGCATTATGCGCGATGTTGAGTATGGCTTGAATGAGCTGCTCTTTATCACCGCGAAATTGTGGGATCGACAAGTCGTAATCGCGATTAATCCTTAAGCCATGCGGAAACTCGGCGACCATAAGGCTGCGCACCCTCTCACACACCTCATGGATGTCGACATCGCCGACGATGTGCGCTCGTCGATGCGGCGCGAGTAGACGGTCCACCAATGTTTGCAGCCGATCGGCTTCCTTAATAATTACCTGCGTGTATTCGCGTAACTCTTTCAGGTGACGCTCGGGCAGTTCCAGTTCGAGCAACTGCGCAGCACCCCGAATGCCACCGAGAGGATTTTTAATTTCATGCGCCAGATTGCGAATTAATTCCTTATTCACCTGACTTTGATCGAACAGCCGTTCTTCTCTTTCTAATCTGAGTTGTTGAACATTTTCTCGTAACTCGATCAGAACAGGTGTGGCGGGATTGTCGAGTACCTTCGCGATGGTATCGACCCAAAGCGGTTCGCGACCAATGCGGTCCAAAATCAAATCCTGCCGCAGATCGTCAAACTGATGCGCGACCGCCTTCTCAAAGACAGCAGCCAGCTGGCCGCCATTTAAAAATAGATCACTCAGCTTTTGTTGCTTGAGTGCCTTAACCGAACTTTCGAGTAAACTTTCTGCGGTAGGATTGGCATAGACAATACGTCCTTCTCTGTCCAGCAATAGAACCGCCGAGGCCAGTAGTTCAAGCCCTTCAGTTGCTGTCGGTACTGCAGTTTTAGTTGTCATTCAAAAATCTCTTTAATATAAACAAACTATGAGAATGCACTTTACACCTCAACGTCCTCTTAAATGAGTGGAACTTAGTGCAGGCTGCCGCGCAGTATCTATAACAAAAAAATAAAGCCGCATACGCGGCCTTATTCCAAGCAAAGTTAATACCAAGTGCTACATGCAATAGCGCACTATCTTTATTTTAAATTCGAAAGCTCGCGGTTAAGCGCTTCAATATTTTTTTGAGTGCGCGCCAAATCATCTTTCATCGATGCTACCCGATCCTGGTATTTCGCATAGTTGCGCTCATTGCCCTGACGTTCCGGCACACCGTTGTTGTACACTTTTTCAATATCTGCGAGCTTCTGCTGTTCTGTCTTTAATTCGTCCTGCAGAATCTGACGGCGGTCATTGTCACGCGTTTTTTGAGTCCCACCGTCGACTTTAGGAAAGTCTGGCGGCGTCACTGGCGACGACTTATTCGCCGCGTTTGATCCAACTGCTGGACGCGGTGATGACGCTACTGACAACGGTGGTAAATCCACCTTTTTGCAGCCTTTGGTATCACCTGTATTTTTATATTCCCTGGTGCCTTGCGCATCGACACAAAGATAGATATTACTTTGGGCCATGGCAGCCCCACCGATTGCGCTCATGGCAGCAACGATCAGAATTCCCGGAATGAGGTGCTTCATAGACTCTCTTCGCAATTCAATGAAGACGTTAGTTTAAGTCAAACCAGACTGTCGTGACTACCTGCTAAGTAGTTGCTAGGTAATTACTTGGTATTCTATCGTGCCAGAATGACTATTAAAACGATGTCCAATAGTATAAAAGGACCGGAAAAGATGATTTTTCCGGTCCTTTTTTTTGATCAAAATATCGCTTAAAAAATATGACGAATTAAAACAATATTTTAAATCGCTATCTATCGATACAAATTCGAAACAAATCCGTTATAAATTCATTACGAACTCGTAACGAATTACACCGAATAATACATGTCAAACTCAATCGGATGCGTCGCCATGCGGAAGCGCTGTACTTCTTGCATCTTCAACTCTAGATAAGCATCGATCATGCTGTCGCTGAAAACACCACCGCGGGTCAAGAATTCACGATCCTTGTCTAGCGCTTCCAATGCTTCTTCCAATGACGCGCAGACAGTTGGGATCAACTTGTCTTCTTCTGGCGGCAAATGGTAGAGATCTTTCGATGCTGCTTCGCCCGGATGGATTTTGTTTTGCACGCCGTCCAGACCAGCCATCAGCAACGCAGCAAAACACAGGTACGGGTTAGCCAGTGGATCAGGGAAACGTGTTTCGATCCGACGTCCTTTTGGATTCGACACGTGTGGAATACGGATAGAAGCAGAACGGTTTTTAGCTGAATAAGCCAGTTTGACCGGCGCTTCGTAGCCTGGGACCAGACGCTTGTACGAGTTAGTACCCGGATTGGTAATCGCGTTCAATGCCTTGGCATGCTTGATGATACCGCCTATGTAATACAGTGCGAATTCAGACAAACCAGCATAACCGTCGCCTGCGAACAGGTTGACGCCGTCTTTCCAGACCGATTGGTGAACGTGCATACCGGAGCCGTTATCGCCAACGATAGGCTTAGGCATAAAAGTCGCTGTTTTGCCGTAGGTATGGGCCACGTTCCAGACCACATATTTCAGATTCTGGGTCCAGTCAGCACGCTCAACCAGCGTCGAGAACCGGGTACCGATTTCGTTCTGACCAGCGCCTGCAACTTCGTGGTGATGTACTTCAACCGGGATACCCAGAGATTCCAGAATCAAACACATTTCCGAACGCATGTCCTGGAAGCTGTCGACTGGTGGGACTGGGAAGTAACCACCCTTTACGGTAGGACGGTGACCTGTATTGCCGTTTGGCAGGTCCGCGCTCGAACTCCATGATGCTTCTTCGGAACCGATCTTGACGAAGGAACCCGACATGTCGGCGCCCCAACGAACATTATCAAAAATGAAAAATTCCGGCTCTGGACCGAAATAGGCAGTGTCGCCCAGACCGGACGATTTCAAGTACGCTTCAGCGCGCTTGGCGATCGAACGCGGGTCACGATCATAACCTTTACCATCGGCTGGCTCGATTACGTCACATTGCATGAACAATGTGGTTTCTTCCATGAACGGATCGATGTTGGCGGTATTAGGATCAGGAATCAGAATCATGTCTGATGCTTCAATACCCTTCCAGCCAGCAATCGAAGAACCGTCAAAAGCATGACCGGACTCAAATTTGTCCATATCAAAATGGGAAACAGGGACAGTTACGTGCTGCTCCTTGCCTTTGGTATCAGCGAAGCGAAAATCAACGAACTTTACTTCGTTGTCTTTCACCATCTTCAAGACTTCTGCGGCCGTCATTGCCATGTGGAGCTCCTAATTTCAGAAAGTACTGCGAATGTTTTAAATGGACTTGCAAATTTGGGTATTCAATATGTGCATAAATGTCCTGCCTGCCTCACTCATGCAAGCAACACATAAGCGAAACAAGAGAATATCAATACAACAAGAAAACGATACAACTGAATTCAACGGAGAATGATAGCAGAATCCATGCCACCGTCGGGTGGAACGCGATTCGTTATTCATTCATCATATTTGCTAGTTTGGAGGCTTATTTGTAAAAAAATAACGCCAGCTATCGATACGCAATCAATTTAGATGCTTCATTCAGGGGCAATATCAAATTTACGCACCAAAATAAAGCTCTTGAATTCAAGCGGAATTATTGCGCACCAATTTAGTGCAATAAAGATCGATCCTTTTCGGACACTCTTTTTCAATCATATAATGGTTATGTATCTTTACTATTCGACCATTTTATTCGGAGACACAACATGCCAGGCACCGCGAAGTTGTTAGAAATCGGCCGCACCCGTGGTCAAGCCGGAAACTTACCGTATGCAGGCGCTTTTACGCCAGCCGAGACCTATGCGTTGTTAACAGCTAGTCCCGATACAATTTTAGTCGACGTTCGGACCAATGCAGAAAGGGATTGGATTGGTCGGGTGACGATCAACGAGAAACAACACGCCGCTGTGCAATGGACGCAATATCCGGGCGGTACGCCAAACCCCGACTTTTTAAATCAATTAGCATTATTTGCCAATAAACAAACAACGCTAGTCTTCCTGTGCCGATCGGGCGTACGCTCGCGTCACGCAGCAACGCTAGCGACTGAAAACGGCTACGTCGCTTGCTTTGATATTCTCGAAGGATTTGAAGGCGATAAAGACGCCGCAGGACATCGGAAAACTGTGGGTGGATGGTGCAAGGCCGACTTGCCTTGGATGGGGGCATGAACAAATGCTACGCATTCCTGATAAATAAAATGCATAGAGTGTGAGCCCAACAAGGAAAGATGCACCGAAATCAATATCGTCCGCTGTCAGTCTGGCGGACGATATTGATTTGGTCTAACTTCAATGCCAGAAGCGATGTTAAAACATACCAATCGCACAATTGCAATGAAAAACCCTAAGTAGAATACTGCGCAATGCTAAGCAAAAAATGCGAAGAAACATCAGCAGATGTTAATTTAATCCCGCCTCAAATGCCCTGCAGGATTGACCGCATAACGCTGAAATACGTTACTTCCCTTTATCTTTTTCATCAACTGTTTGCTTCGGATTCATCTTCATATTTTTACTAGAAGCGTCGCCTCCCGATCTGGCAACCCGCGCTTGAACAAGAGGATCGTCGAAGCGATTCATCATTGAATTATCAGTGCCCGGAATAGGGATCATCACCACTTGTTGCCCTGATGCATCCATCATAGGCGCTGCTGGTGCAGGTGTTTGTGCATAAGCAGTAGTGGCGCAGGCAGCGATAGCTGAGACAGTCAATAGATTGCGTAACGTTAGCATATGAGAACTCCTTCAAAAAGGTTGATTACCATGGTGATTGCCAGCTTAATTGCTGGCGTAAATACCATGGCAAATACCGCGTTCGAAAAACGGCGGCACGATGTACACAGAATTAAAAATCCGCGTTAGCAAGCAAATTCGCCGTTCGTATGCAGAAATGCAAAACAGGCTCCTGATAGACCGTCCCTCAAAAATAAAAGTTCAATGCTTATTTGAAAAGTGATGTTAAACGCCAATGAAAAGCGGCAATCTACGGACCCTGTTTTTGCAGCCCAAACCATTTACTTTTACCCCACTTTTGCCCCATACATGGTTTGTGTTTTAGTTCTTTTAAAACGTTAACGATGTCATTGCAACCCGTGCTGCGGCCAAATCCCAGGCGGCATGGCCAACGGTTTTAAATACAGGCAATGTATCCGTTTGTAACGAGCGTTGTCGTAATACTTGCGGCAATTCAACGACCGCAGACCAATCAATTTTGGCCTGTAGCAAATCACCGGCTTCATGCTTCGCACCTGCCAGATAATCGACAATAATAGTGCGCTCATGCAATAACTCGGCAGGAAACTCAACCATGTCCGGTTTAAACGCGCCCACGCCAACAGCTAACGTATCTGCCGAAATATGCTTTGGAATAACCGCTGACCGTGACGTCGTCAACGCGATCACTACATCCGTCAACGGCAGCGCATTATCCAGCGTATCGGCGGCAATCGGATGCACTGAAACTTGCCGATAACGTTGCCTTAATGCATCGCAAAATGCTTGGGTTTTAGCCGTGTCGCGGGCAGCAATCCAAAACGTGCGTACGCCAAAATACTCCGCGAGTGCGTCAGCGTGCGCTGCCGCCTGAACACCTGTCCCAATCAATAATGCGGTCTCCGGTTTACGCGGTAATAACGTTTGAATACCTAGCAGCGTAACCGCCGCCGTGCGGCGCGCCGATACCACCGGACCGTCAAGTAGCGCCAGACGGCGCCCGGTCCCTGTTTCAAAAACCACCACTTCACCTTGGATAGCAGGAAGCTGATGATGGCTATTATTCGCGTGAACGGTAATCAATTTTGTGACACTGATATCTGCACCAATCGCCGGCATGCACAGCAACACACTAGCCTTATCGATCTCGACGACCATGCGCTCTGGTGCGTTGATCTGACCATCATATAACTGTTTTGCAGCTAATGCGATTGCGGGAACCAAAGCCTTGTACGGCAACGCTGCTGCGGTTTGTTGCGAATTGAGAATATGCATATTTTGGTCGCCTTTAAAACTGCGTTTAGGAATTGCCGTTAGCGTAAAAAGAAACCCTCTGGGAATGGATCTGATTCTTCCAACACCCATTGATTGAAGCTCATGATATGCGCATCACCGGTTACCTCTGTCATTACCGCATCAAAATCAGCAACCTTGGTTGTGCCAACAACACGCACACTAAAACAGCTACCAACGATACTTTCGTTGATCAGCGGTTGGTCCAGTGAAAGTTTTCCTCTCAAAAACAATTGGGCAGCACGGCCCGAGGTACCGGTTCCGGTTGGCGAACGGTCGACCTCACGATCTGCAAAAATACACACATTTGCCTGATCAGCCGTTGGATTGTTTGGCGCGCCGTCGACGATCGTGCCGTACAGTGTATTCAGTCCTGTTTCGATGGGATGCTGAATGTTGATTTTGGCTTTTACCGCCGCCTTGGTTTCTGCACCGAGCTGAATTAACGTGCGGACTTGTTCTGGCCGGATCTGGACATTCGCCTGATCTGCGTTGATGTAGTAGTAGAAAGCGCCACCGAACACGACATCACCGATAATTTTTCCAAAACTGGGGGTATCAACTTCGATATCGCGTTGATAAATGAATGCCGGAACGTTACGAAAAGTGACGCTGCCTGCGCGCGTTCCATCCCATTCAACCTGTGCTTCAATAAATCCCGCTGGCGTGTCAAAACCAATGCGCGTCAACGGAATCGTGCGCTCGACATGGTTCAATTCCACCAATACCTTTCCGAGCGCAATAATGCCGTGACCGCACATGTCGCTATAACCTTCATTGTGGATAAAAATTACGCCGAAGTCGGCCTCAGCTGTCACTGCGGGCAACAGATACGCACCGTACATGTCAGCATGGCCGCGCGGCTCGTTCATGAGGAATTGACGCACGTTGTCACGGTTTTTTTGCAGCCATGCGCGACGTGCCAATATAGTCTCGCCCGGCACCGGCGATAGTCCCGAAATCACGATGCGCAATGGCTCACCGCCGGTATGCGCGTCAACTGTGTGTATGGTGCGTGTGTAACTCAACATGATGCTGTTCCTTGAAAAACCGTTTTTACATTTCAAAAATGACGCTTCAAAAATGTAAGCTTCAAAATTTAAGCTTTAAAAACAAAAATGTCGTCCCCGTAAAAACGGCGACGACATTTTAAATTACCCGGCAACACCAATCCTGGTGCGCCATATCACCGCTGATTAATAACTTGTCAGCGCGACGGGCAAGCCATCCTTAAACCGGAATACGGTCACCGGCGATTGTTTCAAATCGTGATTCGCGTCAAACTCATACAAACCCGCAACACCTTTGTATTTGATCTTGCCTAACGCCGCGATATATTGCTTTGGCTCAACCGAATTGGCTTCTTTCATTGCCTGCGCCACGACCATCATGCCGTCGTAAAACGACGCTGCATAGGTTTCAGCAGGACGGCTGAAACGTTTTTGGTAATCAGCGGCAAACGTCTTTCCTGCAGCCAATTTATCGAGCATCGCGCCACCTTGGGTGCAATACACCTGATCGCCCACAGCATCGCCGCCCAGACGGCCCATTTCTGGCGCGCAAATACCATCGCCGCCCAGCAACTTAGTATTTAATCCTAGTTGCTTCATCTGACGTGTCATTGGACCGCCTTGTGGCGAGTATCCGCCGTAGAAAATCGCGTCAGGTTTTTTCGCTTTGATCGAGGTCAGTATCGCGGTGAAATCAGTCGCTTTGTCGTTGGTGAAGTCAGTGCTGACGACTTTGATACCATTGGCCTTGGCAACTTTAGCAAACTCTTCAGCCAGACCTTGGCCATAAGCTGTACGATCATCAATGATCGATACTTGCTTCACTTTCAGTTCCTTGGCTGCATACAACGCCATCTTTCCACCAAGCTGGCTATCGCTAGCTGCAACGCGGAAAACATTGGCAAAGCCCTGTTGCGTGATTTTTGGATTCGAGGCAACCGTTGCCATCACAATACCGCTGTCGTTGTAGACACGCGATGCAGGGATAGTAACCCCAGAATTATAAGGTCCGATAATCGCTTTAACGTGCAGATCGCTCAGTTTCTGAGCGACGCTAACGCCTGCACGTGGATCGGCCTGATCGTCTTCCATCAAGGCTTCGAACTTAATTTTTTTACCGCCGATGACAAGTCCCTGAGCATTCAGTTTGTCGATCGCCATGGACAAACCGCCTTGGTTATCCTTACCGGCAGATGCTTGTGGGCCGGTCAACGGGCCGCTGAAACCGATTTGTACTACTTGTGTCTCCTGCGCCATAGCGAGTCCTGGAAGTGCTGCCAACATCACCATCATCAATTTGGTCCGTGCGTACATGGCTAATCCTTTCGTCTGTCTTCGTAATGTTAATTTTTGTCATTCCTCTTGCAACCGGCACGAATGCAACTCCCTTACGCCCTCTTGCAGACCGCAATCCTAGCAGGGTACTTGCCGCATTTAATTTTTTTGTGCGGCAGTTTCCCCATAGATTCAATGGCGAACAGCGCAAGTTTATATCGATTTACTGACAAATAAATACCTACTTCACTCAGAAACAACAAAGTCGCTTGACTAAGCGGTATCGCCAGGAATAAGGGGAATTAGATCGGGCAAAAAGTCGATAGGGCAAACGCGATTAACAACGTTTGCGCACAAAAGAGTGACAAATGCGGAGAAATAGGTGTGACTGCTAAAAAGAAGAAGAAGAAGAAGAAGAAGTAGAAAGAAAATGCAGCTCGGCAGCTAAAATAGCAGAAGTGAGTCGGCCATTTGATAGTGACTCACAGTGTCTTACACTAATGGGCGTTAATGGCAATCTGGCACGTTCTGGTCGAGATACACCTCAAAAGCAACGGTATTGACCCATTTTTTACGCGTATTCAACCAAAATCCATTACTACGCCAATCTTGCATCAGGCCGAAAGCAGCGCGCCGCACCTCAACATCCACCGGACGAAGTACCCAGACCAGTTTGGTCGTCGGCCCCGCTAGCGGCAAGCTCGCCGAAAACTTTTTCCACTCGGGAAGCTTTAACATCTCATCCAGCAAGACATCATCGTGAACGGTCGCGTCGCAAACACCGGTTCGCACCGCCAACAGCGCATCGGCCGGCGCCTTCACCACTATTTCTTGCGCACCGTAACGCGCCTGCATACTGCCCACATACGGACTGCCCGCAGAGACGCACACGCTGCGCCCCTTAAGATGCGACCACTGCTTGATAGTCGTGTCCGTCCGCATGATTAATTTAGGTTGCGCCTGATAGCCGGTCATCACCACTTTTTGGCCGCTTGCCATGCTGGCAATCTCCCCCTCGGAGACGCGCAACAATAAGGCATCCACTTTGCCGGAAGTGAGTAACTGCAAGCGATTTTCCGGCTTCACCCGGACCATCGACAAACCGACCTTCAGGCGCTTGGCGAGCCCTGCTGCAACCTCGCTGTCAAGGCTTTCCGGGGTCCGAAACTTGGCGCCGGCAATGTAAGTCTGACTGACATAATCAACCCCCACAATCAGCCGGTCACGTTGCAGGATGCGACCAGGAACATCGGTCTGGGCCCATGACACCATGGCGCTTGTTGCCAGACATAAAATGGTAATCTGCCGTGCTGGAAAACGGGGCAATCTGGACCAGATCGGCAAACACGTCATCGCCCCCCTATGCAATCTACGCAGCAAATGAGACCACAAAGGCGAACGTATTTTCATGGTCAAAATAAGTGATTAATATTGATGACGTCTGTTGATAATAGCGCACTAATTACACGTATTGATAGCGTAACAAATGATGTTTAAGTTTTTCCAAAATGAATTGATCAATCAACGCGGCTAACACTGCAATCACCAGAATATTTGTCATTACACCGACCATGTCAGCGGTCTCACCTGAGTACGCTAACGTGCGCCCCAATCCCTTACCAAATCCAATCAACATTTCAGCCGATATTAACGCACGCCAGGCATTACCAAAAGCCAGTTGCGCGCCGGTAATCAGCTCCGGTATGACTGCTGGAAGATACACCCGCTTCAGCATATCCCAACGGTTCGCACCCATTACGCGGGCGGCGGAGACGTGTACTTGCTGCACACTTTCGGTCGCATTCATCACACTTAACGCGGCAGGAAAAAAAGCAGCGATGGCGACTACAACGATAATCGGCAAATTCCCAAAACCCATCAAAATCAGAAACAAAGGAACCCATGCAATCGATGGAATCGACTGCAAAATAATGATCGCCGACTTCAACACTTCTCGAAAGAAAAATAGCACCGCACCGACCAGCCCGAAGCCGATACCAAAAACTAACGCCGCCCCATAACCAAACCCAAGACGCGTCAGACTTCCCCACAAAGCGGTACGAAAATCAGGCGATTGAATTTCTTCCCAAAGCCGATGAAAAACCGGAATAACCCCCGGCATCAAAAAATCCGGCAACGACCACGCAGCGACTTGCCAACCAAACAAAATCACCACAATAGCCAGCGCCATCGCCATTTTTTTACGCACACCACCAACACGAATCTGAGCACTCATACATTATTTAAATACGTTCAAAATACACTGTAAAGGTCAATGGCCGACTGCGAGCCGGCCATTGATAATGATTAAATTTAAGCAAAAAAAGAACTCTAAAAATTCCAATTACTTATTTAGGGATCAGAAATATTCCCAGCAACGAACTCACCAATCCGGACGAAGAAGAGAGCACACAAAGGTACGGCTGAAAAACCACGCCGCAGGCAACCTTTAACCAACCACCGAATCAGGACTTTCGCAAAATCGTCCCAGCAAGGCGTGCCGACGCAGACAGCACGCGAGTACCGGGCCACGTTGGCGGCAAGGAAAGCACAACGCCGCTGGGGCGGTTTTTCGGAAGTCCGACCAAGACCTAAAGCTTGCGTGCAGTTTGCCAGTCTAGGTCAACTATGGTGTTGACGTTAAAAGGCTTTCCATCTTTGGTTTTTAGTGAGCCTTGATCTTGCAGAATATTCGCTAACTCTTGCATCCGCGCCAATTCTTTCGGCATTAAGGCCGCATTAAATGTCTGCGTTTTAATCGCATCGGTGATCACGACATCACGTGGCAAATCCCCATGCTTCAGCGTTTTTAAAGTGGGTTCTGCAATAAAGTAAGGCGAGATCAGCTTCGATGCCGCCGCTGGATCTTTCGTCAGCAATTGAATGGCTTCGCGTTGTGCATCAAGCGATTTCCACACTGCATCGCGACGTTTGGTCAACGTTTCGCCGGATGTGATGACGACCATGCACGGGAATGGCCAGACCGCGCCGACTTCATAAATCTGGGTTACTGGCGCGACTAGTTTGGCAATGCTGGCTTGCGGTTCGAACAGAAACGCAGCATCTACGCGCTTGCCGACCAGCGATTGCACCGCTACTTGCGGGCTAACGCCGACGATATTGATATCGTCCGCTTTGAGACCGGCGGCTTTCAGGCTGACGCCTTTAAGTACTGTGTCGGCGGTGCTGCCTTCCGCTTGCGATGCTAGTGTCTTCCCTTTGAGACCAGCAACGTCCTTGATGCCGCTATCATTGCGCACCACCAGAGCATGATAGCCATGCTGCGCACCGGCGACGACTTTCAGGTCGGCACCTTTGGACGCCCACGCTACCGCGTTCGTAAAGCCTAAAACCCCGGTGTCCATTTGACCGCCAAGGATGGCCTTGATCAAGTCGGTGCCCGATTTAAATTCAACCAGTTCTACATCCAGACCATATTTTTTATACAGTCCGCCTTCGAATGCGGCAATCGCTTGCGCATCATCCATTACGCGCAGATAGCCGATTTTGAATTTTTCCGCTGCTGACGCCTGGCTGGTGAATGCCAGAGCGAGTAGGAGCATTGTTGGAATCAGCAGAAATTTTTTCAGTTTGATATTGATATTCATGCTGGTGTTCGTACTTTTAAGTACACGCTTGTCGATCTTCATACGCCAACTCCTTCCAGGGTTTTAGACAGTTCATCCTGATCGGCGTGAATGCCGAGCAGACATAATATTTCTCGCCGTATTGTCGAAAACTCAGACAAATCGTGGGTTTTTTCGTGATGGGTCAGGTTGAATTCGCGCAATACTTTAGCCGGACGCGGGCTAAATACCAAAATCCGGTCCGCAAGAAATAGTGCCTCATCCACGTCATGCGTCACTAATAACACGGTCGGATGATCGGCACGAATCAACTGGCGCAGCGCATCTTGCAACGTCATACGGGTCAACGCATCGAGAGCACCAAAGGGCTCATCCAATAATAACGCCTGCGGTTTGGTGATAAAGGCCCTTGCCAACGCGGCACGCTGGCGCATTCCGCCGGAAACCTGATGCGGATAGTAAGTTTCGAAACCTTCCAAATTAACTTTAGCGAGCCAAGCGCGGGCTTGGGTGCGTGCTTCCGCTTTAGCGATTTTCTGCAATTCCAGTGCCAGGGCGACGTTTGCCTCTAATGTTAGCCACGGATACAACGCGTTTTCCTGAAACATCAACATTCGCTCAGGATGTGGCCGGGTTATTTGTTTACCATCAGCAAGAACGCTACCGCTGCTGGCCTCGGCCAAACCCGCTGCGAGATGCAATAAGGTCGATTTTCCGCAGCCGGATGGTCCGACCAACGCTACCAACTCGCCGTCTTCGATGTCGCAATTGAAGTCGTCGACGACTGGCAAGCCGGAATATTGTTTATGAATATGATTAAAAGATAACTTCATCAGAAATGTGCAGTTGTTCTCGTAAATAATAATGGCCAGAGATGGCAGCAAAAAACGTGGCAATGGTCTTGCAAAATAGCGCAAACGCATTATTGCATCGTTGCTTAACGGAATAACCTTTAACGGTCAGAATAAGCACAATGTGCACATTGCTGCTTTCACCGGACTTTATCGGCGTTGCTATAAGGCTACAAGAACTTTTAGATTGTATGCTTATGCGAAAGCTGAAATTTGTTGTAAATTTAATAAAGTTTAATTTTTAACAATTCACCACCTGATCTAATTGCGTTAGTCAAATTTGGTCGGTCAACGCACGGCGGGCATCTGCGCCCATCTGGTTCAGCGCTGAATGAATATCCGGATACCGCAAGCGGACGCCTAACTCGGCTTTGATCCGGGTATTTTGCAAACGGCGTGATTCCGACATAAATGACAACAGCATCGGCGATACCTGCTGCGTAAGTTCTTCGCGTGGCAAGCGCGGTGCGGTCGGCAAGTCGAAAGCAGCGGCGACTGCATCGAAATAATCCGCCATCTTTAGCTCTGAATCATCGACTGCGTGATACACCCGCGACGGCGCAGCCTTATAAATTGCCGAAAAAATAATCTGTGCCAAATCGTCTGCATGAATGTGGTTGGTGTACACGTCCTCTTCTGCCCGTAGCGCAGGCGTGCCCTTTTTTAAACGTTCAATTGGCAACCGATTGGCTGCGTAAATCCCCGGCACACGCAGAATCGACAGGCGGCCGGAGCGACGCTTTGCCCACGCACGCAATACATTCTCAGCGTCAACGCGGCGCTGGGCGCGCGCATTATGCGGATTGACGGTGCGCGTCTCATCGATGGATCGCCCATCGCAATCGCCATATACGCCGCTCGTACTAATATAAACAAGCGTCGTGCGCTCGGGTAAAATAGCGGCCAGATTACGGGTTCGCTGATCCTTGCTTCCATGCGATTGTGGCGGTGCCAAATGTACAACGATTTGCGCCAATTGGCTTAACCGCCCTAGCGTGTGAGGATGATCCAGGTCTGCAAGTACCGGATGCGCTCCCGCATCGCGTAATTCAGCAAACCGGGCGACTTGGCTGGTGACAGCAAACACCCTGAACCGTTGTTGCAATAATGGCAACAATCGCATACCAACATCGCCACACCCCAAGATCATCAGGCGCGGCTTACCCAATTTGGAGAGTAACGTGCTGTTAGTAACCGAATTTTGTAATATTTTTTTCATAGTCAGGATTGTATGAGTTTTCAGGTAACTGTTCAGCCGAGCGGTCGGCAATTCACGTGTGACGAAGGCGAGACTATCTTAAGCGCAGCAATCCGTGCTGGTGTTGGTTTGCCTTACGGTTGCAAAAATGGCGCATGTAGTTCCTGCAAAGGCAAGTTGATGGTGGGCAACGTCACGCACGGCGCGCACCAGGAAAAAGCGCTACCAGTAAGCGAAGAAGCGCTGGGATTTTCCCTGTTTTGCTGCGCCACACCGCATTCCGATATCACCATCGAAGCCCGCGAAGTCGCTGGCGTTGGCGAATTTCCGGTACGCAAAATGCCATCCCGCATCTCCACCATTGAAAAAGTTGCCGACGACGTCGTTATCATCTCACTCCAATTGCCAGCAAACGAACGGCTGCAATATTTAGCAGGTCAGTATATCGAATTCATGCTGCGCGACGGCAAACGGCGTAGTTATAGTATGGCAAACGCGCCGTATAAAGAGGGGCAAATTTCGGTGCACATTCGCCATATGCCAGGCGGATTATTTACCGATCAGGTGTTTTCGACCATGAAGGAACGCGATATTTTACGTTTTGAGGGGCCGCTAGGGACCTTCTTTTTACGCGAGGATTCAGAAAAACCGATGGTATTTCTGGCGTCCGGCACCGGTTTCGCACCCATCAAAGCCATTATCGAGCAACTGATTCATAACGAATCGAGTCGCCCGATGACCTTATATTGGGGCGGTCGCCGCCCACAAGATATCTACATGCACGCCTTATGCGAAGAATGGGCGCGCACCATTCCACATTTCACCTATGTTCCCGTCATATCAAACGCGCATCAGGAAGATCAATGGACGGGTCGTAGCGGCTTTGTGCATCAGGCTGTCATGACGGATTTTGTGGATTTATCCAACTATCAAGTCTATGCCTGCGGAGCACCGATTGTCGTAGAATCGGCGCAACGTGACTTTATCGGGACTTGCAAATTACCGGCGGAAGAGTTTTATGCCGATTCGTTTACGTCAGAAGCCGATCTTTCCGGAGAGTGAATGTTTTTGCGTCAAGGCAAAACCAACTAAGCAACATAAAAAGCGTTGACGAAAAGTTGTTCCAATGTGAAATATTGCGAGAATATGCCGATGGCAGGTTTAAAGACATTACGGCGTTGCGGCAAGTTCTTGTAAGTTCTCATGAAAAACTTTTTGACGCATGCCGTAAAAGGCCCTAATATTAGCGACATGAATATGATCACTACACTTCTCCGACGTCATACGCCAATACCCCAGCCCGGTATGCCGTGCGCGTGAGCGTTTTTTGATCACGAAGCCACAGGCCATGCCTGTGGTTTTTTTTTGGCCATTTTGTTTTGAGGCGCGGTTCTCTCGTAACGCGCAACAAAAGTTTACAATGGATGGCCCGTACTTTTACCCTCGTTTTATTTGTTTTACTGACAATTTTTTAGCGCCTCTTCAGCGCCTTTATCCGGAGCCCGACCATGGAATTCAACCAGTTTGCCGTCAACGATTTGATGTATATCACCAACCGCCCACCGCTGGTCTTCACCGAAGGCCGCGGGATGTGGATGACAGATCACAATGGCAAGCGCTATCTGGATTACCTGCAAGGTTGGGCAGTCAACGCGCTAGGCCATTCACCACAATGCATACAAGATGCATTGGTGGTGCAATCGAAAAAAATCCTCAATCCTTCACCCGCTTTTTACAACGCTCCATCGATTGAATTAGCGTCGTTACTGACCGTGAATTCCTGCTTTGATCGCGTATTTTTTGCCAATAGCGGAGCGGAAGCGAACGAAGGCGCCATAAAACTAGCCCGTAAATGGGGAAAAAAGAATCCTAACAAAGCAGGCCAGAATCGCTTTGAAATCATCACGTTTGACCACAGTTTTCATGGTCGAACTCTGGCAACCATGTCAGCCAGCGGCAAACCAGGTTGGGACACGATCTTTGCGCCACAAGTCTCCGGATTTCCAAAAGCCGACCTCAACGATCTGGCAAGCGTCGAGCGCCTGATCAACGACCGCACCGTGGCAGTCATGCTGGAACCAGTGCAAGGCGAAGGCGGCGTCCTACCTGCAACGCGAGAATTCATGCAGGGCCTACGCGCCCTGACCGAGAAACACGATTTACTGCTCATCGTCGACGAGGTACAAACTGGTATGGGCCGTACCGGCCAATTGTTTGCTTACCAACTTTCGGATATTCAGCCCGATATTATGACGCTCGGCAAAGGTATTGGCGGTGGTGTGCCATTAGCTGCCTTGTTGGCGCGTGAAGATGTCGCGTGCTTTGAACCTGGCGATCAAGGCGGCACTTATAACGGCAATCCGTTAATGACCGCGGTTGGCACTGCGGTTCTGAAGACTTTGCTGGCGCCCGGCTTTATGCAATCGGTTAACGATAAAAGCGCCTATCTCAGCGCCGAACTACTCAAACTATCTGAGAAATATGGCATGAACGGTGAGCGTGGTGAAGGGTTGCTGCGCGCACTCAAATTAGGCAAAGATATCGGTCCGCAAATCGTCGACATCGCACGCGATATGGGTCCAGTCGGCTTATTATTAAACTCGCCGCGCCCTGATTTGCTGCGTTTTATGCCCGCGCTCAATGTCACGATTGCAGAAATAGATCAAATGATTTCAATGTTGTCGGATGTACTGGATCAAATTAAAAATAAAACCGCCGCATTGAATATTGCTTAGAATGCGGTTTGCATTCAGCTGAGTGAGTGCCATGACCTTTGTCTTCGGGCGTCCTATGACGATAGTAAAAACTTTTTGTATATGTTGTTGCGCTTTGCTTTTAGCAGCGTGTGGAAGCGGCGGCGACAACATTCGCAAAAATCCGCAGTCTGGCAGCGCCTATATGAACTCGCATGTTGCACCGAGTGATTTGGGCAACGAAATCGTCATTTATTCGCTCGGGCTGATTGATACGGATTACCGCTTCGGCGGTAAAAATCCTGAAGCGGGACTCGATTGCAGTGGCATGGTCAGTTATGTCTTCAAACAGGCTGCCGGCCTCAATGTGACCGGCAGCGCAGCAACCATCGCCCGACAAGGCAGAGAAGTACCAAAAAGTGAATTGCGACCGGGTGATCTGGTATTTTTTAATACGATGAATCGGCCGTTTTCGCACGTTGGTATTTATATCGGCGATGGCCGTTTTATTAACGCGCCATCAACCAACGGCAAAGTCAGAATAGATCGTCTCGAGACCAAATATTATGCGCAACGTTTTGAGTCGGTGCGGCGGTATTTTGATTAAGTGGGACGAAGTAGTGAAACGCTTTGATGAGCCGGTTTGGTTCGGTGTCGATCACAAGTTAATTGAAATTACTTCCACTTCATAGAAGTCGCAGCAGAGGATTGATCAACACCCAACTCGACAATTCATCATACCCGAGCGCAATCGATGTATCAGGATAGATTCTTAGACCGGCGTCAATACTGCCTGACCGGAAAAATGCCGATTAGCATTCTCCAGAAATAAGTTTACCGTCGCATCCACCGATTCCGGCGACCAACCAGCGACGTGCGGCGTCAACACCACGTTCGGCAAGTGCATCAACTGTTGCGGCGGCAATGGTTCGCTCTCGTACACATCTAAACCGGCTGCGGCGATGCGGTGCTGCCGCAATGCTTGCGATAATGCCTCTGTATCGACCACACTTCCGCGCGCGATATTGACCAATACGCCAGTTGGCCCAAGCGCATCAAGGACGGGACCATTCACCAGGTGACGCGTTGCTTTACCTCCAGGTGTCGCCACCACCAAAAAATCAGCCCATTGGGCCAGGCCTAGTAACGAATCAAAATAGGTAAACGGCACATCATTGCGAACCGAGCGACTGTGATAACCGATTTCCATATCAAATCCGAGTGCACGCCGGGCAATTTGTTTCCCGATAGTGCCAAGCCCCAGAATTCCAAGCCGCTTGAACGATACGCTTGCTGGCAATGGTAGTGCAGTCCGCCAAATGCCTTGATGTAACGCCACGCCCAGTTGCGGAATCCCACGCACCGCCGCCAGCAACAATCCCATTGCATGATCGGCAACGCACGCGTCGTTTGTACCAGCACCATTCGAGACGATGATCCCGCGCGCACGAGCGGCCGCGATGTCAATTTCTTCGTATCCGGCACCCAATGCGCAGATCAGTTCCAACTTTGGCATCGCGGCGATTTCATCCGCTGTTAATCCTATGCTGCCGATTGTCAGCACAGCTTGAAAGTGTATTCCGTTGGTAGTAATCGCTTCGGCGCGCTGCTTCAGGTTCGGCGCGTATAAAACCTCGTAACCCTGTTTAATCTGTTCCAGATGTTCATCGGAAAAAGCACTGAGAATAAGCAGATTGGGTTTCATAATATCGGGCATTTTGGCGCATTAACGAAAGTCAGTATGTTACCGTTCAATCGTCACATCTGCTTGGCGCCATCATTTCCGAACGACTACCGTAAAGACGCGCAATATGGCGTAGTGACTTGACGGTGGTGCATTGCAAATTACTCCTGCTTCAGACGATCCATGATTTGCGCCACATTAAAACGCATCATGCGCAAATAGGTCGGGGCATCCCCATTAGCCTGCGACAATGCATCCGCATATAACTTGCCGCCAGGCTTAACGCCAACCTCATCGCTGATTTGTTGCAATAGCTTCGGATTACTCATATTTTCAAAAAAGAGCGCTTTGCTATGCTCCTCACGGATTTGCCGGATCAGCATCGCGACATCTCTGGCACTTGGTTCGCTTTCGGTTGAAACGCCTTGTGGGGCAAGAAAACGTACCTTAAAGTGTGCGCCAAAATATTCGAATGCATCATGGGAGGTGATCACGTTACGGCGTGCGTCGGGAATTTGCGCAAATTGCGCTTGTGCCCAATTATCCAGTGCCACTAATGCGCGCGTATATTCGGCACCATTATTTTTATATGCTGTAGCGTTGGCTGGGTCAGCCTTGCTCAGTGCGGCAACAATATTGCGGATGTAGACCATCACATTAGCCGGATCTTGCCATGCATGCGGATCAAGATGATGCCCGGCATCGCCGCCGTCCGGGCGTTGACGGGCTGTTATACCATTGCTAACGACCACTACTGCACCTTTGTAATTTGCCGCATCGGCAAGCCGCTCAATCCAGCCCTCAAAACCAAGACCATTAATGACCACGACCTTTGCTTGCGCCAATGTTCTCACGTCTTTTGGCGTCGGCGCATATACATGCGCATCTTCGTCCGGCCCGACCAGCGTCGATATGCTGATGTGTTCCCGGCCAACATTGCTGACGATATCGCTGAGTATGCTAAAGCTCACCACGACCGGCATTTTTGTGGCCGCCGATGCAGAACTGCTGACTATCGTTACTATAACCGCCGCCATCATCATGGATAGAAATTGCTTAAAACGCATCATGCGATACTCCTTGAGGATTGGAATCAAAAACTATTAGGCACGGCGCTGCTGGGCCGACGACGTCGGCCCACAAAACACAAAACTAGAAAGAGCTGGCGTAGAGCGCCATCGAGAACTAAACGTCAAACCTCGAAAAATCGGCAACCAAACCGATCACAAAATTGACTCTGGTCGATTATTTTTACGTTCCGCTTTCATCCGTCAACTGACAAGTCGCTCCTGGTAATTGTTCGCAAATCAGGCAAGCCGATGCGGTCGCTTCCATAATTTTGCCAACCAACCACGCGGTGCGATCAGCAACGAGATCAAATACAGTCCACCGGCGCAGACAATGATGGTCGGACCGGAAGGGGTTGATGTGTAATACGATAACAATAAACCGATATAACCCGCCGCTGCCGCTTGCAAAGCGCTGTTGAGCAATTGTGCGGGCAAAGTATCATGCCAAAGACGCGCAGAAACTGCTGGCAACATCATCAATCCCACCGCCATAAGCGTACCCAACGTCTGAAAAGACGCCACCAGATTGAGCACTACCAGCATCAAAAATAGTTGCTGGAATAGTGCACCACGTGCGCCCTTGACACCGCAAGCCGCCAGAAACGAGGCGTCAAAACTTTCCAATACCAGCCCGCGATACATCATGGCACCTACTACCAAACTGATCGTTGTGACACCGGCGACCAGAAACAAGCCTTCGCGATCGACCCCAAGTACGTTGCCAAAAAGAATATGTAATAAATCTAGTTTGGAGCCGTTGACCGAGATCAGCATCACGCCCAGTGCCAGCGCGATCAAATAGATCGACGCAAGACTGGCATCTTCCTTTAAATCGGTATGGCGACTGATCAACGCGGCAATCGCCACCACAATCACGCCAGCCAGAAAGCCACCGATGCTTAACGCTGGCAGCGACAAGCCGAATAACATGAATCCGACTGCGACACCCGGCAGCACGGCATGGCTAAGCGCATCACCAAACAGACTCATCCGGCGCAACGTCAACAACACGCCAAGGGGCGCACTGCTGAGCGCAAGCGCCAGAATACCGATCAGAGCGCGCCGCATGAAGGCAAACTCCTGAAATGGCGCTAAGGTAAATTGATAAAACGTGGTCAACCAATGCAGGGAGAAAAAACTCATGCCGTCGTCTCCGGCTGGCAAAATGGTGCGTTCGGATCCTGCGCTTCAGGCATATTTTTAGCCAGCCGCAAATGATCGTCGGTTAATACGTGTGTCGTGTCACCCCATGCCACCAGGCGCCGTGCCAGCAATACCGATTGGGGAAAATAGCGGCGCACCTGTTCGTTGTCATGCAACACAGCAATCACGGTGCGCTTTTGCGCATGCCATGACTGTACGATCACCAGCAAATCTTCCGTCGTCTTTGCATCCACGGCATTGAACGGTTCGTCGAGCAAAATTAGCTCGGCATCCTGCAACAAAATCCGCGCAAACAAGACACGCTGAAACTGTCCCGCCGACAAACTGCCAATGGAGCGATCAGCAAATCCATCCAGGCCAACCGCATGTAAGGCGGCATCGCCTTTTTCTGACATTGCCTTCGTAATCCCACCAAATAACCCGGCACTTTGCCAATAGCCCAGCAATACGCAATCCATCACTGAAATTGGAAAACCGCGGTCAATCTCAGCTTGCTGCGGCAAATACGCGATACGCTTGCGCGCAATGCTGATGTCGACGCGACCGCTATCGATGCGAACCAATCCTAGCAAGCTTTTCAATAAGGTACTTTTCCCTGCACCATTCGGGCCAATAATCGCGGTCAGTGAACCGGATTCAAAGCTTCCGCTGATATGGTGCAAAGCCGGATGCTGACGATAGGCGACCGTCAGGTTGTGCAACGTTACTGCCGGTTTCATCCTGTCGCTCCCGCCAGTGCCCACCAGACGCCAACCCAAAATAAAACGCACACGGGAAGTACCAGCATTAGTCGAAACCATGCCGAACGCGCCAGCATACTACTGCGCTTTTTATTCATAAGGGAGGACGATTTGATCGACATCTTAGCTTTATATTTACAACAAATTGTTTAGACACGATCGGGCCACAAAAGGGCAAAACCGCGGCAAACCCAAGGCAAAACCAAGTCCGAACCGGCTCTATTTTTGCTCTATGGTCTCTTTACATTCGCCCACTAGTTGCTCTTTGTAATCAGATGAAAGCCAATTGCAACCTAGTTGCAGCGTGCCGATTATAGTGCAACCAAGTTGCATTTGGTGGTTTTAACCGCCACATTTTATTGTTTTTTTTGTGTCAAACCAATCGTTGCCGAATACAAAGCGACTGAACTTCTCCACTTGTCATTAATCAAAATTGCATCACTTCAAAGGCAGTTCAAATTCGGAACACTGCCAATGCAAGAGTGTTCCAAAATAAAACAGCAGTGGTTTTATGTTTGTGACATGGGCAATTTGAAACTGATAAATTTATCCCATAACGGATAGGTGATAGTTAATATCCATGCGGGTTTTCAGCGATTTACGGCAAAAAAATTCCGGCTAATAATCTGCGGAATATTGATTGGCACGACCTTTGCAAATAGGTTGAGTGCCTGTTGCACCTTGGCCTAACGCCAACTTGGTAATCAATTAACTAAAATCCCTTTCGGAGGACGACATGAATCTAGCAGACATCACCAAACTAGGCATTAAAAATCCCTTCAAGCAACGTTACGACAATTTCATCGGTGGAAAATTTGTCCCACCGGTAAAGGGTGAGTATTTTGAAAACATTAGTCCTGTTCTCGGTCGCGCTTTTTGCGAAGTAGCACGATCCAGCGCAGAAGATGTCGATCTGGCATTAGACGCCGCACATGCCGCTAAGCGTGCCTGGGGCCGGACTTCACCTGCCGACCGCGCCAACATCCTGCTTAAAATCGCAGACCGGATGGAAGCTAATCTGGAGTTGCTGGCTATTGCCGAAACGATCGACAACGGTAAACCTCTGCGCGAAACAACATTAGCCGACATTCCATTGGCTATTGATCATTTCCGCTATTTTGCCGGTTGCATCCGTGCCCAAGAAGGCACTGTCGCGACCATCGATGCAGAAACTTACGCTTATCATTTCCATGAGCCTTTGGGCGTCGTTGGTCAGATCATTCCGTGGAATTTTCCAATATTGATGGCAGTCTGGAAAATGGCACCGGCGTTGGCGGCAGGCAATTGCATCGTCCTTAAGCCAGCTGAACAAACACCAGCCTCGATTATGGTGTGGATTGAACTAGTGCAAGATTTGTTGCCACCGGGTGTGCTTAATATTATTCAAGGTTTCGGTCTGGAAGCAGGCAAACCGTTGGCTTCGAGCAAGCGGATTGCCAAGATCGCTTTCACCGGTGAAACTACTACCGGCCGCCTCATCATGCAATACGCATCGCAAAACATCATCCCTGTAACGCTGGAACTAGGCGGCAAATCGCCTAACATCTTCTTTGCTGATGTCATGGATCAGGACGATGCGTTCTTTGACAAATGCCTGGAAGGCTTTGCCATGTTCGCGCTAAATCAAGGTGAAGTGTGCACTTGCCCATCACGCGCGTTGATTCAAGAATCGATCTATGACCGCTTTATGGAACGTGCATTAAAACGCGTAAAAGCCATCAAGCAAGGCAATCCACTCGAAATGAGCACGATGATCGGTGCACAAGCATCGCAGGAACAGCTCGAAAAAATTCTGTCATACATCGACATTGGCAAACAAGAAGGCGCCAAGTTGCTCACCGGCGGCGGTCGCACGCAACATGGCGGTGATCTGGATGCGGGTTATTACATGGAACCAACCGTGTTCGAAGGTAATAACAAAATGCGCATCTTCCAGGAAGAAATTTTTGGACCTGTGTTGTCTGTCACGACTTTCAAAGACGAAGAAGAAGCGCTGGAAATCGCCAACGACACATTGTATGGTCTGGGCGCAGGGCTGTGGACACGCGATGGCTCACGTGCTTTCCGTATGGGTCGCGAGATTCAAGCGGGTCGGGTCTGGACTAACTGTTATCACCTGTACCCTGCGCATGCAGCATTTGGTGGTTACAAGCAGTCTGGTATCGGTCGTGAGAATCACAAGATGATGTTGGATCACTATCAACAAACCAAAAATCTGTTGGTCAGTTATAGCCCTAACGCTTTAGGCTTTTTCTAAAGTTCGCTGCTAGATTGTAATGTGGACTCTGCTTTACCGCCGGTTAAGGCAGAGTTCAATTTTCTTAGGATTTACGCAAAATCGTCCCAGCAACAGCTCAGTAGCAGGTTTATCGCCCCTATTTTACGAAGCTTATGCCGCATTATAAAATTGTGAAGCATAGCGCCGCTGGTGCGGATTTGCGTAAGTCCTATTTTTCACGAAAGGCCTTTCTTATGTCAACTACCCCCGCCCGAGTCGTTGCGACTGAAGCGACGCTAGAATTGCTACAAACGCTAAGAAAAAGACATGGTGCGCTAATGTTTTTTCAATCCGGCGGCTGCTGCGATGGCAGTGCCCCCATGTGTTACGCCCGAGACGATTTTCAGGTTGGCGACGGAGATGTGTATTTGGGTGAACTGGATGGTGAACCGTTTTATATCGGCGCCGAGCAATTCGAATACTGGAAACATACGCAATTAATCATTGACGTTGTCAATGGCAACGGTGGCATGTTCTCACTAGACAACGGATCAGGACGTCGCTTTTTGACGCGATCAAGGCTGTTTAGCGATGAGGAATACGATGCATTGGCAAAGTTGCCCCAACTGCTTGGAAAACAGACAGTATCCTGACCCAAACTAAAGCAGTCTGGTCCGGACTGACGATAGCTAAAATCCGATCAGCAGCTACCAAGCCGGGTCGTTAAATTCCTGCGATTCAGTATTAGTCGCCGTATTTCATGGTTTGTTAATTGTGGTTCATTCATCACGCGTGAATCACCGCCCCGATGATACTAAAAAAGCCACATCGACGCCAAAGAAACGACGCGCGACGTTCAACGCGCTTCTATTGCCGTTGGCATCCTCGGCCAACTTTTAGTTTATATCAGCTAATATCGGCTTATCTCTGCTAATCTCTGTAAATACGTCGTTCGGCTCCGCTTTGGACCGCACGTTTTTTCAAACGTAAAACAGGCCGCCTATGCACCGTCCGATTGTCCGGTTCAGTCACGTGGTAGGGACTAAAACCTACCAATTTCGCGACCTGAAAGACCTGATGGCAAAAGCCACTCCCACACGCTCGGGCGACCATCTGGCGGGTATCGCTGCCGCCAGTGCCGAAGAGCGTGTCGCTGCACAGATGACTCTGGCGGCGCTGCCACTAACCACATTCCTTAACGATTTACTGGTCCCCTACGAAAGCGACGAGGTCAGCCGATTGATTATCGATGACCACGATGCCAATGCCTTCGCCGCCATCCGACACTTAACGATTGGCGACTTCCGCAACTGGCTTCTGAGCGACGCTGCCACAGAGTTATTACTCACTGCGATCGCGCCCGGCATCACGCCGGAGATGGCGGCAGCGGTCTCAAAAATCATGCGCGTCCAGGATTTGATTCTGGTTGCCAAAAAATGTCGCGTCGTCACCCGCTTCCGCAATACCATTGGACTAGCTAACCGTCTATCGACCCGCCTGCAACCGAACCATCCGACCGATGACGCCACAGGAATTGCCGCTAGCATTCTAGACGGCTTGATGTATGGCAGCGGCGATGCGGTGATTGGTATCAATCCGGCCACCGATAACGTCGGGCAAGTCATCAAACTGGTATCGATGCTGGATCAGATCATTCAACAATACCGCATTCCTACTCAATCCTGCGTGCTGACGCATGTCACCAACACGATAGAAGCGATCAACCGCGGCGCTCCCGTGGATTTGGTATTTCAGTCGATTGCTGGCACCGAGGCAGCCAACCAAAGTTTTGGGATCAATTTGAATTTGTTGGATGAGGCGCAGCAAGCAGCGCTTTCTTTGGGACGCGGCACCATCGGCAACAACGTCATGTATTTTGAAACCGGGCAAGGTAGCGCCCTGTCGGCTAACGCCCATCATGGGATCGATCAGCAAACCTGCGAAGCGCGTGCCTACGCGGTTGCCAGAAAATTTAAACCGCTTCTGGTGAACTCAGTAGTTGGCTTTATTGGTCCTGAATATTTATATGATGGGAAGCAAATAATCCGCGCCGGTCTGGAAGATCACTTTTGCGCGAAGTTGTTAGGATTGCCGATGGGTTGCGATGTCTGCTACACCAACCACGCCGAAGCGGATCAAAATGACATGGACGTTTTGCTGACATTGCTGGGCACAGCCGGTTGCAATTTCATCATGGGTGTGCCCGGATCGGACGATATTATGCTGCACTATCAATCGACTTCATTCCACGACGCACTTTACGCCCGACGCGTATTGGGGCTAAAGCCAGCGCCCGAATTTGAAAAGTGGCTGCAAGACATGCAAATATTTTCCGGCGATGGCACGTTAATGCTTAAAGAGGAACTACCACCGGCGTTTAAACACGCCTTGTTGCGTCTGCCGTGATAGCGCACTTGGACAACCGCACTCCCGCAAGCGGCGAGATAATAAGGACAGAAACGAAGGACAGAAACGGGTTAATTAAGTATGACTAAACCAACGGTTATTACCAATCCATGGCAACTCCTGCGCCAATTTACGAGCGCAAGGATCGCGCTCGGCCGTGCCGGAATAAGTCTGCCAACTGCCGTTCAATTGGACTTTCAGCTAGCCCATGCAAGGGCGCGTGACGCCGTGCATCAGATGCTGGATACCGAAAAAGTGGCGCAAGCGCTAACTGACTGCGGCGTTAGTCAACAGAATGCATGCGTTACCTTATCAAGCGTCGCTCAAACCCGGGATAGCTATTTGCAGCGACCAGATTTTGGTCGAAAACTGTCCCCTTCTTCGCATCAGATTCTGGAGGCGTTATCAGCGCCGCTTAAAGATTCAACCACCATAAAAACTCACACTAGCCAGCGGCACGTTGATCTGGCATTCGTAATTGCCGATGGCCTTTCTGCATTGGCGATTGAACAAAATGCAGCAACTTTTCTTGCTACGCTCATGCCGTTGCTAAAAGCCGAAAACTGGTCAACTGCACCCTTTACAATCGTACGTCAGGGACGTGTGGCTATTGGCGATGAGATTGGTGAATTGCTAGGCGCAAAGATGGTCGTAGTGTTGATCGGCGAACGCCCCGGTCTAAGCTCGCCAGACAGCATGGGCATTTATCTGACATGGCAACCGCATGTGGGCTTGACCGATGAAAGTAGAAACTGCATATCAAATATCCGCCCTGCCGGATTAAGCTATCCAGACGCAGCAGGTAAACTACATTATTTGCTATCCGAAGCATTCAGTCGGCAGTTAACCGGGATATCGCTGAAAGATGGCACTATCAACGATCCCACTCTCAAACCGGCATCACGTAATTTTCTAATAGAAAAAGAGTGACGGAAAATCAATTGTAAGCCAATCATATTGACGTATTTATATCGATAAAGAGGCGAAGGTATTAGAGCGTGAGATGGTAAAACTACCAAGCAAGCGAATAACGGGATGGCAGATAACATTAGAATTTATTGCCGAATAATAAAGTCCAGCTTCGTGCATAATCGTCTTATGCAATCATCCAATGACACAAAAGACATCATCACAAACCAGTCGCCACCAGCATCAGAAAAATCTCGGGCGGCGTTAAAAGCGATTGCTACGTTTGAGGGTATTAAGGGGTTGGCCGCTTTAGCCGCTACGCTAGGCTTGCTGGACCTGCTGCACCATGATATTCGCCATCTGGCGATCGAGTTGATCGGTCATTTTGGCATGGACCCAACTGCGCATTATCCGTCTATTTTTCTGCATTACGCCGACGTCTTGAATGACGAAAATCGCCGCAACGTCGCGTTGATCGGATTGGCCTATATATCGCTGCGTTTCACAGAATGTTATGGCCTTTGGAATAATCGCGCCTGGGCGACCTGGTTGGGTGCGATATCGGGTGGAATCTATATTCCTATCGAAATTCGCCATCTTGTTTTGCATCCATCCTTGACGAATGCTGCGGTGCTGGCCGGAAACGTTTTTGTGGTGGCTTATCTGGTGTTGCAAATATGGCTAAAACGCACTGCGGAACGCAACACGCGCTAAAGCTTTTAATGGCTTCAGCGCGTGCGCTCCTTCATCGCAGAATTACTTCATGGTGTTACTTCTGAGTTACTTCACTGAGTAACCTCATCCATCTGTACAGCCGACCATTTATCCAGCATTTAAGTTGAAATATCTTTCAAGTCAGGATGTTGCGGTCGCGAGCCATACCACGCCATGACGAAAAATAGCACCGACAATATGCAAGATCCTACTAACAGGATGAATCCGCCATCCCAGCCCCAATGATCCACGGTGGAACCTAAAAGCGCACTGGCTGCGACTGAACCGCCAAGATAACCAAACAGACCGGTGAAACCAGCGGCGGTTCCTGCAGCTTTTTTCGGTGCCAGTTCCAGCGCGTACAAACCGATTAACATGACGGGCCCATAAATCAAAAAGCCGATAGCGCACAACGCAGCGATATCTATGCCGGGATTGCCAGCCGGATTGAGCCAATACACCAATGTCGCGATGGTGACCAGAATCATGAAGACAATTCCAGTCAAGGCACGGTTGCCTTTAAAGATTTTGTCTGACATCCAGCCGCACAATAATGTCCCAGGAATACCCGCCCATTCGTACATAAAATAGGCCCAGGATGATTTATCGATGCTGAAGTGTTTGACTTCGCGTAGATAAGTCGGCGCCCAATCCAACACGCCATACCGCAGCAAATAAACAAATACGTTGGCAAAAGCGATGTACCACAATAATTTGTTATTTAGTACGTAGCGAAACAGAATTTCCTTAGTGGTCAGTTCTTCTTCGTGGGATTTGTCGTAGCCTTCCGGATAATCGTTTTTATACTCTTCTACCGGCGGCAGTCCACAAGATTGTGGTGTGTCACGCATCATAACAAACGCGAAGATGGCAATCGCTACCGCTACCGCTGCGGGTACATAAAAGGCTGAACGCCAATCATTGAACCAACCCATGCCGAGAATAAAGAGCGGCCCGATCATTCCTCCACCAACATTGTGCGCAATGTTCCAGACCGAGACGACACTACCGCGCTCTTTCTGAGACCACCAATGCACCATCGTGCGCCCGGACGGCGGCCATCCCATACCCTGAACCCAACCGTTGATGAACAGCAGCGAGAACATGATTGTGACGCTAGATGTTGCCCAATGACTGAACCCCATCACGAACATGACTGCGGCCGAGACGAGTAAACCGAAAGGTAAAAAGAAACGTGGATTCGAACGATCAGAGACCATTCCCATGAGAAATTTTGATAAACCGTAGGCAATGGCTACACCCGACATGGCGAATCCTAGCTGCCCTCTGGTAAATCCTTGCTCTATCAAGGCTGGCATTGCCAATGAAAAATTCTTACGCACCAGATAGTAACCAGCGTAACCAAAAAAAATACCCAAAAAAATCTGCCAGCGTAAGCGGCGATAAGTGGGGTCAATTTTTTCTTTGGATAATAAGGCTTGATGTAACGCTGGGCGAAAAATATTGAACATTATTTTGTTGTCTCCGATACGGTTGGCATTTATGCAAATAGTTGACTTCAATTACATGACGCAATGCCATTTCATGCGGCAAGGATTCCGTTGGTCGCTAGCGCGCCACACGTTTCAAATCGATATTTGCACAATGATGGCAAAATGTTCACATGAGAACAATTTCCCAATAGAAATATAACACTCTATCCGCAGTTACTCGGCTATAAATGTTCGATTACGAACATTTAAGTAATAAAGCTATCATTAACGCGCATGTAGAATTACCTCTCTACGAACAATGGCGACGTGTTGATAGCGATGTAATAACATATACGTGATAGGCGAAATAGAGGGAGCGACGGAGAGTAAAGCGGGGGAACATAGGCTGTTTAACCATAAAAGTGCAAACAACAAAAAAGCATACTGCAGTCGTCAAGCTTTCGACCACCCGATTGCTGTTTTAATTATTTAGCTTATTTACATCGATACAAACTGACAGACGCCCAATAAAGGAAGAGACATGACTGCTGAATACCAACACCAGGGAAACATCGCCCTTATCACTATTAACAATCCACCCGTGAACGGCATGGGTTTGATAACCCGCACGGCGATGGTTGATGGCATACAAAAGGCGCTCAGCGATGACGCGGTCAGGGCGATTGTTATTACCGGTGCAGGTCAGGCCTTTTCTGGCGGCGCCGATATAAAAGAATTCAACTCGCCAAAAGCATTAGCTGAACCGTCATTACATACCTTGATCAGCATTGTCGAAAACGCTACCAAACCTGTAGTAGCGGCGATCCATTCTGTCTGCATGGGTGGCGGCCTGGAATTATCGCTCGCATGTCACTATCGGATCTCAACGCCAACAGCAAAAATAGGTTTACCGGAAGTCAAATTGGGTCTGTTGCCGGGCGCAGGTGGCACGCAACGTTTACCGCGTGCGGTAGGACTGAAACTTGCCGTGGACATGATCGTCTCCGGCAATCCGATAGCTGCGGAAAAATTGGCGACGACGGCCCTTTTCGATGCATTGATCATGCCGGAAGCAAATGGCGAATGGATGCCAGCCGTACTCGCTTTCGCCGACAAGATAGCCAATCTGCGACCACTACCTAAAGTCCGGGATCTTACAGTTTCTCATTCTGATTATCCTGACTACCAGGCTTTTTTGCAGACCGCACGCGCGATCGTCGGTGGGACGTCAGAGCAATTTCCCGCTCCATTAAAATGTATTGACGCGATTGAGGCTGCAATCACCAAACCATTCGACGATGGCCTGCAATATGAACGTGACTTGTTTCTTGCGCTGCTACAAACAACCACCTCCAAAGCGATGCGCCATGCATTTTTTGGCGAACGTGCAGCCAGTAAAATTGTGGGGCTTTCTGCGGACACACCACGTCGACCAATTACCTGCGCGGCGGTCATCGGCGCTGGTACGATGGGCGGCGGTATCGCCATGAATTTTGCCAATGTTGGCATCCCGGTCATGATACTGGAAACTAACCCTGATGCTTTGAAAAAGGGTATGGCGATCATTCGAAAAAATTATGAGAACACGCTCAAAAAAGGCAAACTAACGCAAGACAAAGTTGACCAACGGATCGCTCTGATCACGGGCACGCTGGACTATGCAGCGATCAGCGATGCAGACATTGTGATCGAGGCCGTATTTGAAGACATGGAAGTCAAAAAAGCGGTCTTTAAGACCCTCGATAACATCATGAAGCCCGGTGCAATTTTAGCCTCCAACACGTCGACGCTGAATCTGAATGAAATTGCAGCGTCCACCAAACGTCCCCAGGATGTCATCGGCATGCATTTTTTCAGTCCTGCAAACGTCATGCAACTGCTGGAAATTGTTCGCGGTGAAAAGACCGCCGACGACGTTTTGGTAACCACCTTGGCACTGACTAAAAAAATTCGCAAAACTGGCGTTGTTGCGGGTGTCTGCGATGGATTTATCGGCAACCGCATGGTGGAACAATATGTCCGTCAGGCTGGATTTTTGCTAGATGAAGGTTGTTTTCCGGAGCAGGTTGATAAAGCAATTGAACGGTTTGGCTGCGCAATGGGGCCGTTCCGGATGAGCGATCTGGCTGGCAACGACATCGGCTGGGCTATCCGAAAACGACGCGCGATCGATACACCTGAAATGACGTACTCAAAAACTGCCGACCTACTGTGTAAACTGGGACGTTTCGGTCAAAAAACCGGGGCTGGATGGTACGACTATAAAGCGGGCGACCGCAAAGCCTATCCATCCGCATTGGTCGATAACCTGATCACAAAAAACTCCAAAGCTAGTGGTGTCGCACGTCGGCAAATAAGCGATCAGGAAATCGTAGAACGATTGATATATTCACTGATAAACGAGGCGGCGCTTTTACTGGAAGAAGGAATCGCACAACGTGCCTCTGACATCGATATGGTGTATCTGACCGGTTATGGATTTCCTTTATTCCGCGGTGGCCCTTTGTTTTATGCTGATACAGTTGGCTTAAAAAGTGTTGTCGCGGCAATCGAAAAATACGCGCAAGGTTTGCACGGAGAAGCATGGAAAACCGCTCCCTTACTCGCACGCTTAGCGGCACAAAAGAAAACTTTTAACTAGACGCTATGACCGTCTTACACACCTCGACACAAAAAAATATAGTGGGTAATGTTAACGGCGCAGGACGCCGCCTGTCATTATGGCCATCAATGTCATTGCGTTCGGGGCGACGCCAGGCGTCATCGCGATGATTAATGCAGCGACTTCCTCTACTCCTACATAAAGAAGTGACAACGCCCGACATTCAGGCAACATGGTTATCTCTATCATGCTCACCATAACCAATGGTGGATAGTCAAAATCATGGACGTGACAATTATTCGAGAATACAAAGGCCAAAAAATTTACGTTTTTACCCACCTCAATTCGGCCGGGTGGTTAATTAAGGTAAATCTGGAAAACGGTATCGAATGGAAAGATGAGAATACCTTCATAGGATCTCTTGAAGAAGTGGGCCAGGAAGGCGTCAGACGGGGACAACAGCTTATAGACAATCGCCTATAATTTTTTTAGTATTACTGCAAACTATCTGATGCAAGTCGCAGCGCAGAACCCAGTTTGCAATGAAATTTGTGAACATTTGTAAAAACAAGAAACTATAACTATAGTATTTATAGGCGACTATATACTTTACGCATTGCTGATCAGCGCAATGATAATTTATTAGAAAAGAATGGAGAGAGAAGAGCCAGCGCATCCACTTCAAATTACTCTCTCATTTTTTAAAATTTAGCCGTAAAAAAATAATATAGTTGCGGCTCACGTTCAATGACGCTAGACTTTTTCACCCACTGCTAAACTACGAAAGGAAATACCATGGAACATGGAATTCTCGCTTGGCTCATCATCGGTGCTATCGCCGGTTGGCTCGCTGGTGTCTTGGTTAAGGGCGGCGGCTTTGGTATTTTGGTCGACATTCTTGTTGGTATTGTGGGGGCATTCATCGGCGGCTGGCTGGCCGGTCTGATCGGCATCGGCGTCAGTGGTGGCATGATCGCTTCGATAGTCACAGCAACGATTGGTGCGATTGTACTGCTCGTCATCGTACGACTGGTGAAACGCGCATAGCAATTCATGCTGGCCTATAACTTATAGCAGCATGCACTGTCTTTCAATAACCTCAGAAGGTTATTGAAATTTCTCAATTCGCTACAAGGTAAGGCAAATATAACGACTCCGACGCTTAAATGTCCGAGTCGTTTTTTTATTTTTTGCGACTTATACGCTCATCACACTAGAGCCCACGATATTTTTCATGTCGACATATTTGACACGTCTGAATTGGCACATATCGCCCTCAATTAAATAATCGTTTTGGCTCTTTTTGACAAGCATAGTGACGCCCTTCGACGCGCGAATATCTATTGCGTATTCTGGTCAACGTGACCGCTCATTCTGGCCGATCGTGACCGCTGCGCCTGCGATGTTGTTACGCGGTTAA